>CACXMX010000026.1 GCA_902768805.1 Oscillospiraceae bacterium
AGGCATATCCCCTGTGCAGCGCCGAGCACCGCTCCGCCGATATCGTTGAGAGCGTCGAAATTGGGGATCTTGAAGCTGATATTCGGAAGATTCAGTATCACGGTGAGCAGTATATACACCATGATGAAGGCCAGCAGGAAGCCGCCTGCGAAAGCCGCGCGTTCGCACAGCACGTTTACCACGGCGTCGAGCAGCTCCTCGCCTTTCTCGTGGGAACGTAAGACAGCCTCGTCGGCCATCTGCTCGGCGGTCGCGTCGTATATGCCCATGCTCGTGTAGGTAAGGGTACAGAATTCCTTTTCGCGGCCGGGATTCTGGGCGAAAAAGTCGGTGGTGGAAAGCGTCATCGCGTCCAGCCCCATGGCGGGCCGGACCTTCTTGTCTACGATATTCACTTCGACGAAGCCGCTGGCAAAAGGACGCAGCGCGTCCACCACCTCGAGAGAGTAGGTCGTTGAGAGCAGATTTGCCCCGTACACCGACACCGCGAAGGCCAGCAGGGAGAAAACGCCCATGATCAGGCCTTTTTTATAGCCGGACCATCCGCAGAAAATCAATATGATCAGAAACGCGAGACTCAGAATCGTTCTCATGCTCCGCCTCCCGTATTAGGGTGATCCTCTCCGGATCACCGTCCGAAATCCGCCAGAGTGACGCCGGCGGGCCCGGTGAAAAATGCCATTCCGTTGGGGGTGAGGAACACCCTGTCGGCGTCCCTGTCCGGCTGATACCATACGATTTCCGAGAGATCGCGGCTGTACAGCGCAGACTCTCCGTTATCATAGAGCACCAGAAGTTCATCTCCGCAGCCCGAGAGATCCTTTACGCCTGCCGGACACGCGAGAGACATCGGGCTCTCTCTGTCCGAGCCGAGCACGGTAACGGTCCCGCCCTCGGCGGAGGCGGCGTACACGTCCGCGTGTGAGCCCCCGGCGGAGCAGACCATCGGCCGCTGTGAGCCGAAGCTCACCGAGGCGGCGGCCTCGCCCGCGCTGTCCAGAAGGAGCAGGCGCTGTTCGGTCACGACGGCCAGCATGCCGTCGTCCAGATAATCGAAGTCAAGGAGCTTCTCACCGGGGAAGGAGACCCTGAGATACTCCTCCGCACGGTCTATCCGAAAGAAGTGCAGACGGCTGCCGTCGCCGGTCTGAGAGCTGACGCACAGCAGATCTTCTCCGCCGGTCCGGGCGGAGAGCGGAACGGAGCTTCCGGCGTCCCAGCGAAACAGCGGCGTGAGATCGGTATCATAGACCATCACGGTCCCGCGGCCGGCGTCGTTTTTCCATATGACGGCGATCAGGCCGGTTTCGTTCGCGTCGGCAAATAATACCGGGCCTTCCGTGTCGGCGCTTTTGTGCGTCCCGTCGGGATACAGCGTTTCGATCCCGGGCGAGAGAGCGTCATAGAACACGGCCAGCAGCGGGCTCCCGGCGCATTTCGGTTCGCGGAAACGTGTCTGCGCCTGCGCCGCGCACTTGCCCGAAACGGCGTACAGCGCGATATGATCCCGGTCCGCCACGGCCAGACCGTTCCCGGCCCGGGTGTATACGGCTTCGGCGTTCGCGCCGAGAAATCCGTTCTGACGCAGTGTGAGGGACGGCCTGCGCGCCTGCAGGATGCTGATGATCAGAAGAAATACGGCCGCCGCGAGCAGAGCGGCCGTCGCCGCGAGTATCCGGCCCGAGCGCTTATACACGAAGCTCACCCCCGAAGGGCTCTGCCATCATCCCGCCCGCCGGGCCGTCATACCACACCCGGTTCATATACAGACCCTGAGGAGGCATGGTCGGACCGGTCAGCCGCCGGTCGCGAGTTTCCAGCAGCGCGGGGATATCCTCGGGGATCAGTTTGCCGTAGCTGGCGTAGACCATAGTTCCCACCATGGCCCGCACCATGTTGTACAGGAATCCGTCCGCGCACACTCTCACCGTGATATAGGAGCCTTCCCGCTCTGCCTCGCACCAGTATACGGTGCGAACGGTGGTTTTTGTCGGTGTGCCGACACTGCGGACCGCGGCAAAGTCGTGGGTGCCCACGAAGGCGGCGGCGGCGCGCTTCATCGCGTCGATGTCCAGCGGCGAGGGGAAAAAGCACACTCTTTTGTCCAGAAAGGGATCGGGGATGCGGCTGTTGAGGATGCGGTATATGTACTCTTTTTTGATGCAGGAACCGATGGCGTTGAAGCTCTCCCCGACGTCGCACGCCGCCGTTACGGAGATATCGCCGGGAAGACGCGCGTTCAGCGCCAGCGGGACACGGTCCGCGGGGATCGTACAGTCGGCGCGGAAGTTGGCGCAGTAGCTCAGAGCGTGCACGCCCGCGTCGGTCCTGCCGCACCCGGTAACATGAGCCTTCACTCCGCAGACCTTCTCTACGGCTTCCTCCACCGTCTGCTGCACGGTGGGCAGTCCCGCCTGACGCTGCCAGCCATGGTAGTCCGAGCCGTCGTAGCGGAGCCTGAGCGCGACATTTCTCACAGGCCCAGCCTCACCAGCACGATCGCTCCGGCGACGACCAGACAGTAGAGGAGCAGCGTCAGATAATCTCCCACGCCCATCTTCAGAGTTTTCATCCGCGTGCGGCCTTCACCTCCGTGATAGCAGCGGCATTCCATGGCCGTGGCCAGCTCATCGGCCCGACGAAAGGCGCTCACGAAAAGAGGCACCAGTATCGGCAGCAGCGCTTTTGCCCGTTTGGCCAGGCCCCCGGTATCGAAGTCCGCGCCGCGGGCTTTCTGCGCGCTCATGATCTTGTCGGTCTCCTCGATCAGCGTGGGGATGAAACGCAGAGCAATGCTCATCATCATCGAAAGCTCGTGTACCGGGAAGCGTACCTTTTTCAGAGGAGCGAGGAGCCTTTCCATGCCGTCGGTGAGCTGAAGGGGGGAGGTGGTATAGGTGAGAAGGAAGGTGCTGCTAACCAGCAGAAAGATCCGCAGGACCATCAGCACCGTGCGATAGACGCCCTGATCCGTCACGCGGAAGATCCACCAGCGGAACAGTACCTCGCCCTCGGTGAAAAACAAGTTGAGGATCGCCGTGAAGATCACGATGAACAGCAGAGGCTTCATGCCCTTTACAAGAGCTCCCGGCCGTATGCGGCTTATGCCCACGGCGAACGCGAGCGTAAGGAACACCAGACCGACGGAACAGGGTCCGTTCGCCGTAAAGAGCGCTATGAAATACAGGATCACGCACACGAGCTTCGTGCGCGGGTCCAGACGATGAACCGGCGTGTCGCCGGGAAAGTACTGACCGAGAGTGATATCCTTCAGCATGGGCCTTCTCCGTTTCGGGAAAGGAGTACACCGGCGAGAAACCGGGGCGTGTAAATCGACTCGGGGATCTCCACCCCGCGCTCGCGCAGAGCCTGAGCCAGCGCGGTGGCGTCGGGGATATCCAGCCCCATGGAGCGAAGCTCCGTCGGGCGGGAAAATATCTCCGCCGGGGTACCGTCCAGAGCGACGGCGCCCTTGTTCATAACCACAAGACGCTGCGCCTCGCTGGCCGCCACATCCATGTCGTGCGTGACCAGTATGACGGTCCCGTGAGTGGACCGGTGGTATTCCTTGATATTTTTCAGCAGCGCACGGCAGCCCGCGGGATCGAGCCCCGCTATGGGCTCGTCCAGCACCAGCACATCCGGTTCCATGGCCATGACGCCCGCTATGGCGATTCGCCGCTTCTGTCCGCCGGAGAGCTCCAGAGGGGAGAGTGAGAACAGGCTCTCGTCCACACCGGCAAAGCGGGCGCCCAGGCGCACATGCTCGTCGATCTCGCTTTCGGACAGGCCCATGTTCTTCGGCCCGAAGGCGATGTCCCTGTAAACCGTTTCCTCAAACAGCTGGTACTCCGGATACTGGAACACCAGACCCACACGGAAGCGGATATCACGCAGCGCCTCCTTGGAGCGGTGTATGTCCTCCCCGTCAAACAGAACGCGGCCGGACGTGGGCGCGAGCAATCCGTTCAGATGCTGGATCAGAGTGCTTTTCCCGCTTCCGGTGTGGCCGAGGATCGCCACGTACTGACCGGACGGTATATCCAGCGATACATCGTCCAGCGCGGTTTTTTCAAAGGGAGTGCCGCGGCTGTACACGTGCCGAAGCGACTCAAGACGGATATCTGCCATAATGATTTTCCTTTGATCGGTGTTTCGGGAGATGAAAGCTTACCGGCGCGCGAACAGCTTCGCGATCGCGTCGGCGCAGTCGTCTATCGACAGCGCGGACAGCGGCACATCCGCCCCGGCTTTGCGCAGTCCGTGGTAGCGGGGACATCAAGACCCAGATCGCGCATGGTCTCCACACGGGAGAAAACGTCCGCCGGAGTCCCGTCCAGTGCGATCTCCCCGTCCGATATGACGACTACGCGGTCGGCGTTTATGCACTCGTCCATATGATGCGTGATCAGAAGCACGGTCATGCCGGTCTCGGCACGAAGCTCCTCCACGGTGGCGAGGACCTCGCGCCGGCCGTAGGGATCGAGCATGGCGGTGGGCTCGTCCAGCACCAGTATCTCAGGCTGCATGGCCAGAACACCCGCTATGGCTATGCGCTGCTTCTGCCCGCCCGAGAGCAGATGCGGCGCGTGCAGACGGAACTCGTACATCCCCACGCGCCTGAGCGCGTTGTCCACTCTGCGTCGGATCTCCGAAGGCTCTACGCCCAGGTTTTCCGGAGCGAAAGCGACATCGTCCTCCACCACGCTGGCCACGATCTGATTATCCGGATTCTGGAATACCATCCCCACCGTGCGGCGCACACTCAGAAGGCTGTTGTCGTCCCGTGTATCCATGCCTTTTACGCGCACGGCGCCCTCTGTGGGCGTAAGGATGGCGTTGCAGAGCTTAGCCATCGTGGATTTGCCCGATCCGTTATGCCCCAGGACAGCCGTAAAGGACCCGCCGGAAAAGGCGATATCGATATTCTTAAGAACCGGCTCCGGACTGTCCGGATACCGAAAACCGACATGATCGAAAGTGATTACATCCATCTGTCATCTCTCCCAGCGGCAGGTCGCTCCGCAGGGGAACGCCAGACCGCTCCGGGTTACGGGCAGGCCCAGCTCTCCCGCTTCGCTCCGCCCGCCGAATCGCCCCGTGAAAAGGCTTTCCGTGAAATAGGTCAGCACCGACGGGGCCAGCCCCGTGGTATACGAATTGATGATCACGAACAGCGGATCATCGCTGAGAACACGGCGGCAGAGACTGACAAAGTCCCACAGGTCATCCTCCAGCTTCCAGATCTCGCCGCCCGGGCCCCGTCCGTAGGAGGGGGGATCCATGATGATCGCGTCGTATCTCCGCCCGCGGCGGATCTCGCGCTCCACAAACTTGGCGCAGTCGTCCACGATCCAGCGGACTTTTCCACCGGACAGCCCCGAAAGGGCGGCGTTTTCCTTCGCCCAGGCGACCATGCCCTTCGCGGCGTCCACATGGCATACAGAAGCTCCCGCCGCCAGACAGGCCAGAGTCGCGCCGCCGGTATAGGCAAACAGGTTCAGTACGCTGATCTCACGTCCCGCGGAGCCGATCAGCGAGCGCATCCGGTCCCAGTTCACGGCCTGTTCCGGGAACAGGCCCGTATGCTTGAAGTTCATCGGCTTCACGCGAAAGCGCAGGTCCCGGTAGTCTATCTCCCACTCGGAAGGCAGGCCGCCCTTATCCCACGCGCCGCCTCCGGTGCGGCTCCGGCTGTAGCGCCCCTCGGCCCTGTTCCAGTCGGGATGCTCACGGGGGGTACGCCATATCGCCTGGGGATCGGGACGGATCAGGATATGACTGCCCCAGCGCTCCAGACGCTCTCCGTCGGAGACATCCAGAAGCTCATAGTCCTTCCATCGGTCGGACAGCCACATATCGCGGACCTCCTGCATATAGTACTCCAATTTAACTTACACAATATAGCATATCGTCATCGGAAAATCAACCAGAATCCCCGCTCCCGCCGCGGGATACGGCGCGCGGGCGCTTCGGGGGAGCCGGAAGACAGAGCCCTGTTCGATTCCAGCGGTACACCGGCGGAAATCGGCGCCAAACCCTTGGCAAAACCCGCCGAGGATGGTATATTGAGCATATACCGATCCATAATCAACGGAAAGAAGGGCTTTTTCATGGATATAAAGGAAATACTGTCCCGCTGTGACCACACTCTGCTGCGCGTCGACTGTACGGCCGACGAGATCCGCTCTCTGTGCGACGACGCGATCCGTTACGGCTGCGCGAGTGTATGCATTCCTCCCGCGCATGTGGCCGGCGCGAAGCGTTATGTGGGGGACCGGCTGAAGATCTGCACGGTCATCGGCTTTCCCAACGGATACTCCACCCCCGTCGTAAAGGCCTTTGAGGCCAACGACGCCGTGAAAAACGGGGCGGATGAGATCGATATGGTCATCGATCTTTGTATGGTAAAGGACCGGTGCTGGGACCGTATCGCCGATGAGATCGACCGTGTCAGGCGCGCCTGCGAGGGTCGCCTTCTTAAGGTGATCATTGAGTGCTGCCTGCTTACCGAAGAGGAAAAAATCAAAATGTGCCAGATCGTCTCCGCGTCCGGCGCGGAGTATATCAAAACCTCCACCGGATTCTCCAAAGGCGGAGCGACGTTCGACGACGTCGCGCTCCTGCGCGCGCACTGCGCGCCGGAGGTCAAGGTAAAGGCCGCCGGAGGGATCTCCACGATCGAGGACGCGGAGCGGTTCATCGCTCTCGGCGCGGAACGGCTGGGGACAAGCCGTATCGTCAGACTGGCCAAGGAAGCCGAAAAAGCCGAAGAGGCGGAATGACATACCGGCAGAAACGATCATAAAAACACGCAAGGCGGCCTGCCCCGGAAATGGGGCGGGCCGCCTTGCGTGTCCTGCCTGAGCGACGGGTCAGACATAATAGGCGGAAACGATGCTGTCGATGACTACGGCGTCGCAGTCGCCGGCCGCCAGGGCGTTGAAGCAGGCGTTCAGATCGTCGTAGTACCATACGGAGGTGATCTTCTCAAACAGACCGTCCTCCTTGAGCGCCGCCAGGGCCGTGGCGTCCGTTATGCCGAGTACCTTTCCCTTCAGATTGTTCTTTCTCCGGATCCCGCTCTCCGAACGGACGACAAGCTGATGGGAATTCCGAAGCCAGCCGGGGGAGAGGGAACAGGAATCCTCGCTGCCGGCAAAGGACGCCGCCATCCAGGCGCAGTCGATGTTGCCGCTGCCGAGCTCCGCGGCAACGCTCTCGCTGTTTATGACCATGTATTCAAACGTCCAGCCGAGCTTTTCCGCGACAAGCTCCGCCATATCGGGGATCAGGCCGCTGAAGGATCCGTCGGCGCGGGAAGAGGAGAGAGGAGCGACGCCGTCCTGAACTCCGATCCGCAGCTTCCGGCCGGGGACGGTATCGGCGCTTACGCTGAGCAGCGCGCCGTCCCGTGCAGGCATGCAGCTGTAATCCGCGCCCAGATACTGGGTGCTCAGACGCGTGATCTGGCCCTCCGCGGCGAGCTCCTCCATGGCCGCGGTGACGATCTCGCACAGAGGGTCGTCTTTGCGGAACGCGACGCGGAATTCCTCCTGATTGAGTTCGCCGATGACGGTAAAGGTGATAGGCCGCGGACCGTTGTTCCGCCCGCACCCGAAAAGGGTCGTGATCAGGGCGAGGATCAGGATCATGGCGGGAATGGTTCTTTTGTGTCTCATGCTTTCTCCTTCTCGGTATAGATCATAAGCGCGGCCATATCCGCGGGGGATACGCCGGAGATCCGCGAAGCCTGCCCGAAATTCTCCGGCCTGATCGACGAGAGCTTCTGACGGGCCTCTGTCCGCAGTCCGGGCACCCGGTCGTAATCGATATCCGGGGGCAGCCGCCGGCTCTCCATACGGCGGAATTCCTCAACCTGCTTGAGCTGTCTGCGGATATAGCCCTCGTATTTGACGGTAATGGATACCTCTTCCCAAACGGCGCGGGGAAGGTCCGGACGGCCGGGGTCGAAAGGAGCCAGATCCGTGTAGCTCAGCTGGGGCCGGCGCAGGAGATCGGCCAGAGATACGCCGGAGGAGACCGGCGCCGTGTTTTTTTCTTCAAGCAGATGATTGAGCTCCTCCGACGGGGGAATAAAGACGCGCTCGAGTCTGCCGCGCTCCTTTTCCACACAGGCGTATTTGGTCCGCACGGCGGCGAGCCGCTCGTCGGAGATCAGGCCGATCCTGTGCCCGATGGGACTCAGCCTCTCATCGGCGTTGTCCTGCCGGTGCAGAAGGCGATACTCGCTCCGCGAAGTCATGATGCGGTACGGCTCCTCGGTCCCCTTGGTGACGAGGTCGTCGATCAGCGTGCCGATATACCCGTCGGAACGGCGGAGGATCATGGGCTCTTCACCCTTGAGCCTGAGAGCCGCGTTCACGCCCGCCACAAAGCCCTGAACGGCCGCCTCCTCATAACCCGAGGAGCCGTTGAACTGACCGGCGCCGTAAAGGCCGGGGATCTTCCGGCATTCCAATGTCGGCTTCAGCTCCGTGGGATCGACGCAGTCGTACTCGATGGCGTAAGCGCTGCGCTCAAACTCCGCCCGCTCCAGGCCGGGGATCGTGTGCACCATCGAGACCTGCACGTCCTCCGGCAGCGAGGAGGACAGACCCTGGATATAGAGCTCGGAGGTATTCAGTCCCATGGGCTCGATAAACAGCTGATGCCGGGGCTTGTCGGGGAAGGTGACGATCTTGGTCTCTATGGAGGGGCAGTAACGCGGCCCGGTGCTCTCGATCGTTCCGTTGAACAGGGGGCTGCGGTCCAGATTCGCGCGGATGATCTCATGGGTCTGCTCATTGGTATAGGTGAGATAACACACGGCCCTGTTGCATACGCTTTTGCCCTCGTTGGAGAAAGAAAAAGGCTCTATGTCCTCGTCCCCGGGCTGGAGCTCCATTTTGTCAAAAGATACGCTGCGGGCGTTGACGCGCGGCGGCGTACCGGTCTTGAAGCGGCGCATACGGAGCCCCATGCCCGCCAGACAGCCGGTGAGCCGCTCGGCGGCCGCCAGTCCGTCGGGGCCTGAGCTGCGCACCACATCGCCGATGATGGTACGGCCGCCGAGATAGGTGCCTGTGGCGATCACGACGGCCCGGCATGCAAATTCCGCTCCGGTATGAGTCGTGACAGAGGAAACGCGTCCCTCCGTCAGACCGATCGAAACGACCTCCGCCTGGCGAAGAGTCAGGTTTTCCTGCTGCTCGAGAGTCTGCTTCATCCGCTCCTGATACCTGCGGCGGTCCGCCTGCGCGCGAAGGGAATGCACGGCGGGGCCTTTGCCGCGATTGAGCATGCGGAACTGAATGCACGTCTCATCGGCCGCTTTGCCCATCTCTCCGCCCAGAGCGTCCAGTTCGCGGACCAGGTGCCCTTTTCCCGTACCGCCGATGGCCGGGTTGCACGGCATGTTGCCAACGCTGTCCAGATTCACGGTAAAGCAGATGGTTCGCATGCCCAGCCTGGCCGAGGCAAGAGCGGCTTCGATGCCCGCGTGCCCGGCTCCGATCACGGCGACGTCATAATCGCCGGCATGATAACGGGTCATTTCCCGGCGATGCGGCGCAGAACGGCGCGCACCAGTGCGTCGCAGTTATCGACGCTCTCCAGGATCAGCGTTTCTTTGGGGGAGTGGATGTCAAGGATCTCAGGACCGATGGAAATGATGTCCAGAGCGGGATTCTTGTTTGCCCACGCGCCGCATTCCAGACCGGCGTGGACAGGCTCGACGCGGATCGGCGTTCCGAACAGCGCGAGGAATTCCTCCTCGCAGATCTTCAGCAGGGCGCTGTCGGGCTTCACCGGCCAGGCGGGACCTGAGGACATCACGCTCAGAGTATAGCCGTACTTTTCCGCAAGGGAGAGAAAATCTTTTTTCATCTCGGCGGTCAGAGCGGGCTCGGAGCTGCGCTGATGGATCATAAATTCAAAACAGCCGTCCTTCAGCTCGGCGATGCCGGTATTGGCGGAGCTCTCCACAAGTCCGGGGATAGAGGGGGAGAAGGTGTTCACGCCGTCGTGTACCCGGGTAAGGATGGAGAGAGTATCCGTCGTCATCGCCGGAGTGAGCGCGCGTCCGGCCGTGTCCGCGTCCGAAACGGAAACGACCGCGCCGGGATCGGTCTGGGCGCATTTTTCCAGTTCGATATCGATCTCACGCCTGCACGCGTCCAGAAAAGCGTCCGCGTGCGCGTCGTCAACGGCGGCGACAGCCTCCGCGACGGAGGGAACGGCGTTGTGCGCGGTACCGCCGCGGAAGGAGCACAGGCGCACCCGCGCTCCGGTGGATTCGGCGGACCGGAGAAGCACGCGGGCAGCGAGCCGGATCGCGTTGGCTCTTCCCAGGTGGATCTGAGCCCCGGAGTGTCCGCCCTCAAATCCGGAGAGCTTCAGCGCGAAAAACGAGTCGCCCTCCGCGCTCTCCCATTCGGCGGGCCGTGAGAGCAGATACATATCGCTGCCCGCGCTGGAGCAGCACAGAGAACCGAAGGATTCCCAGTCCAGATTGATCAGGAACGCAGCGTCCAGATGCCGGGGATCGAGAGCGTTTGCCCCGAGCATCCCGTCCTCCTCGTCCACGGTGAATATAGCGCGAAGAGGCCCGTGCACGGCGCCGGCATCCTCCAGAACAGTCATGGCGACGGCAACTCCGGCTCCGTCGTCTCCTCCGAGGGAGGTGCCGTCCGCCGTGAGCGTTCGGCCGTCGCTGATCACATGGATCGGATCGGACAGCGGATCGTATTCCCGTCCCGGTTCGGCCACGCACACCATGTCCATGTGCGCCTGCAGGATCGTACAGGGGGCGCCTTCGTTCCCGGGAGAAGCCTTTTTATCGATAATGATGTTGCCCGCGTCGTCGCGGCAGACGGCCAAACCCCGTTCGGCGGCCCAGTCGCGCAGAAACAGGCTGACCGCCTCCTCATGGTGGGATTTGCGCGGGATCGCGGCCAGAGACAGGAAATTGCGGATGATCTGATCGTTCATATCGCTTGTCCTTTCTTGGGATCAGTATACTTCGATGACGTCCTTGAGCGTAACGGTAACGTCAAAGGAACGGGGTTTGGGGTCCTTTCTCCAGACAGTCAGGGTCATGGTGTCGCCCACGCTCAGCTCTGCGATCACCCCGGTCACCTCATCCGTCGTTTTAACAGGACTGCCGTTTACCGCCGTGATGATATCTCCGGGCAGAATGCCTTTCGCCTCGCAGTCCGAACCCTCGGACACGGCGCTGACATACAGACCCTCGGGAAGCTCGTACTGTTCGCGAGCGGAATCGGGGATCGGGCCGAGAGTAAGCCCCAGCGCGGGACGTCCCGTGACCTTACCTTTGCCGAGGATCGAGTCGGCCATGGTCTTGACGGTGCGCGACGGGATGGCAAAGCCGACGCCTTCGACGGCAACGTCTCCGCCTCTGTTGCTCATCTTCATATTCGTGATGCCGATGATCTGGCCGGCCATGTTGATGAGAGGCCCGCCCGAGTTGCCCTCGTTGATGGGAGCGCTGGTCTGCAGAAGCGTCTGGGTGATCCCGTTATAGGATATGTCCCGGTCGATGCCGGAAATGATCCCCTCGGTCATGGTGCTGCGGAACTCCCGGCCCAGGGGGTTTCCTATGGCGACGACCTGATCGCCGACATTCAGGTCGGAGGCGTCGCAGAATTCACCGGGAACCAATCCCGCCGCGTCTATCTTGAGAACGGCGATATCGCTGCGGGAATCGTAGCCCACGAGAAGGGCGTCGTACTCGCTGTCGTTCCAAAGGGTGATCCTGGCGCGGCAGGAGCCCTCCACCACGTGCGCGTTCGTTACGATATAGCCGTCCCGCGTGAGGACGATGCCGGTGCCCCAATAGTACTGCTCATCACTATTTTCATTGATAAACGCGGTGACCGCCACCACCGACGGGGAACACTTGGCGTAGACCTCCTGAAGCGAGAGATCCTTTCCTCCCGTGGGCATGAGCGTAAGAGAGATGCCGGGAAACTCCTTTACGGTCGGGATGGTGCATTTTTCATGCTCTTCCTGAGGCGTATAGTAATTTTTGAAGAATTCCCGGAAATCATCGATGATGCCGGAAGGGGAGTCTTCCTTCGGTTCCGCGTCTTTCGGCTCGCCGCTCTCCGTACCGCCGTCCGGGGATACCGGCTCCCGCTCCTGCGCCTGCTGCGTTTCCGCGGGAAGAGTTCGTTTGGGAGCGAACGCCGCGGACGATCCCGCGATCAGCGCGATCACGAGCAGAACGGAGATAAGAGGCTTCACCCAGCCGGACCGCGAGGGCCGCTCCGGGGCGGGCTCCTCCTCATTCTCAGCCGGAGGAGCGTACCAGTTCTCCTTTTCATTTTCGGAATTGTTGTACCAGGATTGATTCATATCAGTTCACCGTGACCGTTCATCAGGTTTCGGACCGCTTTTTGCTGTCCGATTTTTTCGTTTCCTGCTTCAGCGACAGGGAGAAAACAAAATCCGTGACGCCCTGGCGGCTGGTAACAGCGATATCCTCTCCGTGATTCTTGAGGATCGTTTTCACAATATAGAGTCCGAGTCCCACCCCGTCCCGATCCTGACTGCGGCTGCGGTCGGACTTGTGGAACCGGTCGAAAAGAAGGGGGATCTCCGACTCGGGGATCGTCGCGCCGTGGTTCCGGACGGACACATAGGCCTTGGAGCTGTCTTTCCACAGGGATACGCCCAGCTCCGTTCCCTCGCGGGAAAACTTGACGGCGTTGTCAAAGAGGTTGTATACCACCTGGGTGATCGCGTCGGAATTCCCGAGCACATAGATCGCCTCCTCGGGCACCTGGAAGCTTACGTCGAGCGACTTGCTTTCGATCTTGTCGGCAAAGCTCAGCAGGGTGCGGCGGAGGACTTCTCCTATATCAAAGCTCTGGCGGAGGAGTTCCGCGGTGTCCGTGGCCTGAAGCCGGGACAGCTCGAGCATGCTCCGGACCAGTCTCGAGAGACGCTTTGTCTCCGAGGAGATGGTCTGCAGATACTTCCTTTCGTTTTCCGGAGGAATGGTCCCGTCCAGTATGCCGTCGGCAAATCCGGCGATCGTCGTCATGGGAGATTTCAGCTCGTGAGATACGTTGGCAATGAACTCATCACGCCGGGATTCGGCCTTCTCCAGAGACTCTGCCATGGAGTTGAAGGCCTCCGCCAGCTCTCCGATCTCATCGTCCCGGTCCGAGATGTCCACGCGCACGGACAGGTCGCCACGGCCGTAACGCCGGGCAGCCTCCGCCATTTCCCTCAGGGGCTGCGACTGAACGTGCGAGTTCGCGAGGGAAAAGGACAGGGACAGTATCAGCACAAAGAGGCTGATGAGGAAAAACAGAGGCAGGATCGACTGCCAGACGGAGAGAGCCTCGTGGGTATCCCGCGAGACGAACAGATACCCCAGAGGAGCTCCGTCGGAGGAGCACAGGGCGGTCACGACCGAATAGCGCTGCTGGGCGTACATTCCGTTCATCCTGCCCAGCTCCGAGTAGGAGCCGGAGCGGGGAAGAGCGGCCATGAAATCCCTGTCCAGCGACATGCCGATGTGTTCACAGGTAAAATCCGGGTCGGAGCAGGACTGAACGACACCGTCCGTATCCGTGATGAATATATGCTCGCCGTTGCTGCAGGCTACGGCGGAGAGCGTCATGCTCAGCTCGGGAGCGCGAAGATCTCCACCGTCGGAGTAGGCCACGGCGATCACCGAGAGCTCGCGGGCGGAGCTGTCCACCTGAGCGGCCGTCTCGGAAAGGAAGACGCGCCGGCTGGCGAACCCGAAGGCGATGCCGATAAGCAGAAAGCTGACCAGGATCAGCACGGCCGTGCTGATGAAGTTGCGTATATACGAGCTGTGCATCACGAATCACTGAGTTCGAACTTATATCCCACGCCCCATACCGTCTTGAGCGACCATTTGTCCGATACGCCCTCCAGCTTTTCGCGCAGGCGTTTGATGTGGACGTCCACGGTGCGCGAGTCTCCGAAATAGTCGAAGCCCCAGACCTCGTCAAGAAGCTGGTTGCGGGTGAACACGCGGTTGGGCGAGGAAGCGAGATGATAGAGAAGCTCCATTTCCTTCGGAGGGACCTCCATCCTCTTTCCGTCCACGACGAGCTCATAGGAATCAAGATTGATCACAAGCTTATCAAAGGTGAGCTTGCGCTCCGCGGGCTGGACCGTCTCACCGCTGCCGCGGCGCATAACGGCGTGGATCCGAGCCATCAGCTCCGTCACCTCGAACGGCTTGGTGACGTAGTCGTCCGCTCCCATCTCCAGTCCGGAGATCTTGTCAAAGGTCTCCCCCTTGGCGGTGAGCATAATGATCGGGACCTGGGATGTTTTGCGGATCTCGGAACAGACGACCCATCCGTCCAGCGCGGGGAGCATGATGTCCAGCAGGATCAGGTCGGGAGAAAGGGTCTGCGCCATGTGGATCCCCTCCGCGCCGTCGCCGGCGTGAAAGACCTCAAATCCGTCCTTCTCAAGATACAGCCGCAGGAGTTCGGCGATATTGCCGTCGTCTTCCACGACCAGGACTTTTTTCTTCAAGGATACAGCCTCCTTTGTCTTCGGATCGGAAACGGCGGAAGGGAGCTGATCATGCCGCTCCTGAAACCGGCCGCGTATAATCATAATACGACATATTATTATACACCTTTTTCTTTCCGCTGGAAACACCCAATCTTTCCGCAATTGTAAAAAAACCGTGACGAAGAACGCTCTGTCCGGAGACCTCCCGGCTTGAATTTGCGCAGGCGCTGTGTTACTATGACCCCGCAAAAAGGATCGTTTCACGCAAACGGTTCCGTTTTTATGCTTTAATGTATATGGGAGGTAACAGAATGCCGGAGATCACCGCCGGTACACCGTGGCGTTCCAGCATGGGAGACATTCCGATGACGCTGGAATATCCCGAGGGATCCATGGTGGACGTTCTGGGGGAAATTGCGGAGAAATACCCCAACAACATAGCGTTCGATTTTATGGGCAGGGCGACGTCCTACAGGGAAATGATGAAAAATATCGAGCAGTGCGCCCGCTCGCTCAAAACCATCGGGATCCGGGAAAACGACCGTGTGACCATCGCCATGCCCAATTGTCCTCAGGCGATATACCTGTTTTACGCAGTCAATATGGTGGGGGCCGTGGCGAACATGGTGCACCCCCTTTCCGGCGAGAAAGAGCTGGAGTTTTATATCAACGAGTCCGGAAGCGTTACGGTGGTGACGCTGGACCAGTTTTATCACAAGATCGAGGCGATACGCGCCGACACCTGCGTTGTGAACGTGGTGATCGCCAGCATCAAGGACGCGCTCAGCCGCCCGGTACGCGCGGGATATATGCTCACCGAGGGACGGAAGATCGAAAAGATCCCGGACGACGCTCCCGTGATCCGGTGGAAGGAGTTCATGCGCCTGGGCAGGTCCTGTTTCTGGAAATACAAAGTCCGCAGGACCGGAGACGATCCCGCTGTGATCCTCTATTCCGGCGGAACCACCGGCACGACAAAGGGCATACTGCTCACCAACAGGAATTTCAACGCTCTGGCGCGGCAGATCACAGCCACAAATCCCATGTTCCGGCCCGGAGACAAAATGCTCTCGGCCATGCCGCTGTTCCACGGCTTCGGACTCGGGGTGTGCATCCACTCCATGCTCGCCAACGGGGGCAGGTGCGTGCTGGTACCGCGCTTCACGGCGAAAAGCTATGCAGGGCTGATCACAAAATACCGCTGCAATTTCATCGCCGGCGTTCCCACTTTGTATGAGGCGCTGCTGAGGATCCCCGGCATGGAACGCGCGGATCTGAGCTGTCTGAAGGGAGTATTCTCCGGAGGGGATTCCCTGTCAGTGGAGCTGAAAAAGAAATTTGACCGCTTCCTGTACGATCATAAAGCCACGATCCAGGTCCGCGAGGGCTACGGGACCACCGAAACGGTGACCGCCTGCTGCCTGACTCCCCCCAACATGTTCAAGGAGGGGAGCATCGGCATACCGTTTCCCGACACCTACATCAAAATCGTCCGCCCCGGCACGGACGAGGAGCTGCCCTACGGGGAGGAGGGGGAGATCCTTCTCGCCGGCCCCACCGTCATGAAGGAATACGTCAATCATCCCGAGGAAACGGCCCGGACGCTCCGCCGCCATGCCGACGGACTGACCTGGGTCTATACGGGAGATCTTGGGACTATGGACGACGAAGGGTTCATATACTTCAGAGGCCGGGCCAAGAGGATGATCGTCACGTCCGGATATAATGTGTACCCCGCGCAGCTCGAGAACATCCTCGACGCGCATGAGAGCGTGCAGATGAGCTGCGTGATCGGAGTACCCGACCCGTACAGAATGCAGCGCGTCAAGGCCTTCGTTATGCTCAAGCCGGGCGTCCCGGCCTCGGATGAGACAAGAGCGGACATTCTCGCCTACTGCGAAAAGCGTATCGCCCGATACGCCATGCCCAAAGAGATCGAATTCCGCGATGAGCTGCCCAAGACCCTCGTGGGAAAGGTGGCTTACCGCGTGCTGGAGGAAGAGGAAGAAGCCCGGCGGGAGACGGCCGGGGACGACCGGTAAGAAAAGGGATCTGTCCGTCGGACAGATCCCTTTTCTTACGTATGAGTCATGAAGTATTCCTCCAGCATGGAGGAGTAGGTTTCGGGCGTGATGTGGATACCGTCGTTGACGCTGTATTCGTCGTACATGTAACCGTCCGCGCCGCTGAGCGGGCGGTAGAGATCGATGTATTCCGCTCCGTACTCACGGGACAGATCCTTGACAGCCTGGGAATAAAGCATGGTGACCCGGGGGTTGTAGATCGCGACGTACGGTGCGGCGTGTCCCACGGGCGCCAGCGAGATCAGGTAGAGCTTGGCGTCCGGCTGCGTCTCCTTTACCATATCCAGGATCTTCCGCATGGGCTCCTTGAATTCCTCGATACGGTTTTTCCGGTCGGATACGTCGTTGATGCCGAGCATGATAAATACTTTCCCGTAGGATTTGTTCTGCAGGAGGCGCAGAAGCGAGCCCGCGCGTCCGGAGGACGTATGGAACGCCTTGTGCACGAGCATGTCCGGCGCGGTGAAACCGACCTCGGCCAGATAGTCCGTATCGGCAAAATCAAAATACATGCGCATGGCGACGACCTGGGAATGGCCTATAAAGCATACATCGGAAAACCAGGCGGGATCCACGGGATCGCTCTCGGACACCGTGGCGGTGGGAAGGGTCATGAATCGTCTGCGCATGGCGCCCATAAGACGGAGAAAAATCGTCTCCGCCTGCGCGAGAGTGACCGCGGCGCCCGGATAAAAGTTTCCGTCGGAGGCTTCGGCCATGACTCCGCCTCTCTGCAGCACGCCCGCGGCGGTCTTTCCCTCCGGGCTCAGGTTCGGAGTGTCGAAGAAGATCACCGTCTCGTTGATCTCCGGAAGGACCATATCCGAGCAGGCGAGATACCGGTTGAGCAGTATGGCCAGCTGTTCCCGGTTCAGGGCCTGGTCGGGAGAGAAGGAGCCGTCCCCGGAGTCGAAAAGCCCTTTTTCCACAGCCCAGGACGCCGCCGCCGCGTAAACGGAGTCCGCGTTCACGTCGGAGAACGTGCGGGACAGGGGATGCAGGTCGGGCAGAGGATCGATGGCGTAGAGGATCTCGGCGGCCATGGCTCTGGTAAGGGGAGGTGTGAATCCGGTGCGTTCGGCCGAGGCGAAAACGGCTCTGTTTTCGCTCATGGGAGCGGCGGAACAGAAACGGGATACGGAGGGAGCGTCGAAAATATCGCTGTCGGCCCGGGCGGGGACCGTACCCAGAAGGATCATAAAGACAAGTATGAAACCGATCGTTCGTTTCATGGCGTACTCTCTTTCAAAACCGCGGCGCGCCGGGGTGGCCGCGCCGAAAGCGCTGCCCGAAAAAGGCTTGCATTGCGCGCGCCGAACAGATATAGTTGCATTGCGCGGGAAGACGATGTCTTCAAATCATATCACGGCGCCGTGACCGCGTCAAGCGGCCCGGCGGCATAAGGAGACACAGGTGAAAAAATCTGATTTTGCATATGATCTTCCGCAGGAGCTGATCGCGCAGACGCCCCTGGAGCAGAGGGACGCCTCCCGGCTGATGTGCCTGGACAAAACCACGGGAGAGATACGGCACAGGATCTTTCGGGAACTGCCCGAGCTCCTCCGGGAGGGGGACTGCCTGGTTATGAACGACTCCCGCGTGATCCCCGCGCGCCTGTTCGGAACGCGTCCCACCGGCGGCAGCGTCGAGGTCGTGCTGCTGCGGGATCTCGGCGGGGGAGAATGGGAGTGCCTCACCCGGCCGGGACGGAAAACGCCCCCCGGAACGGAGATAACCTTCGGCGGAGGGGAGCTGACCGCCGTCGTCACACGTGCGGAGGCGGACGGAAACAAGGTGCTTCGGTTCCGGTATGAGGGCATATTCCTGGAGATCCTCGAAAAACTCGGGCAGATGCCGCTGCCGCCGTATATTAAGGAAAAGCTGGAGGATCCCGAACGCTATCAGACCGTATACGCCAGGGATCCCGGGTCCGCCGCTGCGCCGACCGCAGGACTGCATTTCACCCGCGAGCTGCTCGATGAGATCGAAAGCCGGGGCGTGAAGACCTGCCGCGTCACGCTGCATGTGGGCCTGGGCACCTTCCGGCCGGTGAAGGAAGAGAATATTGAGGATCATCCCATGCACTCGGAGTTCTGTATCGTACCCGAGGAGACGGCGGAGACCGTCAACCGGACGCACGCGGAGGGCGGAAGAGTCATCGCGGTAGGGACCACATCCTGCCGTACTCTGGAGAGCTTTGCCGGCAGCGACGGCATCCTGCGCGCCGGCAGCGGCTGGACCGATATCTTTATTTATCCCGGTTATCGGTTCAGGACCGTGGACGCGCTGATCACGAATTTCCATCTTCCGGAAAGCACGCTGATCATGCTGGTCTCTGCGCTGGCCGGAAGGGAAAACATCCTGAACGCCTACCGCCGGGCGGTAGAGCTCAGGTACCGCTTTTTCTCCTTCGGCGACGCGATGTTTATCGCATGAGCCGCCTGCTTCTTTCGAGGCTTGGGAGGAGGAAGGAATATGATCTCTGTAAGAAAATGCTCTTCGTATGATCTGACGCTGCTGGCGGAATACAATAAACGCCTGATCGAGGACGAAAAAAGCGATAACCCGATGGATCCGGCACAGCTCCGCGGCAGAATGAAGCGTTTTCTGGAAACGGATTACGCGGCTTATCTGTTTGAATCCGACGGGATCGCGATCGGATACGCTCTTGTAAAAACAACCTCTTCACCGCTGTATCTCCGTCAGTTTTATATAGACCGGCCGTACAGACGTCAGCATTTCGGCCTGCAGGCGTTCCGGCTGCTGCTCGAAACCCTGAACACGGACTCGATAGATGTGGAAGTGCTGGTATGGAATACGCCCGCTCTCGCCTTTTGGAAAAAAATGGGCTTTGAGGAAAGAAGCCTTTATATGCGCCGCGAGACGCCCTCCGGGCCCTGAAAGGTACAGCGCGGGAAGGGCCTCCGATCGCGGGAAAACGGACCCGGTCAAGAAAAGATTTGACGAAATATCCCCCGGCCGCTATGATGGTATCTGGTCCGGAACCGGAGGATCGTATTGCCGCGCGAGACGGCTTATTCAGGAGTACTTATTGAAAGGACTTGCCGATCATGATCGAGTATAATACGCTCTATGACCGCCTTATCAGCGGGGAAGAAAAGCTGGCTCTTGTAGGTCTCGGATATGTGGGGATGCCCATAGCCGTGGAGTTTGCCAAGCATGTGAAGGTCATCGGGTTCAATCACCACGAGCACAGGATCCAGCAGTACAAAAGCGGGATCGATCCCACCAATGAGGTGGGCAACGAAGTCATCTCAAAGACGACGGTAGATTTTACCTCCGACGAGAGCCGGCTGAGCGAGGCCAGGTTCATCATTGTGGCCGTGCCCACTCCGGTCCTTGACGACAACAATCCCGATCTGGAGCCCGTCAGAAACGCCTCACGTATCGTAGGGCGCAATATGGTGCCCGGCACGATCGTCGTATATGAATCCACGGTCTATCCAGGCGTCACGGAGGACATCTGCATCCCGATCCTGGAAGAGACCTCGGGCCTGAAATGCGGCACGGATTTCAAGGTCGGCTACTCCCCGGAGCGGATCAACCCCGGGGACCGTGTGCACACGCTCACGAGCATCCGCAAGGTCGTCTCGGGCATGGATGAGGAATCCGCCGATCAGATCCAGAAGATCTACGACATCGTGATCAAGGCCGGCACGTTCCGCGTCTCCGATATCAAGACGGCGGAAGCGGTCAAGGTGATCGAAAACAGTCAGCGGGATATCAACATCGCTTTCATGAACGAGATCGCCATGATCTGCGACCGGCTGGGGATCGACACCTATGAGGTGCTCGACGGTATGAACACCAAGTGGAACGCCTTGGGCTTCAAGCCCGGTCTGGTGGGCGGACACTGCATCGGGATCGATCCGTACTATCTGACAAATATGGCCGAGAGGCTCGGATACCACAGCCAGATCATTCTCAACGGCCGTAAGGTCAACGACAGCATGGGCGCCTATGTGGCGGACGCGGCCATCAAGCAGATGATCGAGGCGGGGAAGGCGCCCAAGACGGCCAAGGTCTTCATCCTCGGCATCACCTTTAAGGAAAACTGTCCGGATACACGAAACAGCAAGGTCAGCGATGTGATCCGGAGGCTTGAGGAGTACGGCATCCATCCCCGGGTCACCGACCCCTGGGCGGATCCCGAGATCGCCAAACGCGAGTACGGCGTGGAGCTGATCCCGTATGAGGAGGTCAAAAACGCCGACTGCGTGATCGTCGCCGTCGGACATAACGAATTCCGCTCGCTGTCGATGCATCAGCTCAAAACCCTTTTCGATCCCGAACTGAGGGACGAGGAGAAAGTGCTCATCGACGTCAAGAGCCTGTACCGCATGGACGAGCTCAGGGCGTCCGGAATGCGCTTTTGGAGACTGTAAAATGGAACGGATCGGTATTTTCGGCGCGGGGACCTGGGGGCTGGCGCTGGCCAGAATGCTGTACAACAACGGCCATGAGGTAACTGTCTGGTCCTCCGATCCCGCCAAAGCGGAGACTCTGTCCCGCGTGAGAGCGGTCGACAGGCTTCCGAACATGGTCCTTCCGGAGGGTATCCGCTTCACCGGCGACATCGCCGAGGGCTGCCGCGCCGCGGATATCGCGGTGCTGGCGGTGGCGTCCGTGTATATCCGTGAGACCGCCCGGCGAATGGCCCCGCACCTTGACTCCGACTCGATCGCGGTGATCGTCGCCAAGGGCATCGAGGCCGACACTCTTATGACGCTCAGCGAGGTCGTCCGCAGCGAGGCGGGAGAGAGAGTGAGGATCGTTGCGCTCTCCGGACCGACCCACGCGGAAGAGGTCGCCGTGGATCTGCCCAGCACGATCGTTGCCGCCAGCAGGGATCCTTCCGCGGCCGAGAAGGTACAGCAGGTGTTCTCCTGCTCCGTGATGCGCACTTATACCAACTCGGACATCCTCGGCGTGGAGCTGTGCGGCGCGCTGAAAAACATCATCGCTCTGGCGACGGGCATGTCTGCGGGCCTGGGCTACGGCGACAATACAAAGGCCGCCCTGATCACGCGGGGTCTGGCCGAAATTGAACGCCTCGGCCGCAAAATGGGCTGCAGGCCCGAGACATTCCGCGGTCTCGCCGGCATGGGAGACCTGATCGTCACCGCTACCAGCTCGCACAGCCGCAACAACAACTGCGGGCGGCTCATCGGGCAGGGGCTTTCCGTACAGGAGGCGGTAAAAGAGGTCGGCATGGTGGTGGAGGGGATACACGCGATCCCCGCGGCCATCGCCCTGGCGGACAAGTACGGCGTCGAGATGCCGATCATCCGCGCCGTGGACGGGATCGTCAATCACGACCGCTCCCCGAAGGAAACGGTCGCCTATCTGATGGGGCGGGATTACAAAACCGAACTGATGTGACGGCGGGCCTTTCGGGCCCGCGCCGCGCGGGAAAGGATTTGAAAATCTTTTGATTTTCCTATTGACTTTCCCGCCCCATGCGTCTATAATCCATCTGTCAATAAAGAAGATCGTATCCGATCTCACCCGGCCGTTTGAAACGCGCCGCGGTCAACATGGTTCACTCCGCCCGGTCAGCGGGCTTGTGTTATGTGCGGATACGGTCGATCGTATCCGTTTTTTTATCCGCAGCAGCGACGACCATTATCGGAGGTGTAGTAAGATCGCTATCCAGAATCATTTGCTCAACGACGAGATCCGCGAACCGGAAGTTCGTTTGATCAGCGAGACCGGAGAACAGCTCGGGATCATGTCCGGGGAAGAGGCTCTGCGCGTTGCCGAAGAGCGGGATATGGACCTTGTGCTGATCTCCCCTCAGGCCAAGCCGCCTGTGTGTAGGATCATGGACTACGGGAAGTTCCGCTTCGAGCAGACCAAGAAGGAAAAGGAAGCCCGAAAGAACCAGCACACGATTGAGGTCAAGGAGATCCGCATGTCGCCCGGCATCGGGGATAACGATTTCAATACGAAACTGAAAAACGGCCAAAAGTTCCTTTCCGACGGCAACCGGCTGAAGGTAACGGTACGTTTCCGCGGCCGTGAGATGGCTCACACCAATATCGGAGAGCAGCTCCTCAAGAGCTTTGCCGAGCAATGCTCCGCTATTGCCACCATGGATAAGAATCCTAAGCTGGAGGGCAGGAACATGTCCGTTTTCCTCTCCCCGAAAGTGCCCGACAAACAGAGTAACAAAAAGTAAAGGAGATAGTTTTCCCATGCCGAAACTGAAAACGCACAGCGGTGCGAAGAAGAGATTCAATCTCACCAAGACCGGCAAGGTCAAGCGTGCTCACGCCTACAAGAGCCACATTCTCAACAAGAAATCCACCAAGCGCAAGAGAGGCCTTCGTCAGGGCACTTATGCCGATGTTACCAACGAAGCGACCATCAAGCGTATGGTTCCGTACAAATAAGGAGGATTTTGAAAGATGGCCAGAGTTAAAGGCGCGATGATGACGCGCAAAAGAAGAAATAAAAAGCTGGGTCTCGCCAAGGGTTACTGGGGTTCCAAATCCCGTCATTATAAAATGGCCAATGAGCAGCTGATGAAGTCCGGCCGCTACGCCTATGTGGGGCGCAAGCTCAAGAAGCGCGACTTCCGTCGGCTGTGGATCACCCGCATCAGCGCGGGCTGCAAGCTCAACGGCATGAATTACTCCACTTTCATGCACGGCCTGAAGAACGCCGGCATCGAAATGAACCGCAAGATGCTCTCCGAGATGGCGATCCATGAGCCCGCCGCCTTCACCGCTCTGTGCGAAAAGGCCAAGGCTTCTCTCTGATCTCGCCGATACAGTAAAGAAACGACCGTTTCTCCCGCCGGGGAAGAAACGGTCGTCTTTTGTTTGCCGTCCTGAGATCGGGCGGCCCGGGAGAAGGTCAATTGACCTTCGGAAGCCGGGCACGGAAGGAGGCAAGCTCCTCATCGGTGGGGATGTAATCGTCCATTTTTCCGTCATGGAACTTTTCGTAGGCGAGCATGTCGAAGTAGCCGGTGCCGGTGAGGCCGAAGACAATGTTCTTTTCCTCGCCGGTCTGCTTGCATTTCAGGGCCTCGTCGATGGCGACACGGATGGCGTGGCTGCTCTCGGGCGCCGGGAGGATGCCCTCGACACGGGCAAATTCCTCGGCAGCCTCGAATACGCTGGTCTGAGGCACGCTGACGGCCTCCATGTAACCGTCGTCGTAGAGCTGCGAGAGGACCGGGCTCATACCGTGATAGCGCAGGCCGCCGGCATGGTTCGGGGCGGGAATAAAGTCGCTGCCCAGGGTATACATTTTTGCCAGGGGACAGACCATGCCCGTATCGCAGAAGTCATAGGCGTATACGCCGCGCGTGAAGCTGGGGCAGGAGGCGGGCTCTACGGCGATGATGCGGTAATCCGCTTCGCCGCGAAGCTTCTGACCCATAAACGGGGAGATCAATCCGCCCAGGTTGGAGCCACCGCCGGCGCAGCCGATGATAATGTCGGGCTTAATGCCGTATTTATCCAGCGCGGCCTTGGTCTCGAGACCGATGACCGACTGATGGAGCAGGACCTGATTGAGCACGCTGCCGAGCACATAACGGTACCCGGGATTGTTCACAGCGACCTCTACAGCCTCGGAGATCGCGCAGCCGAGAGAGCCGGTGGTGCCGGGATGCTCGGCGAGGATCTTGCGGCCGACTTCCGTGGTCATGGACGGCGACGGAGTAACGGAGGCTCCGTATGTGCGCATGACCTCGCGCCGGAAGGGCTTCTGCTCATAGGAGACCTTGACCATGAACACCTTGCAGTCGAGGCCGAAGTAAGAGCAGGCCATGGAGAGAGCGGTGCCCCACTGTCCGGCGCCCGTTTCGGTGGTCACGCCTTTGAGCCCCTGCTTTTTTGCGTAGTATGCCTGGTCTGCAGCTTCTCCTCCAGACAGTAAGCGCGAACCAGGGGAGAGGGACGGTACATTTTATAGAAGCTGACGATCTCTTCGGGGATGGGGATCAGCCGGTCATCGTTCTTGAGCTCCTGCGCCACCAGCTCTTCACAGAATACGGCGCCGAGCTCCTCTGCGGTCATGGGCTGTCCGGTGCCGGGATTGAGAAGCGGGGCCGGCTTGGTCTTCATGTCGGCGCGGACATTGTACCAGGCGGAAGCGAGTTCCGATTCCTCGAGATAGATCTTGTAGGGGATTTCCTTGTTTGCCATGATAATTCTCCTTTCCTTTTTCGGGACAAAAGAAAACGATCCTGTCCCAAGCTTTTCTTCGCTGGGACAGGATCGGTCATGATCCTGCGGTGCCACCCGGCTTGACGCGCTTCGCGCGCCCACTTAGCGCATACAAACATATGCCGGCTTTTTTCACGGAGTGCCGCTCCGTCTCCCATACTCCGGCTTTCGCCGTTTCTGATCGCCCTCGGAAGTCCATTCGGCTTGATTCTTTCCGCCGTGCTTTCAGCGTACGCACAGCTCTCTGAAGGAAAGGGGAAAAAGCTTACTCACTCTTCTTCAACGGTTTACTTGATTAAAACACAGAACAAACGGACTGTCAATCGGGATTTTATACCATTTTTCCGACAGCGAGGCCGTCAGTATCGGTGAAACTGCTTCGGTGTGGGACGGTATTTCGCGCCGGAAACAAGTCCCACCGCCGCGAAGGTAGCCATCAGGGACGAGCCCCCGTAGCTGAAGAAGGGGAGCGTGATGCCGATGACCGGTGTGATGCCCATGCACATGCCCGTATTGACGAGCATCTGGAAAAACAGGCTGGCGGCCACGCCGGAGCATACCAGCATGCTCATGGTATTGTGGGAGCGGATCCCTACGATCATGCAGCGGATGATAATGGCGGAGAGCAGGGCCATAATGATGAGACACGCGATCATACCCAGCTCCTCACCGGCTACGGAGAAGATAAAGTCGGTCTGTTTGCCGGTAAGGGCGTTGGTCTGAGTCTGTACCCCTTTGCCGTAGCCTACGCCGGTAAGCTGACCGCCCGTGAGCGCGAGACGGGAGCGGATGGTCTGCCAGCGGATCCCGTATCCGTCCGGATCGACGGCGGGGTTGTAGGGCGCCATCATGCGGTCCCGCTGATACTGCTTGAGTACGTTGTTCCAGATAAAGGGGATCGCCACGGCGACCACGGAGCCGCCGATAAGGAACCAGTACAGCTTGATGCCCGCCATGATCATCATGACCACAAAGATCGCGGCGAACACGATGGCGCTTCCCAGGTCGTCCGAAGTGAACATGATCAGCACGAACACGTAACCGAAATGGATCACCAGCTGCGCCATGCAGAACAGGGAATTGATGTCCTTGTATTCCTTCAGATAGGTCATGTGCTTCGCCATCAGAATAATGAACACGACCTTGGCGATCTCGGAGGGCTGGATGCCGATGCCCATAAAGCGGATCCAGGCGCTGTTTCCGGTGTCGCCGGACACGCCGAAGGGGATCAGCAGCAGCATGATGACGGTCTCGAAAATGAGAAGAAGGATCCAGCGGTCGGCGATGATGTCCAGATCGATGACCGAAAAGACGTAATACAGGATAAGCCCAAGCACAAAAGCAAATATCTGCACCGGCACGTACGTGTGAGATGCAAGAGCTCTCGCCGCGCTGGCGATAAGCGTGATCCCGAACAGAGCGCAGGTGCAGCTCAGCGCGAGGAGCAGCATATCCGCTCTCTGCGAGAAGTCGGAGGTGCGGTCCCATATATATTTAAGAGTTTTTTTCAGGTCGTCCACACGCCGGCCTCCTTAAAACGCGAATTTACGGACCGAATTTTATCACATATTTTCCTATCTTGCAACACGGGGAAAAGGCTTTACTCTCCCGCGGGCGCGGTGTATAATCAAAAGTCGGAAAAAGGTTGAGGACGGAAAGAATATGATTTTTGAAAGCCGAAGCGAATCGGATACCGAAGCTCTGGGAGAACGTCTGTCGCGCTCATTGCCCAAGGATGGAGCGGTCGTGGCGATGTACGGAGAACTCGGGGCAGGGAAAACGGCTTTTGTACGCGGCATGGCGCGCGGTCTCGGCGTCTCGGGACATGTGGTGAGCCCCACGTTCACCATCGTCAACGAATACCCGGGGGAACGGGAGCTGTTTCATTTCGATATGTACCGGCTGGGAGGGGCGGAGGAGCTCTTCGACATCGGCTGGGAGGACTATCTCGCGCGGGGCGGAGTCTGCGCCGTTGAGTGGAGCGAAAACGTCCCCGGCGCTTTCGACGGCAGCGAGATCCGCGTCACCATAGAAAAAACGGGCGACGACAAGCGCATCATACGCATAGAGGGGGCCGGACTATGCTGATCCTCGCACTGGAATCCTCTGCAAAGGCAGCTTCGGCGGCTCTCTGCCGGGACGGGGAGCTGATCGCTCAGAGCTTTCAGCGAAGCGGACTTACCCACAGCCGCACGCTTCTTCCCATGGCGGAGGCCCTCCTTCGGAATACAGAGACATCCAAGGAACGTATCGACGCCGTCGCCGTGGCCTGCGGACCAGGCTCATTCACCGGACTCAGGATCGGCGTATCGGCGGCAAAGGGCCTCTGCTGGGGCCTGGACATCCCCGCGGTTGGAGTATCCACCCTGGAGGCAATGGCTTTTCTGGCCGCCGGCGTCGGGGAGGACACGGTAGTCTGCCCCGTGATGGACGCCAGGCGTTCCCAGGTCTACAACGCTCTGTTTGAGTTCAGGGAGGGAAGGCCGGTAAGGCTCTGCCCCGACCGGGCGATCTCCGCCGGGGAGCTTTCCCGCGAGCTCGCCGGAATGGCGCGGCCCGTGTGGGTTCTGGGCGACGGATGGCGCATAGCCGATGAAGCGCTCTCCGCGCTCGGAACGGAGCATGTCGTGGCTCCGGAGCTTATCCGGTATCAAAACGCCTTCGGCGTCGCGCTGGCCGCCATGGACAAAACACCCTCCGGCGCAGAGGAACTGCTTCCGGTGTATCTGCGCCTGTCTCAGGCGGAGAGAGAACGTCAGGAAAGAATGCAAATAAACTGATAATAAAAAGAGAGGTATTGTCATGAGCGAACTGCACGTTTACGATCATCCCCTGATCCAGCACAAGCTGTCGATCCTCCGCGACAAGAACACCAGCGTCAAGGAGTTTCGCGAACTGATCAGCGAGATCGCCGGCCTGATGTGCTACGAGGCCACGCGGGACCTCCCCCTGGAAGAGGTGGAGATCGAGACACCCGTGGCCAAGGCCAAGGCTAAGCGCCTCGCCGGAAAGAAAATGGCGGTTGTTCCCATCCTCCGCGCGGGACTTGGCATGGTGGACGGCATCGTGGCCATGATCCCCTCCTGCAAGATCGGGCATATCGGCCTTTACCGTGACCCCGAAACTCTCGAGCCGGTGGAGTATTACTGCAAGCTTCCCGCCGACATCTCCGAACGCGATGTCTATGTGGTGGACCCCATGTTCGCCACCGGCGGAAGCGCCTCGGCCGCGTGCACCTTCCTCAAGCAGCGCGGCTGCAGACACATCAAGCTCATGTGCATCATCGGCGCGCCTCCTGCCTGGGAAAAACTCCAGAAGGACCATCCCGATGTGGACCTGTACGTCGCGGCCATGGATGAGAGGCTCAATGAGCACGGATATATCGTGCCCGGACTCGGCGACGCCGGCGACCGCATTTTCGGAACGAAGTAAGAAATCACACTCGCGGCTCGCCGCATACCTTGACCACGGGGGGATATTCAATGACATACGAAGAGATACACGCCGCAGCGTCGGACCGGGTCGGACCGTACTGCAAAAACTGCGCCGTCTGCAACGGGCGAGCCTGCGGAAACGCCATGCCCGGACCCGGCTGCAAATATCCGGGCAACACGGCGGCGAGAAACTACGATCAGTGGCAGAAGATCTGCGTCAATATGGACACGCTCTGCCCCAACACGGAGCCGGACATCCGCTTCGAAATGTTCGGGAGGAGCTTCACAGCGCCCATCTTCGCGGCGCCGCTGGGGGCTGTGGATATGCACTACGGGCCGCTGTACAAGGACCCGGAATACAATTCCATCCTGATCAACGCGGCGGCGGAGTACGGCGTCCTCGCATTCACCGGCGACGGCGTCGATCCGGAGATCATGCGCCGCGCCGCCGAGGATATGGAGCCGCTTGGAGGCATGGGTATCCCCACGATCAAGCCCTGGAACAAGGAAGCTGTTTTTGAAAAGCTTGATTATCTCCACGAAAAGCACGCGTTTGCCGCGGCCATGGATGTGGACGGGGCCGGACTTCCGTTCCTGAAGGCCATGAATCCCAACGCGGGCAGCAAATCCGTTGAGGAACTCGCTGAGATCATCCGTTACGCCGGGATCCCCTTTATCGTGAAGGGCGTCATGACGGTCTCCGGAGCCAAAAAAGCGCTGAAAGCCGGCGCCGCGGGGATCGTCGTATCCAACCACGGCGGACGGGTACAGGGCGGCACGCCCTCAACGGCCGAGGTCCTTCCCGAAATCGCCGAAGCGGTAAAAGGGAAGATGACGGTCCTCGTGGACGGAGGCATTCGCTCCGGAGTGGACGTGTTTCGCGCGATCGCTCTGGGCGCCGACGGCGTGCTGATCGGGCGGCCGATCCTGAACATGATCTACGGCGGCGGAGCGGAGGGATTCCGCGTCTATATGGACCGCATCACCTCAGAGCTGAGATCCACCATGACCATGTGCGGCGCTGCCTCGCTCAAAGATATCACCCGCGACAAGATCCGTACGGAAAAGTAACCCCCCGGGGGGCTTGTTCCGCAAAGAGAATTGTGCTATTGTCATCTAAAATCATCCATGGGAGGATCAGATACAACATGACCGATCACGAACACGAGCATTATCACGAGCACACTCACGAGCATACCCATGCCGACGGCACCGCGCACACCCACGCGCATGAGCATGAACACGCTCACGAGCACAGTCACGGCGAGGGACACGAGCATACGCACGAGCACCTGCATGAGCACGACGCGCCCCATACCCACGAGCACGAGCACGCCCATCACCACGAGCATGAGCACGCAGCTTCCCCCACGCAGCCGATGGCTCAGCTTTACGCGCTGATGAAGTATATGGCCGGCCACAACGCCGACCACACCCGTGAGCTGGAAGGCCTCGCCGCGCAGGCGAAGGACGCCGGCGCCGCAGAAGCCTACGACCTGATCATGGAAGCTGTGCGTTTCTTCGACCAAGGCAACGAGAGCCTCAGCAAGGCGCTGGAGAAGTTTCCCAAAACCTGACTCGAAGCGTAGAGTACAAAACGGCCGTGTCCGATCTCGGACACGGCCGTCTTTTATATTGTTTATCAAAATAGATCCCCCGGCAGGGCCGGGGGATCTTAAGGTATCGAATGCTTACAGCAGATGGAAGGCAACGATCAGTCCGGAGAACACGATCGAAACGGTAGAGCAGAGCTTGATGAGAATGTTCAGGGACGGACCGGAGGTATCCTTGAAGGGGTCGCCCACGGTGTCTCCCACAACGGCCGCTTTATGCTGATCGGAGCCCTTGCCGCCGTGGTTGCCCCGCTCGATATATTTCTTGGCGTTATCCCAGGCGCCGCCGGCATTGGACATGAACACGGCCATGGCAAAACCGGTTACGCTGACACCGCCCAGCAGTCCGACGACGCCCGTGGGGCCGAGGACAAGGCCGGTGGCGATGGGGACGATAATGGCCAGCAGCGCGGGAATGACCATCTCGTGAAGAGCGCCCTTCGTGCACAGCGATACGCAGGCGGAATAGTCGGGATCGGCCTTGAATTCCATGATGCCGGGGATCTCGCGGAACTGACGGCGGACCTCAATGACAATGGACTGAGCGGCTGTCTGCACAGCGCTCATGGTGAAGGCGGAGAACACGAAGGTGAGCATGGCTCCGATGAACAGTCCGACCAGAACGGTGGGACTGGTCAGAGAAAAGTCCAGTACCTCTTCGGTCTTGGTCTGAACAATGTCCACATAGGACACCAGCAGAGCCAGAGCGGTCAGGGAAGCGGAGCCGATGGCAAAGCCCTTGCCGGTAGCGGCGGTGGTGTTTCCGAGGGAGTCGAGCGCGTCGGTACGGTCACGGACCTCTTCGGGCAGACCGCTCATCTCGGCGATGCCGCCGGCGTTGTCCGCTACGGGACCGTAGGCGTCGGTGGCCAGCGTGATGCCCAGCGTGGAGAGCATGCCGACGCCGGCGATGCCGATGCCGAACAGGCCCTTGCTGAAGCTGACGCTGCCGCCGGAACAGAAGAAGCTGATGATAACGGCGGCGCTTACGATCAGGATGGAAGCCATGGTGGATTTCAGGCCCAGAGAGATGCCGCCGATGATGATGGTGGCGGCGCCGGTCTCGGAAGCGTCTGCCAGCTTCTGAGTGGGCTTATAGTTGTCGGAGGTATAGTACTCGGTGAAGTAACCGATAGCGGTACCGCCGATCAGTCCGCAGAGGATCGCCACATAGACGCCCCAGCAGTTGTTCGCGGTTCCGAGGATCACGAAGCAGAGGGGAGCGGCCAGCACCGCGCTGAGGATAGCGGCGGTATAGGTGCCGGTACGCAGGCTCTTGAGCAGGCTGAGCTGAGTGGCGTCTTCCTTGGTTTTTACCAGGAAAGAACCGATCAGAGAGCAGATGATGCCGCAGACCGCCAGCGCCAGGGACAGGAACATACCGTTCCAGCCGTAGCCGGCAATGGCGGAGAGAGCGAAGGTGGCCAGAATGGAGCCGACATAGGACTCATACAGATCCGCGCCCATACCGGCGACGTCGCCCACGTTGTCGCCCACGTTGTCGGCGATGGTGGCGGGGTTGCGGGGATCGTCTTCGGGAATACCTGCCTCGACCTTGCCCACCAGGTCGGCGCCGACGTCGGCCGCCTTGGTATAGATGCCGCCGCCCACACGGGCGAACAGAGCCATAAAGGAGGCGCCCATGCCGTTCATGACCATGATGTTGCCGATCCGGCTGGGATCATCGATGCCCATGGCGTAACGCAGGATGAAGAACCAGAGCGTGATGTCCAGAAGGCCCAGGCCGACGACCGTGAAGCCCATGACCGAGCCGGAGGAGAACGCCACGTTCAGCCCTCGGTTCAGGCTCTCATGAGCGGCGTTGGCCGTTCTGGCGTTGGAGTTGGTGGCGATGCGCATGCCGATAAAGCCGGCCAGCATGGACCAGATACCGCCGGTGAGAAACGCGAAGGGAGTTACGAGAGAGAGCATGGCGCCCTTCGAGCCGAAGGCGATCACCAGCAGAACAATGAAAACAATCGCGAATACTTTGGCGACAGTGGTGTACTGTGCCTTGAGATATGCGTTGGCGCCCTGACGGATGGCAGACGCGAGCTTGACCATCTTCTCATCGCCCTCAGAGAACTTCATGACTTTGTTTCTCTGCAGCAATGCAAAGATGAGCGCGACAGCCGCGCCCACGAAGCCGATCCAAAACATGTTGTCCAAAGAATCCACTCCTCTTCATTTCGATGATTAAATATTTTATGTCAAACAATAATAAAATGCAAGAGAGAAAAAGGTATTTGCGCAAGTTTGTGCCGTATATAAAAACCTCGCTTCGGAAAAGAGCGACATTGGTCATGTTGATAAAAAAACTTGAATAAGTTGCGCTCATGGTCTATAATAAACAAGCGGTCTTTGGCAAGGCTGCACTAGTCGGGGAGCCAGCGGTGCCCTGTAGCCTGCAATCCGCTGCAGCAGGGATGAATCCCCGTATTAGGGTTTGCGATGTGCCGTCTGACGGCAGCAAGCGGCGATGATGGTCTGGTCTCGCGCAACATGGCCCCGTGAATCATGTCAGGCGGGGAACCTAGCAGCATTAAGCGGACCGCTGTGTGTGCCGTGAGGGTGCCGGACCTGAGCAGGCTGCTGCTGTGCCGGGCATATCGTATTTCTCGAGGACGGGTGTGCAGTCTTGCCAAAGGCCGCTTTGTACGTTTACATACCGATCATTGTGAGGCGAGAGAGTTGTACGAAGCCCTATACCGCAAATACCGGCCCCGGACCTTCGACGACGTCGTGGGTCAGGAAGCCGTCACCGAAACGCTCAAGAACCAGGTCCGCGCCGGGCGGCTCAGCCACGCGTACCTGTTCATCGGAACGCGCGGCACGGGCAAAACGACCTGCGCGAGGATACTGGCCAAGGCCGTCAACTGCGAACACCCCGTCGACGGAAACCCGTGCAATACCTGCGCTTCCTGCCGCGGGATCGAGGACGGCTCCGTCCTCGATGTGGTCGAGCTCGACGCCGCCTCGAACAACGGCGTGGAGGACGTCCGCCTTTTGCGCGACGAGGCGATTTTTTCGCCCACAAAGGTGAAAAAACGCGTATATATCATCGACGAGGTGCACATGCTCTCCAAACCGGCGTTCAACGCTCTTCTGAAGATCCTTGAGGAGCCGCCGGAGCACCTGATGTTCATACTGGCTACGACAGAGCTGAACAAGGTCCTGCCCACCATACTGTCCCGGTGTCAGCGCCACAGCTTCCGCAGGCTGGACGCGGACACCATCTCCAAACGCCTCTCCTATGTGGCGCAGCGGGAGGGGATCCCTCTGGAAAAAGGCGCCGCCGATCTTCTCGGCCGTCTCGCGGACGGCGGGATGCGCGACGGCCTCTCGCTGCTGGATCAATGCTCGGGACGGGAGAAAGTGGACGAAAAGGCCGTTCTCGACGCCATGGGACTGGCGGGAACGCTGCGCACGAGAGAACTGGCGGAGGACCTGTTGAGAAGAGATCACCTCTCGGCTTTGGAGCGCTACAACTCTCTGTGGCGGGACGGGAAGGATCCCTCCGGACTCCTCGGCGAGCTCGGCGGTTTTTTCCGGGATGCGCTGCTCTTTCGCCTCGCTCCGGGGGGAGGAAAGGACCTTCTCTCCGGCGCGTACGGTGAGGACGCTCTCCGTTCGGTGACCGGTTCGGACGCGCGTCTGCTGCATATACTCAACACTCTGCAGCGGCATCGCGGAGCCATGTTCTCGGCCGCGGATCCCAAGCTGCAGGGGGAGCTGTGTCTGCTGGAGATCTGCGGCTTTGCCGACGGCGGCGGGGCTGAAGGCGCGCCGGTCCGGAGCTTTGCCGCGAAGCCCGGCGGGGAAGAGCGCCGGCCTCTCCCCCCTAAAGAGACTGCCCGCGCCGAAAACCTTGCGCGCGACGGGCGTGCGGTTCCCTCGGCCGCCCGGGAGCCCGATGCTCCGGTGCCGGAAAAGGAGCGGGAAAAAGAAGCGGCCGCGGAAAGCGCGAAGGCGGACTTACCTGCAGACAGGGGAGAGGGGCAGCTATGGCAGGATATTCTCCGCGTCATCAGATCCTCCGTCGGCATCGGGGAGTATATTATTCTGTGCGATCCCGAGAAGGTCAGCGGAGAATACGCGGACGGGGAACTGGTGCTGTATGTTCAGCCCGGTTTTGAGACCGGCATGGTCACAAGAAACGATATGCTGCAGAAGATCCGCGAATGCGCCGCCGGTCTGGCGGGAAAGCCGGTAGCCGTGCGCACGGCGGAAAAAAAGAACAGTGCCGCCGGGCTGAACGAAGACAAGCTCAGGGCACTGGAGAAATTCGGAAATGTAACCTTCCGATAAAATAAGGAGGACAGATCATGGCAAAAGGATTCCGCGGAGGCGGCTTCGGGGGAAAAAGCCCCATGGGCGGCATGAACCGCAGCGATCTGATGAAGCAGGCTCAGAAAATGCAGGAGGAGATGCTCAAAACTCAGGAGGAACTGGAAAACAGGACCTATAAGGCGACAGCGGGCGGCGGAGCCGTGACGGCTGAGGTAAGCGGCAAGCGGCTGATCACGTCTCTTGTCATCGACCCCGACGCCGTTGATCCCGACGATGTGGAGATGCTGCAGGACATGATCATTGCCGCGGTGAACTCCGCTCTCTCCGAGGCGGAAAAAACGTCCAGCGAGACGATGTCCAGGCTGACCGGCGGACTGAATCTGGGATTCTGAAGGCCCTATTCCACTCCCAGGTGGACGATGCGCACGTTTTTCCGCACAGCGTAGCGGAGCGTATTAAGGGTGCCTCCGCTCTGACCGTCAAAACAGGCGATCAGCAGATCGGCTTTATCCACCATATAGCGGTTGCGCCTCATCATACACCCTGCTGAGTAATGCTCCTGAAGAACGGTGACCCTGTCGCATTGGGACAGAAGAGAGTCGTATCGTTCCCGTTCCGGGGCGGGCCATCGGTCGGCCTGACCCGAGAAGGGGACGGCGGCCTCCAGCCGGATGTGAGGATATGAGCCGCGCGCGGCGAGGACCGCCTCGCAGAAATACAGATCGCATCCCTCCGCCATGCCGCAGATGAACCGGTCAAACCCGGAAGCGCAGGCCGACTCGACAGCGTCCGTTATTCTGCGCTTGAGATCCGCACAGCGAGGATCGGATTCATCGTACTGCCAGGGCAGCTTCCGCGCCCTGTGCCCCGTAAACGCGCAGCACATCGACATCCCGCAATACCTCCGAAGTTTTTTCCTATTGTAGCAAGGGAGCGGAGCGTTGTCAAAGCTTGCGAAGCCGCATTTGACTTTTCCGTTCCGTTATGCTAAGTTATCTCCAAATCGAATACAGAGTTATCTTCAGGGCAGGGTGAGATTCCCGACCGGCGGTAAAGTCCGCGAGCCGAAAGGCAGACCCGGCGCGATTCCGGGACCGACAGTACACAGTCTGGATGAGAGAAGATCTTTTTCAAGCTCGTATTGCGCCCGGGGGATTTCTGTCTTCGGACGCAATAACCTTGTAAGGGAGAGTAGAAAATGAGCAAGCTCTGGAACGACGCAAAAGGAAACGTGACCTTCGTATTTGTCTGCATCATCACATTTATCGCTGTGGTCCTGCTGGCAAAGCTTCTGGAAAAACTGGTGATGAAAAACGGACGCAGGGCGGCCGGAGCGAGATACATCGCTTTCGTCGCGATGTTTTCCGCCATCGGCGGCGTGCTGATGCTGCTGGAGATCCCGCTGTTCTTCGCTCCGTCCTTTTATAAAATGGATCTGAGCGAGCTGCCCGTGCTGCTGTGTTCCTTTTATCTCGGGCCTGTCGCCGGGATCACCGCCGAGTTCCTGAAGGTGTTTATCAAGCTCCTCCTCAAGGGGACCTCCACCGCGTTCGTCGGCGACTACGCGAACTTCGTGGTGGGATGCTGCTACATTCTTCCGGCCTCGGCGATCTACCATGCGCACAAAACCAAACAGAACGCCGTGATCGGCATGGCCGCGGGGACCTTGGTCATGGCTGTATTCGGCAGCGTATTCAACGCGCTGTATCTGATCCCCAAGTTCGCCGAGCTCTTCGGGATGCCCATTGACGTGATCGTCCGGATGGGCACGGCGGTAAACAGCCGGATCGTCTCGGTTCCCACTCTGGCCCTCTACGCTGTGGTGCCGTTCAACATCCTCAAGGGTGTCTGCGACGGTATACTGACCTTCCTGCTGTACAAACGGCTGGGAAGAATATTTTTCAGGGAAGAACAAAAATGACCGATCATAAGCTGTCCATACCCGAACAGCGTAAAAAAATCATCGAACGCGAGTTTTCCTCTCTCAACCCCATGCAGAGGCAGGCCGTCATGACCACCGAGGGCCCGCTCCTTCTGCTGGCCGGCGCGGGAAGCGGAAAAACCACCGTACTCATCAACCGGGTGGCCAATCTTCTGCGCTACGGAAAGGGTTCCGACAGCGATGAGATCCCCCGCTGGATCGATGAGAGCGCGTCGGAGCGGCTCGGGCGCGTGCTGGAGGGAAAGGAACCTCTTACGGACGAGATACGCGCGCTGTGCGCGGTCAGTCCGGCCCTGCCGTGGCAGATCCTCGCCATAACCTTTACCAATAAGGCCGCGGACGAGATGAAGTCGCGGCTGGAGAGCATGCTGGGGGAAGAGGCTCGCGACATCTGGGCCATGACGTTCCACGGCTGCTGCGCCCGCATCCTTCGCCGGGACGCCGACAGGCTCGGGTTTCCCTCGGGCTTTACGATCTACGATCAGGCGGACAGCCTGTCCGTACTGAAGAGAGTGCTGCGCGATCTGAATCTGGACGATAAAACATGGACGCCCAAGGCCATGCGCGCCGCGGCGGAACGCTATAAGAACTCCCTTATCTCGCCCGAAGCCGCCCTTTCGGAGGCCGAGCGGTCCGGAGATATACGACGGGTCCGTACAGCGCAGGTATACGCGGCCTATCAGCGGCGGCTGAAGGAAGCGGGCGCCATGGATTTCGACGATCTTCTCTACTACTGCGTGCGGCTGCTTCAGGAAAACCCCGATGTCCTTTTCACCTATCAGAATCGCTTTCGCTACGTGCTGATCGACGAGTATCAGGACACGAACCATCTGCAGTACCTGTTTGCGGCGCTGATGGCGGGCGGGAACCGCAATATCTGTGTCGTGGGAGACGACGACCAGAGCATTTACAAATTTCGCGGCGCTACGATAGAAAACATTCTCTCCTTTGAGCAGCAGTATCCCGACGCGCGCGTGATCCGTCTGGAGCAGAATTACCGCTCCACGGGCAATATTCTCAAGGCCGCAAATGCCGTGATCTCAAACAATACCCGGCGCAAGGGCAAGAATCTTTGGACAGAGAAGAACAGCGGGGCGCCGATCACGCTGTACGAAGCACGGAACGAAGATGATGAAGCGGATTTCATCTGCCGCACCATCCGTTCGCAGGGCCGTCCTTACAGCGACTATGCCGTGCTCTACCGCACCAACGCCCAGTCCCGATCCGTAGAGCTCGCTCTGAAGAGATACGGCATCGGCTACCGTATTTTCGGCGGCACACGCTTCTTCGACCGTGCGGAAGTCAAGGATATGCTTGCGTATCTGTGCGTGATCGCAAACCCGACCGATGAAACAAGGCTGCTCAGGATCGTCAACGAGCCGCCGCGCAAGATCGGGTCCGCCAGCATCGAACGGGCTCAGAGCGCCGCCCTGCAGGAAAACATACCGCTTTTTGAGGTCATGTCCTCCGCGTCTCACCGCGCGGGCATCGCCGCGGGCAAGCGCATGGAGGAATTCTGCGCCATGATCGTCGATCTGCAGAAAATGATCTCCGAAATGCCGCTCGACGAATTCTACGACGCCGTTCTGGAGCGCACCGGCTATCTGGCCGCGCTCGAGGCGAAGGGAGGCGACGAGAGCCTCTCGCGCATAGAAAACATTCGCGAGCTGAAGTCCGCCATTATCAAAAGCATGGAGACAAACGGCGGCGATCTGTACGGCTTTCTCGACGAGGCGGCGCTCTACACGGATATCGACAATTACGACCGCAGCGAGGATGCCGCCGTCCTGATGACCATGCATTCGGCAAAAGGCCTGGAGTTCCCCGTCGTGTTTCTCATCGGCGCGGAAGAGGGGCTTTTCCCCAGCGCCATGGTCATCGGGAACAACGACGAGATGGAAGAGGAACGACGCCTGTGTTATGTGGCGATCACCCGCGCGAAGGAAAAGCTGTACATCACCTGCGCCGCGCAGAGGATGCTCTATGGGCGCACCGGCTCCAACCTGCCCTCGCGCTTCGTCGATGAGATCCCGGTCTCGCTGACGGAGCGGCAGGGTACGGAGCGCAGAAAACAGGAACGCGGACCGCACTGGGACGACGACGGCGCTTTCCGCGGCGGGAACGAGTACGGTTTTTCCTCTTACGGAAGGCGGGAGCGTGCCAAGTCGGCGAACGCGCAGGCCTCTGTTTTCCGTTCCCGCGCTGCCTCTGCGCGCGCTGAAGGCTCTGCCGCTGAGAGCAGGCCTAACGCAGCGCAGTTCAAAACGGGGGACACGATCGTCCACAAAGCTTTCGGCGAAGGGGTGATCACGAAAATGACGCCCATGGGCGGGGACGCGCTGATCGAAGTCAGCTTCCGTTCCGGCGAGACCAAAAAGCTGATGCTTCGCATCGCCTCCCAGCATATGACGAAAAGGGAACCTTCCGGAGGTTGAGCCATGTCAGACACAGAACCGAATTCCGCGCCTGCTTATCACGACAGCACGGACCGTACGCACAGTCACAGCCATAACCCCTCGAACACCAGGGCCGTCCGGAACAGACTGGCAAGGGTGATAGGACATCTGCACGCCGTGGAGCGGATGGTGAGCGACGAAAGGGACTGCGCCGAGATCCTTGTGCAGCTGGCCGCCGTCAGAAGCGCTTTGAACAATGTGTGCAAAATGATCCTTCGGGAACACATGGATCACTGCGTGATCGACGCGATCCGTGAAAACGATACGGCGTCCATTGAAGAACTCAATAAAGCCATCGATCTTTTAATGAAGTAACAGAAGGACACAAACATGAGAAAAGCCAATATACTGCTTCTGGCCGTGCTGTTTCTTGCCATCGGTGCGGGGATCTTTTATATTTTTGCAAGCGAAGGGAAAAATGTATCCGACCCCGGGGCCTCGGCTGTGACATCTACGGCGACTCCCGCGCCGACCGCCACGCCCGAGACTGTGACTGTCGCCACGCCCGAGGGCGCGCCCGCCGCGGCGCCCGAACTCACGCCGACATTTGAGCCGACGCCCGTCCTCACGCCGATCCCCTCGCCGACGCCCTCTCCCGAGCCGACGCCCACGCCCCATGTCGATCATACGGCTTCGGGTGAGTTTCACTCGGATACGGGCGCCTGGATCAACATAGTGGCCAAGTGGGAGACGGTGGAAGAGGACGGAAAGGTACGGCTGAAGATCGAAGCCTACGTGGAATCCTACTCGCTGTACTACACCAGCTATAATCCGGAGAACCTGGTATTTACGGTAGACGGTAAGAGCTATCGGACCTCGCATGATCCTATCTCCGTGGGAGACAACGACAAAACGCAGACCCTTCTTGCCACGCAGACCGTGGATATCCCTGTCGGGTGCGATCTGAGCGTGGACGTCACGTGGTTCTGCGCCGGACTGACCTACGGAAACAAACAGCTCGAATCCATCACCGCCTCGGATACGATCCATATCCCCTGAAAGGCGCACAAACCGGACGGCAGGAAGCGTAAAAGCCGAAGCTGTCCGGTTTTATGCGCGGTCATCAAAACAGCAGCGAAGAACAGGAGTGGAGCCGGACCAATGGATACCGTAACGGAACGATCCCATGCCAAACTGAATCTTTCCCTTGATGTTCTCTCAAAGAGGGAGGACGGATATCACGATCTGAAAACCGTAATGTGCAGTGTGGAATTCGGTGACGATGTTTCCGTCTCGCTTCGGACGGACGGAAGAACGGTTTGCCGGAGCAACCTGTCGTGGCTGCCCGGAGACAGCCGCAATCTGGCTGTAAAGGCCGTGGAGGCGTTCTTCGAAACACTCGGTGAAAAAAACCCCGGCGCGGAGATCGATCTCAACAAGAGAGTGCCCGTCGGTGCGGGCATGGCGGGAGGAAGCTCCAACGCTGCCGCTGTACTGCGCGCGCTGAACGCTCTTACGGGAGCGGGGCTGAGCGCGGAAGCTCTGCGCGGCATAGGGCTTAAGGTGGGCAGCGATGTCCCGTACTGCGTCGCCGGAGGAAACGCGCTCGCGGAGGGCAGGGGAGAGATCCTCTCGGCACTTCCGGCTGTTCCGGAATGCAGCGCAGTGATCTGCAAGCCCGCTTTTTCCATATCCACCGCGGATCTGTTCCGCCGCATCGACTCCCATCAGCTGCGTACTCATCCGGACACGACGGGATTGATCGCGGCCATGAAAGCGCAGGATCTGCAGGGCATCGCGAGAAGAATGTACAATGTGTTCGAGGACGCGCTGACCGGTAGCTCCCGCGAGATACTGTCCATACGCGGCGAGCTGCTTGACAGCGGAGCTCTCGGCGCCGTGATGACCGGGACCGGGAGCGCCGTCTTCGGCCTTTTCGACGACCCGAAAAAAGCGGAACGGGCTTTTTCCCGTTTTCGCGGCCGGTATAAGGACTGCTGTGTTACACGCATCGTAAGCGAACCCGTGATGGCAGAGTAAACCGGCGGTGTATGGAAGCTTTTCTCCGAGTGTGATATAGTGGACAAAGCGGTTGCCGAATGAGGCCCCCTCCTTGCCGCGAGGGGGTCTCGGGCATCTCTGCGCAAAAGGCGCTGTCGCAAAGGAAAGGAGGGAAAAGGCATTGGAAACGGACGCGGAACGGCGGGATAATCCGCTGTGGACAAGAGATTTTACGATCATTACCCTCGGGACCGTCGTCTCCATGCTTGGCAGCACCCTCACATGGTTCGCCATGGATCTGATGGTGCTGGACTATACCGGTTCCACCCTTCTCTTTGCCGTTTACAGCATGGTATACATGCTGCCCAACGCTCTGGCCCCTGTACTGGTCGGGCCGTTCCTGGACCGCTTTTCACGCAAAAAGACGATCTATACGCTGGATTTTATCACGGCGGGCATGTTTGCCGTTCTGGCCGCGGTGATCGCCGCGGGGAAGTTCGGCTTCTGGATCCTGGCTCTGGTGAATTTCACGCTGGGGGCCATCAGCGGGATCTATAACGTGGCTTACGACAGCTTTTATCCGCTCCTGATCTCCGAGGGCAATTTCCGCAGGGCTTATTCCGTAGCCTCCACGCTGGAGACGCTGACGCTGGTCATGGTTCCGGTCTCGACCTTTATTTACAAGACGACCGGCATCCTCCCGCTTCTGTGCGCCAACGTGCTCTCCTTTCTTACGGCGGCGGTCATGGAGACCCGGATCCGCACGGAGGAACGGTATATCTCCGAACAGAGGGAAGAACGGGCCGTCTCCGCTGAGAAGCGCGGCTTTACCGACGACTTCCGTGAGGGAATGGCGTATCTTTGGGGGGAAAAGGGCCTGCTGGCGATCGCCGTGTATTTTCTTTTCTCCTGTCTTACGGGCGGCATGACGCAGGTCGTCACTCTGCCGTACTTCCGGAAGGCCTTTACCGACGGGGAATACATCTATATGCTGGTATGGGGCATGTCCTCGCTGGCAAGGTTCATCGGAGGCATCGTCCATTATCATCTGCGGCTGCCCGTAAAGGCAAAATTCACGATCGCCCTGACGGTGTATATCTCCATGTCCCTTCTGGAGGGCGGATACCTGTTTACTCCGGTACCCTGTATGATGGTGATGTGCTTCCTGTCCGGGATGATGGGGATCACTTCTTATAATATCCGCATCTCCTCCACCCAGAAATATGTTCCCGACGGGAAGAAAGGGCGTTTCAACGGGGCCTTCAATACGATCAACACCGTAGGGATGCTTCTCGGACAGGGAGCGGCGGGAACGCTGTCCACCTTTATGGGGGAGCGAGTCATCGTGGTGATCGCCAACGCCCTGAGTCTGGCCGCGGCCGTGGTATTCATCGGAGGGGCGCATCGGGAAGTCGCGAAGATCTATAATACGGAAACATAAAGAAAACCCGG
>CACXMX010000027.1 GCA_902768805.1 Oscillospiraceae bacterium
AAACCGTTTCACCACCGGATCTGTTTCATCGATCCGATAGGCCCGGAAATGCTCTGTCTGCCGACAGTGGGCGATTCCCCCGGCTTTCCGGGCATTCTCCTCAAACTGCTTCAGGATATCATCCGCCCGGCGGACCGCCCCGATATGATCCAGGCTCCGGACTTCTCCTGCGATCCGGATTCTTTCAGGAACGATATTGATCGCTGTTCCGCCTTCGATCCTGCCGAAGCGGAGAGAAAAACTCAGCATATCAATTCCTTCGCCGGAAAGGTCGAAGTCCCCGTGGCACTCGGACTGATCCCCACGTCCGCGGAGCTGTATTCGGACCTTTTGCCCGAGGGAGCCGAAAACCACAGCCAGCGCGAACTGATCGACTTTGTATATTCCCTGTCGGAAACCGACGACGCGGATATTCTGGCGGCTCTGGAGCCGTTCACGGATGAGTATATATTCTACCGCACTGACCACCACTGGACTTCTCTCGGCGCGATGCGGGCCCGTGCGGCCGTCGCGGAGGCACTCGGTATGGGAGGCCCCGGGGATTATGACAGGAAAACCGTTTCTGCGGGTTTTCTCGGAACGGCATATTCCTCCTCGGGATTCTTCTGGGTGAAACCCGACACGATAGAGACATTTGTGAACGAAACTCCCGGCGTGCTGGTGCAGCGATATGAATCATCCGAACCCGAGACAGGCGAGCTCTACGCGGAGAGCATGCTGGCCACAAAGGACAAATACCGTTTCTTCCTGGGCGGCAACTGCCCCAGGATCGTGATCCGTACCGGAAGAGAGGACCTCCCTTCCCTGCTGATCGTCCGCGATTCCTACGCAGACTCTCTGGTCCCGTTCCTTCTGGATTCCTTCTCGGAGATCCATCTTCTGGATCTGCGTTATTACCGCGAAAGCGTTGTGAACTACGTCTCCTCCGAGGGGATCGATCGGGTTCTGATCCTCAGCAGCACACAGAACTTTATCACGGAGGGAAGCCTTCTTCTCCTGGACAGATGAACGATTCGCAAAATAAAGACCTCCGAAGCGGAGCTTCGGAGGTCTTTTCCTGTGTAAGCCTGTTTATTTGTCCTGCCGTGAAGAACCCGCGAACAGGATCCCGGCGACGCCCGCCACGACGTCCGCCATGGCGGCAAACCATACCTGCCATGTAATGCCGAACGCGGAGAGAGCGAACATGAGAAGCTTTACGGCAATGATGCCGATAAGCACCAGGCGTACCGTACCGCGGGAAGTCTTCCCCGCGCTCATCGCTTCGGACAGGCAGTCGGGCGTTTTGTCCATAACGACCACGGCGCCCGCGTCCAGAGCTTCACGGGAGAAGAGCCCGTTTACGCACACGCCGATATCCGCCGCGTCCAGAACGGCTGTATCCGTGGTTTCGCTGCCTATATACAGTACGCTGTTGACGGGATACCGCTCCTTGATCTCCTGAAGCTTCTCCAAATGCTCCAGAGGCGTGCAATCGGAATAATATTCGCGGAACCCGGCGGCGGAGGCGATCGCCTTGGTGTTCTCCTCCGTATCGTCGGAGAGCATGATGCAGTCGCAGCCGGTGGCCTCAATGGCGGCCACGGAAGAGGCCGCGTCGGAGCGTACGGTCCGTGACATCAGGATGCTGCCGGCGAAGCGGCCGTTGAGGGAGAGGAACATGGTCACGAGTTCCCCATTGTCCTCTTCCGGTACCTTCACCTTCAGACGGTCCATCATGGCTTTGGAGCCCATCGTGATGATCACGCCGTCGATCACGGCGGCAATGCCGTCGGGGAACTCTTCAAAGCGCTGGATAAGGGAATTATCGATCACGCCCTCATAGGCGTTGACGACGGCCGCGGCCTCGCTGCGCACCGAACCGACAGCGGCATGGGCGGCGACCTTGAGAAGAACGTTCGGATCAAGACGGTCGGAACGGACGGTGGTCACCCGGAAATCATCTTCGGAGAGAAGATCGTCCTTGTCGAACACGGCCGCGCCGGCTTTGGAGAGCGACTCGAGAATGGCGGCGCCCTTGACAAGAACACCCTTCTTCAGCGCGCGGTACATTCCGGCGAGATACGCCAGACCGACAGGTGCGAAAAATGCTGTCGGACAGGCGACGATCAGCACCACCAGAGCGCGGTGGATCGCCTCTTCCGTAGATACGTCGGTAAAGATCAGAAGGACAAGTGTGACCAGGATCGAGATGCCGATGGTAAACGGCGCGAACACGGCGCTGTAATTGTTCAGCGAGCGCTCCGCCGAGCAGATGACGTTGTTTTCGTTGGTGACGGCGCCCATGGCCCTGGCAAAGGAAGAGCCTGTCAGAGTGGACAGGGCGCGTACGCGCACCTCCGCGCTGATATTCACGGCGCCGCCGGGCACCGTGTCCCCTTCATGAACCTCCGCGGTGCCGCTGTGTCCGAGCACAGGAGACCGATCGATCGAGGTCCCGCCGAGGGTGATCTCGCAGTCCGTGGGAAATGCCTCTCCCGGCTCAACGATCAGGATCTCGTCGGCGCGGATCTCTTCTGCGGGGATCGTGACCTGTTCTTCGGATCGAAGCGCGGTCACCGTGCGGGGAAACGGGACCACCTTGTCCAGCAGTGTACCGCGGGTAAGCTCCAGGGCATAGGCGCGCAGGACGGTCCCCGCCTGCCAGATGATCATGACGGCAGCCGCCTCATACCCCTCGTTGATGACAAAAGCCATCAGAGCGCAGAGCGTGACCAGGAGCTCCTCTCCTATCGTTCGCTCCTTCGCCGCGCGGAAAATCGCGCGCCCGATCACATCATATCCGACGACCAGAAAGCTCAGCAGCATGAGGACCGTACCGGATGTAAACAGACCGGCGCAGAAAAGGACAACGGCCACGGCAAGCCGTATCAGCAGCTCCTTTTTTACGCCGAACCAGGTATAGGCTCCGGCGCTCCCCCCGCCGAAAAGATTATTGAATTTCTCTTTCATATCGTTTCCCCCAACATTTGCCGCTCACTTTACATAATAATACAACAGTACACCGATAAAATGCAATGCGTTTTTTCACTTTTCTTTCAGGAAAGAACGGTCTGTTCCCCGCGGGCGAGCATGGAGAGGATCTCCTCGTCCGCAGGGCAGAATTCATACGCCCCGATCTCTGAGGGAAGAATGAAGCGTATATCCCGGTGCTCCAATGCACGGGGTTCCCCATTCGAGATCACGGCATTGTAAAGCGTGAGAAGGATCGTCATATCGGGGTATTCGTGAACAAGTTCGGCATATACGTCTCCCACATCAACGGTAACGTCCAGCTCTTCCCGGCACTCTCTTATCAAAGCCTCCGGTCCCGTCTCTCCCGGCTCTACCTTTCCTCCGACGAATTCCCAAAGGAGGCCTCTGGTTTTGTATTCGGGCCGCTGGCAGATCATGAATCTGTCTCCGTCGCGGATCAGTGCGGCAACCACATGAGTCATTTCGTATCTCCTCTCCGCACAGACGCGGCTCACGTTCTCTCCCGGACCGTTCGGCGGCTGACCCTGCGAAAAACGGCTCTATCCCGGTTTGGGCCGGGACAGGGCCGTTTTCGGTCTGCCCGGACCGGTGGTTCGGGCCGGGGATCATGGTTCCAGTACGATTCTTTTCTCTTCGTATTCAAGGGAGAGCCCCGGCGGGGTCGTCGCCTCGGGAACGTTCCCCGCGGACGGCTCCTGCCCGGGAATCCCGCTCTCCCCTGCTGCCGTTTCGGAGGAGTCGGGCACCACTTCCTCCGACAGCATCAGTCCGGAGTTCTCCCAGACGAAGCGGAAGAAATCCACCTTATTGATGGACAGAGCCGCTGCATAGCGTGCCTTGAGAATGCTGTACACGCTGTCCACATAAGCCTGCATCTGATCCTTATCCAGATCGCCCGTATCGATCAGCCACTCCGCCTTGCCGTCGGCAGCGTTGTATTTGACCGATTCGGTGATGAAGTTCTTATTGTAGAGCATGGCGGCGTGAAGAGAATCCGAGAAGATATCCGTTCCGGAGTACAGACGGGAATCGTAAGGGATCCCCAGCAGGTTCAGCACGGTGGGAAGGATGTCCACGTTGCAGCAGGGCGTGTCGCATACGATGGGCTCTTTGCCGGCAAACCACATGATGCAGGTGGAGTGATAGCGTTCGAAGGTCTTTTCCGGAAGTTTCCCGAGGATGGATTTCGCGGCGGGGTCGGTCAGGTAGTAGGGGTAATGATCGCCCATAAGAACGATGAGGGTGTTGTCGTACTTTCCGGCTTCCTCCAGCCGACGGAGCAGATACTCCATCGACCTCTCGACCTCCAGATTGTTGGCGATGTAGCAGCGCGCTACCGGCTCGAGCTTTCTGCCGTTCAGGGTTTTCGGGACCTTCGGGGCGTTTGCCCGGCTGATGGCGTTGTTGTCTGTCCGGTAGGGTCCGTGACCGCTGAAGGTCATGTAGTAGACGTTGAAGCGGTCTTCATCGATGAAATCGTCCACCGACTGAAGCATCATTTCGTAGTCCGAGGACGGCCACTTATTGGTGAACTTCATCTCGCCCATAAACTTGCATTTATAGCCGAGATTGGCGTGGGTCTTGTCCCGCCCGTAGTAACGTCCCAGATAATTGTGGAACGCAAAACTCCTGACGCCGAACTGCGAGAAGATATTCCCGAGGCTGCAGGGCATGAAATTCTTTACGCTCTGGCCGAAGCTTCCGGTGGTGACGCCCTTGTCCGCTTTGCGCGACACATCCGGCCAGAGGCCGGTCATGAAGGCGAATTCTCCGTTTGTGGTCGTATTCTTGAAGCTGTTGTAGAAATTCGTCAGAACGATGCCCTCGTTTGCCATCTTCCACAAAGTGGGAGTGACCTGCTCGTTCATGGCATAGGAGCAGAAGGATTCGGCGCAGACGAGAATAACGTTATACCCCTCGAGAAGGCCCGTATACTCATTCCGGTTCGTCCCGGGCACGGTGGCGAGATACTCACAAAGGCTTTTGAGAGACTCCTTGTCGGTGATCGAAGCGAGGTAGCTGAAGTCTATCTCCTCAAATACATTCGGAGAGCGGTCGACCGGGTCCGCTTCGGGTGCCGCGGGCTCTTCGGAGACTGTTCCCGCCTCTGTATCCGCGGGAACAGCCGGCTCCGCCGGGACAGAGGGCGTCTGGGCGCCGACAGGGATCTCCAGGCTCTCGCCGGCCGCAGCCGAGCCCACCGTATCGGATATTTCCTTTTCATATTCTTCCTCTGCCAGAGAACTGCGAAGGTCCATCACCGTAGTCGTGAGCACGCCGATCCGTTTGGCCGAAGTATCCGCGTCCACCAGAGAACTCACATAGGCTCTCCATGCCGAGGATTCGTTCGTCCCGCCCAGACGGAGCGCCTGCCCCGCGGCGAGCCACAGGAGCACCGCCGCCAGAACAGCCGCGGGACGGCAGATAAATCTGATCTTCCCCGCCGATGGCTTTTTCACAAAAACGCGCAGGAGCGCCAGAAGGACCGGGAGCGACAGAAGCACGAGCAGCAGCCACGACTCTTTGATCGTCACCATCATGGCCCAGCCGAAATCATCCATGGCGTCTCCGCCCATGCCGATCATCGAAAGGGAGATCACCGAGTCAAAAGCGCGGAAAAAGATAAACTGAGCGGTGTAAAAAGCGAACAGCGCCAGCAACAGTACGGCGGCGAGGATGCGGTCGAACCGGTCTCTCCCCCACCCGCAAAGCGCCGCGAACACGAGAGCCTGCGGGACGGCAAAGAGAAGGAACCAGAAATTGATGGAAGCGAACGAATCCTGGGAAAGCCGTCCCATAAAGATCTCCCAGTAGGTGATTGCCAGGAAAAACGCGGTCCAGTAGCGGAACAGAGGGCGTACAGATCCCTTTGACCGTACGGGAAGCGTATCGGCGGTCACGTCCGTGCCGGAGATATTGGTTTGTTCTGTGTTCTCGGGCTGCATATATCTTTGTCTCCCTGACGATGAGTAAGAATAAAAAAGAAAACCGGACACACCTATCGGTGTGCCCGGTATTATGGTCCGAGTGACTGGACTTGAACCAGCGGCCTCCTGAACCCCATTCAGGCGCGATACCAAACTTCGCCACACCCGGATTTGTTGTCTGCCCTCAGGCGCTTTGTCATAATAGCACATGGGTAAGCCGAATGCAAGTGTTTTTTGAAGAAAAAACGATACCGCCCGTAAAAGGCGGTATCGTTTCGATGTTTTCGGGGATCAGAACAGCTGATATGTCCAGCCCATCACGTCGGGCAGAGCGCCGGTCTGCATTCCGTAGAGGTTGTCGTAGAGCTTCTGAGCCACGGGGCCGACCTTCTGATCCGCCACGGGATAATCCACGCCCTTGTAATGCAGGCAGCCGATCGGCGAGATGACAGCCGCAGTGCCGCTGGCGAAGACTTCCTGAAGAGTCCCGTTTTTGGAAGCTTCGGTGATCTCATCGATGGAGAGCTTGCGCTCGGAGACCTTTTCGCCCCAGCTCTTGAGCAGCTCGATCACGCTCCGGCGGGTGATGCCGGGAAGGATCGTGCCGTCGGTGAGCGGCGCGGTGATCACCTCGTCGCTGATGCGGAAGAAAGCGTTGGAGGTGCCGATCTCCTCGACGTATTTGTTTTCGGCGGCGTCCAGCCAGAGGACGTCCTTGCAGTTGGCCTTCATGGCGTCGGCAGAGGCGCGCATGGCGTTGCCGTAGTTGCCGCCGACCTTCGCGTAGCCGGTGCCGCCGCGGGCGGCGCGGATGTAGTTGTCCGACACATAGATGCGGGAGGTGCTCAGACCGCCGTCGTTGGAGGCGTAGTAGGAGCCGACGGGGCTGAGGATGATCATAAAGGTGTAGTGCTGAGCGGGCAGAACGGAGAAGGATACCTCATTGCCGAAAATGAACGGGCGGATGTAGAGGGCGGTGCCGGGAGCGGAGGGGACCCAGTCCATATCCTCTTTGATCACGGCCTTGACCGCGGAAAGAAACAGATCACCGGGCAGTTCGGGGATGCACATGCGCTCGTTGGTGTTCTTCATACGCTCGATGTTCTTGTCGGGGCGGAAAAGCAGGATGCGGCCGTCGGCGGTGCGGTAGGCCTTCATGCCCTCGAACATCTCCTGCGCGTAGTGAAGAACGGCGCAGGCGGGCTCGATCAGGAACGGCTCATGGGGCACGACCCTGCCGTCATGCCATCCCTGGCCGACATCGTAATCCATTACGAACATATGATCGGTGAAATACTTGGCGAAGCCGAGCTTGGTCTCGTCCTCGGGGCGGGGCTTCGGATGGGTGGTGCGCGTCACGGGAAATGTGTATTCCATGATGTCTTCTCCTTTTATGATATTGATGTTATTTGTACTCTTTTCCGGCCCGGATGCAGCTCATGTTCAGTTCGAACAGGTCCGCTTTGCGGGCAGGGATGACCTGATGAAGGGATTTGACAAGGGTCTCGTCGCTGATGCAGGCGGTCTCGCGAAGAACGGCTCCCAGCAGGATCATGTTGGCCAGGCCTGACGCGTTCATGTCCGACGCCATCTGAGTGGCGGGGATGTAGAATACCTCCACGTCCTCCCTGCTCACCTTACGCGTGATCAGCGCGGAATCCACGAAGATCTTTCCGCCCGGCGCCACGGTGCTCTCGTACTTGTCCAGAGACGGAGTGTTCATCACGATCAGGATATCGGGGTGCTGCACGATGGGAGAACCCACCGGCGTGTCGCTGAGGATCACATTGCAGTTGGCGGTACCGCCGCGCATTTCGGGACCGTAGGACGGCAGCCAGCTGACTTCCCTGTTCTCTATCAGTCCTCCGTAGGCGAGGACCTTGCCGGCAAACAGCAGGCCCTGCCCGCCGAAACCGGCGATAATGATCTCATGACCGGCCATTTTTACGCCTCCTTATCCCGGTATACGCCGAGGGGATACTGCGGGATCATCGCCTCATCGATCCACTCGAGGGCTTTCTGGGGCGTCATGCCCCAGTTGGTCGGGCACGCGGAGAGAACTTCGACCAGAGAGAAGCCCTTTCCGTCGATCTGGTTTTGAAATGCCTTTTTGATGGCCTTCTTTGCCCGTTTTACGTTCTTCACGCTGTTGACGGTCACGCGCTCCAGATAAGCCGGGCCGTCGAGAGTGGCAAGCAGCTCGCAGATGCGGATGGGATAGCCCTGGGTCTTGGGATCGCGTCCGTAGGGAGAGGTCTGGGTGACCTGGCCTACCAGAGAGGTGGGGGCCATCTGTCCGCCGGTCATGCCGTAAATGGCGTTGTTGATGAAGATGATGGTGATGTTCTCACCGCGCGCGGCCGTGCTCACCGTTTCGCACAGGCCGATGGAGGCCAGGTCTCCGTCGCCCTGATAGGCGAACACGATGTTGTCCGGAAGGGCGCGCTTCACGCCTGTGGCCACAGCCGGAGCGCGTCCGTGCGACGCCTCGATCATATCGCAGGAGAAGAAATTATAGGCCATGACGGAGCATCCTACGGGAGCGATGCCTACGGTCTTCCCCTCGATTCCCAGCTCGTCGATGGCTTCCGCCACGAGACGGTGGACTATGCCGTGGGTGCAGCCGGGGCAGTAGCTCAGAACGGCATCCGTCAGAGCTTTCGGCTTTTCGAATACGACCATTACGCTTTCTCTCCTTCCGCAAGTTTCATGATGTGCGCGAGCACTTCGTCGGGAGCCGGGATCATTCCGCCCACACGGCAGCACAGATCCACGGGACGGCTGCAGCGGATCGCCAGCTCCACATCCTCGATCATCTGTCCCATGTTCAGTTCCACGCACAGGAAGGACTTGACCTTCTCCGCCGCCGCGGCGAGAGGCGCCTTCGGGAAGGGCCAGAGCGTGATGGGACGGATCATTCCGACCTTGATGCCGCGGGAGCGGGCCTCCACGATGGCGTTGCGGGAAACGCGGGCCGTGATGCCGTAGGATACGACGCAGATCTCCGCGTCCTCCATCATGTATTCCTCCCAGAGCGTCTCTTCGGCTTCGGCGAGCTCATAGCGTTTGAACCGTTCAAAGTTTATCCTCTCAAGCTCTTCGGGCGCGAGGTACAGGGAGTTGATAACGTTGTGGGGACGCTTCATACCGGTGCCCACAGCGGCCCAGGGATTGTCGCTGCCGAATGCGTCGGCCGCCTCCGGAAGGACTACCGGCTCCATCATCTGTCCCATGGTGCCGTCGGCGAGCAGCATGGACGGCATGCGGTATTTCCACGCTACATGCAGCGCGCGTCCGGTCAGGTCGGCCATCTCCTGTACGGAGGCGGGAGCGAACACAAACACGTGGAAATCTCCGTGACCGGGTCCGCGGGTAGCCAGGAAATAGTCCGACTGCGAGGGCTGGATGCCGCCGAGACCCGGGCCGCCGCGCTGCACGTTGACGATCAGAGCGGGCAGGTCTGCGCCGGCCAGATACGAGATCCCCTCGCACTTGAGCGAGATGCCGGGGCTGGAGGACGAGGTCATGGCGGGTTTTCCGGTGGAGGCAACGCCGTAAACCATATTGATCGCGGCGATCTCGCTTTCGGCCTGAAGGAAAGTACCGCCGATCTTCGGCATCTTCTTGGCCATATATGCCGCAACCTCTGTCTGAGGAGTGATGGGATAGCCGAAATAATGCCGGCATCCGGCGAGGATCGCGGCCTCGGCAATGGCCTCGTTCCCCTTCATCATTACTTTTTCGTTCATTCGGCGCTTCCTCCTATTTCTCCACGGTGATCACGCAGTCCGGGCACATCGTCGCGCAGAAAGCGCAGGCCGTGCATTTTTCCGGATCGCTCTGCTCTACCGGAGAGTATCCCTTCTGGTTGAGCCTGGTGTTGGAAAGAGAGAGCAGGTGCTTCGGACAGGCGTTTACGCACAGACCGCAGCCCTTGCACAGCTCTTCCCTAAAGGTTAGTTTTGCCAAGACTTGTCCCTTCTTTCTCCATATAATAAAGCGTAAGAATTGATAAGGGGAACAGATCCTTCACTTTTCCGGCGAGCGCCGCGGCGGTCTTTTTCTCCGCGCAGGTCATCTTTACCGGAAGCCCGGTGCGTTCGGATAGCTCTTGGGCGAACGGAAGGCTCGCGAGTACGTCCTCCGGGGTCGTGGCGGGTCCGAGATTTGTATTGTTCACGATGGCCGTAAACGGGAGCGAGCAGGCGGATTCGATCTCGCGCAGGACCTCCAGGGCGTCGTCCACAGTCCGCGTCAGAGGTCTGGCCCGATTGAGGACGAACAGCATTTCGTAGTCGTTTTCGGAAAGAATGGAGGGTACATACCGCCCGAGTGCCAGCGCGCCGCGGTCGTCTCCTCCGATATCCAGAACGCCCATCACGTCCCTGCGTTCTACCAGAGAATAGGCTTCCTTGGGCATGGAAGGGAGATCCACATTGCTGTTGGCATAGTCCGACACGATCAGGCCGATCCCCTCCCCTTTCAGGGTATCCTCCGCGTCCTTGGTACGGAAGTAGGGATTCACGATATCCAGATCGGCCAGGATCACTTCATTGCCGGCAGCGCGCAGAGCGCGCGCGTAGTTTATCGCTATATTCGTCTTGCCGCTGCCGTAATGGCCGGCAAAAAGAGTCAGTCGTTTATGCTCCATATCGTCACGCTCACAGGCGGCTGCGGATGACCTTGCCGCTGATGGTTTTGGGGAGCTCGTCGCAGAAGCGGATGATCCTGGGATACTTGTACGGAGCCGTATGGGAACGGACATACGCCTGGATCTCCTTTTTCAGCTCCTCTGTGGGCTGAGCCCCGGGGATGAGCACGATGCTCGCTTTCACCACCTGGCCGCGGATCTCGTCCGGTGCGGCGGAAACGCCGCATTCGAGCACATACGGGAGCTCCATGATGACGTTCTCCACTTCCACGGGCCCGATGCGATAGCCGGAGGATTTGATCACATCGTCGGCGCGGCCGACATACCAGTAATATCCGTCCTCGTCGCGCCAGGCCAGATCTCCCGTGTGATACATGCCGTCGTGCCACACCGCGCGCGTTTTGTCCTCGTCTCGGAAATAGCCGAGGAAAACGCCGCAGCGGTCGTGACTGCCGAATTCGGAGCGAATGACGATCTCGCCGTTCTCGCCGTCCTCCACGGGATTCCCGTCGGGATCCACAAGATCGATGCCGTATCCCGGGACCGGCTTGCCCATGGAGCCGGGCTTGATGCGGTCGCCGGCGAGATTCGCGATCCCCAGCGTCATCTCGGTCTGACCGAAGCCCTCGGCGATCTGCAGCCCGGTGAGATGCTCAAAGCGATAGAACACCTCGGGGTTGAGCGCCTCGCCGGCCGTGGTGGCGTGGCGGATGGAGCTCAGATCGAAACGGGAAATGTCCTGCTTGATCAGCATGCGGTAGATCGTCGGAGGAGCGCAGAAGGTGGTGATGTTGTATTTGGCGAACATGGGGAGGATCTTCTCGGCGTCAAAGCGGTCGAAATCATAGGTGAAAACGGCGCCTTCGCACAGCCACTGTCCGTAAAGCTTGCCCCAGAGAGCCTTTCCCCATCCGGTTTCGGAAATCGTAAAATGCAGGCCTTCCCGTTCCACCAGATGCCAGTACTTGGCCGTAACATAGTGGCCGAGCGCGTATTTGTAGCTGTGGGTAACGATCTTCGGATATCCCGTGGTGCCCGAGGAGAAGAACATCAGCATCGGATCGTCTCCGCAGGGGGAATCCTCCGTTCGGCGGAAGCGCCGGGAGAACAGCCCGAATTCGGCGTCGAAGTCGTGCCATCCGGGACGGCTGCCTCCCACCATGATGCGCGTGAGGTCGGCGCAGGCGGCGAGCTCGCCCAGCTCCGCCTGATGCGCGGTGTCTCCGTCGGCGGTGCAGATGATGGCGTTGATACCGCCCTTCTCAAAGCGGTAGGCAAAATCGTGCTCCAGCAGCTGGTTGGTCGCCGGCACGGCGATGGCGCCGATCTTGTGCAGGGCCAGGATCGCGTACCAGAACTGATAATGGCGCTTGAGCACCAGCATGACGCGGTCTCCCCTGCGGATGCCCAGAGACGTGAAGTAGTTCGCGGCCTGAGAGGAGGCGTCCTTGATATCCTTGAAGGTGAAATGCCGCTCGGTCATGTCGTTGGAAACATGCACCATCGCCGTCTTGTCCGGGTACGCGCGGCCCAGCTCATCGATGATATCAAAAGCGAAGTTGAAGGACTCCGTATTGACGAAACGGATGTTCTTCAGGCGGCGGTTCTCATCCTCTTCCGCGACGACGAACTTTTCGCACAGAAGGGGTTTTTCCTCGGGGAGCGGCGCGCTGATCGATACGGCCTTTTTGGCCTCGTTCTCGTCGGCGGCCATGATCATGGCCAGAAATACGCAGTCCGCTCCGTCGATGGCGATCATGCCGTGAGGAGTCGAGCTGTCGTAGTAGATGCTGTCTCCCTGGCGCAGGATCTCGGTGTGCTCGCCCACTCGGACCTTCAGAGACCCGCTGAGCACCAGGTCGAACTCCTGCCCGCCATGCGTCGTGGTATGGATCGGCCGATCCTGCAGCTCGGAGGAATACTGATAAGTAACATAGTACGGCGTCGCCAGCTTTTGCCGGAACATGGCCGCCATGTTCTGGATCATGATCCCGTCCTCACTGGCGGTGACCAGGCCCATCCCCCTGCGTGTGACCGTATAGTTGGAGAGCTTCGCACTGTGTCCTTCCAGCAGCTGGATCAGCTCCACGCCGAAGGCGAGCGCACATTTATGCAGGAAGGTGAACGGAAGATCCGCAGCTCCGCGCTCATAATCCAGATACTGCTCTTCCGAAACTCCGGTGCGCTCGGCCATCTCCTGTGCGGAGAAGCCGACGATCTCGCGCATCTCTCGGATGCGGAGAGCCACCTCCATCAGCTGATTGGATTCCGTCGATGTCTGAACGACCATGTTCCGTTCCTCCCAACAAAAAAACCCGTCTCAAGCAAAACCTTGAGACGAGTCTGAAATCATGACCCGCGGTACCACTCAAATTGCAGTCTTAACTGCCTCTTCGGGCCCCAGCAGGCCCTATCCCTTAACGCGGGCATACGGGAGATGTCTACCTGCCTTTCGGCTCTCGGATCTCCGGCTCGGAAGTGATAGGCCGGGTGAAGTTTGCGCTGTCGGCTCGCACCGTCCGCCGACTCTCTGGAAGCACGCCCTTCGGCCGTCTTCGTCAAAGCCTTTTTGTGGTTGAATTGCTCAAGGTTTAACACAGAATCGGTCGTTTGTCAAGAGATAATTCAAACGACGGAATAAAAATGCACTCTCCGGATCAAGCGGGGCCGGTCAGTCCGAGCTTTCGGGCAAGATCCTCCCGCATCTTGTATTTGAGCACCTTGCCCGCCGCGTTCATCGGGAAGGCGTCGGTGAACTCGATATACCGGGGCACCTTGTGGCGCGCAAGGCTCGCCGTGATGAAAGAACGCATCTCGCTCTCGGTCAGGGTCTCCCCTTCTTTGAGTATGATGCAGGCGCAGGCTTCCTCGCCGTATTTCTCATCGGGAACGCCGATGACCTGTACATCCTGCACCTTGGGATGTGTGTAGATGAACTCCTCTATTTCCTTCGGATAGATATTCTCTCCTCCGCGGATGATCATATCCTTCAGCCGGCCTGTGATCCGGTAATTGCCGTCGCTGTCCCGGCAGGCGAGATCTCCCGAGTGAAGCCAGCCCTCCGCGTCTACGGTCTCCCGGGTGGCGTGGGGCATTTTGTAATACCCCTTCATCGTGTTGTAGCCGCGGGAGCAGAACTCACCGGTCTCTCCGTCGGGCACTTCCTCGCCGGTCTCGGGGTTGATGATCTTACACTCCACATGGGGAAAATCGTAGCCCACAGTGTCGCAGCGCAGATCCAGCGGGTCGGTCCAGGCCGACATCGTGCTGCCCGGGGCGGACTCCGTCTGGCCGTAAACACTGACGATGCCGCGCATATTCATCTCATCCGGGCGCGCGGCGCGCCGCATCAGCTCCGGAGGACATCCCGCGCCGGCCATGATGCCCGTGCGCATATGGGAAAAATCTGTCTTTCGGTAGTCGGGGTGATTGAACATCGCGATGAACATGGTGGGAACGCCGTTGAAGCAGGTGATCTTTTCCTGCCGGATGCACGCCAGAGAGGATTTGGCGGAGAAATACGGAAGAGGACACAGCGTCGCGCCATGGGTCATGGAGCTTGTCATGGACAGCACCATGCCGAAGCAGTGGAACATGGGGACCTGAATCATCATGCGGTCCGCTGTGGACAGGCCCATACGGTCGCCGATGCATTTCCCGTTGTTGACCACGTTGTAATGCGTCAGCATCACGCCCTTGGGGAAGCCCGTCGTCCCGGAGGTGTACTGCATGTTGCAGACGTCGTCGGGGCGTACTTTGGCGGCCATTGAGGCGATCACGTCCCGGGGCACCATCTCGGAGCGGGCCATGGCCTCCTCAAAGGTCAGGTTGCCGTTCTGGCGGAAGTCCACGGTGATCACGTTGCGCAGGAACGGGAGACGCCGGCTGTGCAGAGGCGTTTCCTTGTCGTGCGAGGCAAGCTCCGGGCACAGCTCATTGATGATCGCGCGGTAGTCCGAGTCCAGGCAGGACTCGATCATCACCAGCGTATGGGTATCCGACTGCCGCAGCAGGTATTCCGCCTCATGGATCTTATAGGCGGTATTCACCGTGACCAGCACGGCGCCGATCTTCACCGTCGCCCAGAAGGTTATGTACCATGCCGGCACATTCGTGGCCCAGATCGCCACTTTCTTGCCCGGCCCCACGCCGAGAGAGACGAGCGCCCGCGCGAAATTGTCCACATCCTCGCGAAACTCTTCATAGGTGCGGGTGTAATCGAGCGTGGTGTATTTAAAGGCGTACTGGTCCGGAAACTCCTCGACCATACGGTCCAGGACTCCGGCAAACGTCAGATCGATCAGTTCGTCCTTTTTCCACACGTATTCGCCCGTCCCGTCATGGTTGGGGTACAGGCGCTTTTTCATGCCGCGCGTGTTCTCAAAACGGCTCATGTAGTTCACGAAATGCGGGAGGATCACGTCCGGATCGTCCATATCCTCCATCCACTCCGGTTTCCACTCAAGGGAAATGAAGCCGTCGTAGTCGATGGAACTCAGGGCGCGGATCATTTCACGCACGGGCAGCGTTCCTTCTCCTATGATGTCGTACGCTCCGGAATCGTCGGAGTCGCGCAGATGCACATGACGGACATAGGCGCCCAGGTTTCTTATCGTTGTGTCCGGGTCCTCTCCGCAGTCGCGGTAGGGATGGTGCACATCCCACAAAGCGGCCAGATAGTCGCTGGCGAAGTCGTCCATCAGAGCGCGGAGCGCGCCCGTATCGGCGTACAGGCCCGTCGTTTTGATCAGGACCGTAACCCCGGCTTTTTCCGCCTCGGAAAGCAGTCCGCTCAGCTGAGCGCGTACCGTATCCTCGCTTCCGAGGATCGCCGCGGCGGACACGCAGGGCACGGACATGGCTCCGGCGGTCTCGATCAATGGCCGCAGATAGTCCGCGGTGCCCTCCAGCGACAGATCGCAGTTCGTGTCAAAGCACGGGAGGCGAAGCCCCGCTTCCCGAAGGCTCCGGGACGTCGCTACCATATTATAAGTATGAAACGCCCCTCCCCGGCCGGTAAGGTCGTCCCTGTCGGGAAGATCGTAGATCTCCACGCCGTTCAGCCCGGATTCGGCGGCTGTTTCCAGCAGTTCGTTCCAGCCCAGGCTTTTCCAGCCGCGGGTGGAAAAGGACAGTTTCATTCCTCTGCCTCCTCATAGGAGATCTTGTTCAGCGCGTTCATATACGCCTGTATGCTCGACCCGACGATGTCGGTGGAGATGCCCCGTCCGGAATAGAGCTTTCCGTTGGAGACGAGGCGTACCACGGTCTCGCCCATAGCCTCACGGCCCTCGGTGACGGCGCGGATCTGGAAATCGTCCAGCTCGTAATGGTGGTGCGTGATCTGTTCAATGGCCAGAAAAGCAGCGTCTATGGGCCCGTCGCCCAGGGCTATGCCCTCGGAAGACGTTCCGTGGTGGTTCAGCTTGATATGGGCCATGGCCGAGATGTGGTTCCCGCTGTTGATCACATAGCTCTCCACGGTATAGGTCGACGGGACCTGCAGCGCGGTCGAGGCGATAACGGCGTCCAGCTCGCGCTTTCCCATGCTCTCCTTGTGGCGCAGGATCTCCCGTGCCGCCTCCCAGACGGCCCGCGCATCCTCACTGTTCAGATCATAGCCGATGCGGCGCGCCGCCTTCAGGACCTCATCCTCTCCGTCGCTCAGAGAGAGCACCGGCTCGTCTTCCGACTCGTCCTGTACGCCGTCTTCGAAAGGAGAGGTCTTGTTGCGCGGGGCCCGGCACAGGCGGTCGATCTGTCCGACGACGCGCCTGAGTTCAACGGAGTGCAGAGAGGTCTCAGCGTTAAAGAGCTCGCTTCGCGCGGCGAGGATGCCGGCGGTGCTCTGCAGCAGTGCCGTGCCCGTATCGACAGCCGATGTTTTGATCTCTCTCGCGCCGGCGCGCACCGCAGCCACGGAGCAGGCGTCGGCCATGGCCAGTGCGTTGGAGCACTCCACGCCCAGCGTGATCCCGGCGAGAGCCGGTATATCCCGGAATAGGCCGGCGATAAACTCCGAAAATTCGTCGGGAAGCATGGTGCCGGCCGCGTCGCACACCGTAACGGTCGTGGCTCCGGCCTCGATCGCAGCGCCGATCAGCGCGCGCAGGAATTCGCCCTCGCTGCGCGTGGCATCCTCCGCGATAAACTCCACATCCCCGGCGCAGCGGGCGCACTCCGCCACGGCCGAAGCGACCGCCCGGAGCATGGCGTCCGGTTTTTTGTGGGAGAGATACTCCATCTGCACCGTGCTTGCCGGAGCCGCCACCTGTAGACGAGGCTTTCGCGCGTCCTTCAGGGCATCCCATACCGCGGCGGCGCCGCCAGGGTCAAGTCCGACGGGGACGGCCAGAATGCTTCCTCGGACAGCCGAGGCCGCGGACTTCACTCTCAGCGAGTCGGCGCGGGAACCGTTCAGCCCCTCCAGCTCAATGACCGATACATTCAGTCTGTCCAGAAGCTTGACGATCTCAAGCTTTCCCTTGAAGGTGAGCGCCGAACCGCTTCCGGCAAGCCTTTTCATTGTGATATCACTGATACGGATCGCTTCCATGCCGATCTCCTCCGAAATAACAAAGCGCCCCCAAAGCCTTACGGCTTCAGGGGCGAGAATTAAACCCGCGGTACCACCCTGATCCATCGTCCGTTCGGACAGATGATCTCTCTCGGATTCCGACAAATCCACAGCCGATAACGGAGCCGCCCGTGATCCGCTACAGGCCCTGGGCTTTCGCGGACCCTGCTCGGGAACCAGAGGCATTCTTCCGTCCGGATCGGTTCGCAGCGGCCACCGACTCTCTGTACCGTTCGTAAAGATGCCGTTTTCCTTCACAGCATTTGATATTTTCCATTAAATTATCATATAAGCGCGCGGAGCGTCAATTGATTTTTTCTACAGAAAACATGCGTCCGCCCTCCGTAAACATACACGCTTTGCAACATTTTTTCTTCCGAATCGCTCCGATTGTTGTTTCCGGACAGATTTGCGTGTATATTGATACGGAACTGACGGGAAAGGAACGGATCGGATCATGTGGTTTTGGTTTGCCCTTACGGCCCTCATCTGCTGGAGCGGATCGGACCTGTTTTCAAAAATAGGATGCAGAGACGCTGACGACCCGTACAGCCATCTCAAGATGGTCATGGCGGTCGGCGCCGTCATGGGACTTCACGCCGCCTAC
>CACXMX010000028.1 GCA_902768805.1 Oscillospiraceae bacterium
GGCCGCCCGGCTCGCCGCCGAAGCCGAGGAAAAGGCGCGGCGCGAGGCCGAGGAAGCGGCCAGGCTTGCCGCCGAGGCCGAGGAAAGGGCCCGGCAGGAGGAGCTGGCCGCCCAAGAGGAGGCCGCCCGGCTCTTGAGAGAGGAAAAGGCCGCTTCCGTCAGAAAAACCCTGGGCATCGCCGCCGCCCTGACGGCCGCCGCTGCCGCCGCCGCGCTCATCATCCGTTCCGCGGCGAAAAAGAAGGCGGCACGCCGCCGTGCCGCCAGGAGGAGGACCGCCGCAAAGCGCGGCGCGCAGGGAAACCGAAGCGAAGAATAACAAAAGACCCCGCCCGGTCGGGCGGGGTCTCATACTGCAGAAAAAGCCTCGCAGCGTTCGCCGCTGAGCGGCGAATAGGATTTGGGGATTCCTGTCCTTGTTCCAAAGAAGAAGGGGGCATCAGGGGGGAACATGGTTCCCGCCCTGAAATCGCGTCGCCTGAAGGGCGATAACCGGATCTCCGCAGAGATCCGCGCGATTAGAAGCGGTTCTCGATCGAAGCTTGTCAGGCCTTATTGGCCTTCATGGCCAGATAGGCGTTGATGAATCCGTCGATATCCCCGTCCATCACGGCGTTGATGTTGCTGTTCTCGTAGCCGGTGCGGGTGTCCTTGGCCAGGGTGTACGGCATGAAGACATAGGAGCGGATCTGGCTGCCCCACTCTATCTTCATCTGTACGCCCTTGATGTCCTCGATTTTTTCCAGATGCTCGCGTTCCTTGATCTCGGCCAGCTTGGCTCTGAGCATCTCCTTGCAGTTCTCAAGATTCTGGAAATGGCTGCGTTCCACCTGGCTGGACACCACGATGCCCGTCGGGATATGGGTAAGCCGTACGGCGGAGGAGGTCTTGTTTACCTTCTGGCCGCCGGCGCCGGAGGAGCGGAAAACATCCATTTTGATGTCCTCGTCCCTGAGCTCGATCTCGCCGGCGTCCCCGATCTCGGGCATGACCTCGAGAGCGGCGAAGCTGGTCTGACGGCGCGCGTTGGCGTCGAAGGGACTGATGCGCACCAGGCGGTGCACGCCGTGCTCGCTTTTGAGATAGCCGTAGACGTTGTCGCCCTCGATCTTGATGGTGGCGGACTTGATGCCGGCCTGATCGCCGTCCTGCCAGTCCAGCAGGGTGTATTTGTAGCCGTGCCGCTCGGTCCACATGGTGTACATGCGGTAGAGCATCTGAGCCCAGTCCTGAGCCTCGGTCCCGCCGGCCCCGGCGTGGAAGGTGAGGATGGCGTTGTTCGCGTCGTATTCCCCGGTAAGCAGCGTGGACAGGCGCATGGACTCCAGGTCTTCGGTGAGGACGCCGTACTCCGACTCCACCTCGGGCAGCAGCGACTCGTCCTGCTCCTCAAGGGCCATCTCGCACATCGTAAAGGCGTCGTCCCAGCGGGAGCGGAGCTTGTTGTAGCGCTCGACCTTGTTTTTCAGCTGCTTGATGCGCTGCTGCACCTGCTGAGAGTGCTGCACGTTGTTCCAGAAGCCGTCCTGCGCGCTTTCGGTTTCCAGTTCGGCGATCTCGCGCTCGGCCTCGTGCAGCTGCAGGGCCTCTCCCAGATCGTCGAGCGCGGGGCGCAGGGCGTTCAGTTTGGTTTTGTATTCTTCAAATTCCAGCATAACCGTTCATCCTTTTCAAAATGCGATGGTATTATAAACAATATTCCTCTGCTTGTAAAGGCCGGAAACTTTCATATTTTTTGCTTTTCTTCCGCGGAATCTGTGATATACTGTCTGTGAAAAATCGCTCGGAGGCGGACTGAGGGCCGCTTCAGGAAATGAGAGGAAAGGTGATTTTATTTGATCGCGCACGGGAAAGAAGTCAAGGTCTTCGCCGGAAACGCCAACACCCCTCTGGCGGAAAGCATAGGCACGTTTCTCCACAAGCCCCTCGGGAAAGCCGAGATCAAGCGCTTTGCCGACGGTGAGTGCTCCGTCTCCATCTATGAGCCGGTCCGCGGAGCGGATGTGTTTATCGTTCAGTCCACCTGCAAGCCCGTCAACGACAATCTGATGGAGCTTCTGGTCATGACCGACGCGATGCGCCGCGCTTCCGCCGGACGCATCACGGCCGTCATCCCCTATTTCGGCTATGCCCGGCAGGACCGCAAAGCCAAAAGCCGCGATCCCATTTCGGCGAAGCTCGTCGCCAACCTGATCACCGCCGCCGGCGCCGACCGGGTGCTGACCATGGACCTTCACGCCAACCAGATCCAGGGCTTTTTCGATATACCCGTGGACAACCTGCGCGGGGCTCCCCTGTTCGCCAAGTATTATCTCGAACAGTTCGGCAAGGACAACCCCGACGTGATGGTCGTCTCTCCGGACGTGGGCAGCGTGGCCCGCGCCCGTCAGTTCGCCATGAAGCTGGGAACGAACCTGGCCATCGTGGACAAGCGCCGCGAGGTCGCCAACCAGTCCGAGGTCATGAACATCATCGGCGACGTCACAGGCAAGACCGTGATCCTTCTCGACGACATGGTCGACACCGCCGGCTCTCTCTGCGGCGCCGCAAAAGCCCTGATGGAGATCGGCGGGGCCAAGGAGATCTACGCCTGCGCCACCCACGGCGTGCTCTCCAAGCCGGCCATCGAGCGCATCGAGGCCAGCCCGATCAAGGAGCTGAAGCTCTGCGACACGGTCCCCTATCCCCCCGATCAGCCCCGCATCGACAAGATCACCTATGTATCCGTGGCTCCCCTGTTCGCCGAGGCGATCGAGCGCGTTTACGAGGAAGTCTCCATTTCTCCGCTGTTCGAGTAAAGCATGTTTTTCCGTCAAAGATCCGGAAGCGTCGAGTGGATGCTCGTCTTTCTGGGCAACCCGGGCACAAAGTACGACGGGACGCGCCACAATGTGGGCTGGTCCGTCGGCGATGTGATCGCGGAGCGCTGCGGCACGCCGATCCGGCGTCTGAAGAACCGCGCCCTGACGGCCCGCTGCACTCTCGGCGGCCGGGAGGTCCTGCTGGTAAAGCCGCAGACCTACATGAATCTCTCCGGCGAGGCGGTCCGTCCGCTGGCGGACTTCTATAAGATCCCCCCGGAGCGTATCCTTGTCGTGTCCGACGAGATCGCCCTCGCGCCGGGCAGGATCCGTCTCCGTCCGGGCGGGAGCGCCGGCGGCCACAACGGTCTGAAGAGCATCATCCAACATCTCGGGACCGACCGTTTTCCCCGGCTGCGGCTGGGCGTGGGCGCTCCTCCCCATGCGGACTGGGATATGGCAGACTGGGTGCTGGGCACCTTTCACGGCGAGGACGCGAATCTGATGCGCGAGGCCGCCAAGAAGGCCGCCGACGCGCTGGAATGCTGTGTCCGCGACGGCATCGACACCGCCATGAACCGATACAACGGCTGAACGCGCCGTACGCGAAAACCGCCCCTTCCCTCCGGTATGACCCGGACGGAAGGGGCGGTCGTTTTTTCGGGATCAGTGCTTCATCACATAACGCCACATAAAGGTCCGCTCGGCGGAAAGCCCCTGTGTGAGCGCGTCGATGGCGTTGTTGTAGGCCTCGGTGCGCAGGTCGTTGTCGGCCAGAACGCGGCTGTAGGGCTCGGCGTCCTCGCCCACGAAGTAGATCAGGTGGTAGCCGGAGTAGGAGGCCGACTCGCCGTAGACGATGTCGATATCGCCCTTCTTGTGTCCGCCGAAGCAGAACGCGTCAAACTGCTCCACCATCTGGCCCTTGTGGATGTTCTCGTACAGGCCGCCGTTCTCGGCGGAGCCCTCGTCCTCGCTCTGCTCCCGCGCCAGCTCAGCGAAGCTGTCCTCGGTGGCGTCGCCGGCGAGCCAGCTGTCGCGCAGGGCGGTCACGGCCGCGAGGGACGCGGCTTTCTCATCGTCGGAGACGGAGCCGTCCCCGTCGGCGTCCTGCGCCTTGATGAGGATGTGGCGCACGCTCACGGTATGATAGCTGTTGTCCTCGATGCCGAGAACGTAAAGCGCGTACCAGCCGGAGCCGGAATCGTGGGTGAACACCGCGCCTTCGCGGATCTCTTCGTCGGAGGCGTTGTCGGTGTACTGGGAGCGGAAGCCGGACTTGGAGACCGTGGTCTTGGTCGCCTCGCTGCCGGTCACGGCCAGCGCCGCGGCGCGGAAGGCCGCCTCGTCGGTGCCGTCCATGCTCTCCAGGATGGAACGCGCGGTCTCGCCGGCGTCCTTGCCCTCTTCGGCGGCCACGTAGGCGTAGAGATAGTCCACGGTATCGAGGTTGTCCTTATGCTCGGCGTAATAGGCGTCCTTCTCCTCCGCCGTAAAGCTGTAGCTGGCAAGGAGGTCGTCCAGATACCGTTCGTTGACAAGGTCGCTCTCCAGATGGCGGCGGAGCGTTTTCTCGTTGTTGCCCGCGCCGAAGGAGGCGGCGATATAGGCGTCCGTATCGTAGCCGTACATGCTGCCGTAGACAGAGTAGCTGCTGACGATGCTGTCGATCTGGGCGCGCTCGTCGTCGGTAAGGGTGTAGCCGGCCGCTTTTGCCGCCGCCGAGTACGCCGTCTTTTCGACAAGGGAGCTCTCCGCCATGTCCTTGAAATAATCGTCCCAGGTACCGCCGTCGGACATCATGGCGCACTGCTGCTCATCCAGGGGCTTTTCCGGGTCGAGAAAGATCGAGATATAGTCGCCGTAGGTGCTCAGGAGCTGCCGGTAGCTGCTCTGATACTCGTAGTTGACGTCCGCCACGGAATAGCCGGTGTCTCCGACCTTGAGAGCGGCGAGCCCGTCGGTGAAGAGAGAGGAGTTTACAAACACGACCAGCGCGACCATCAGAAAGAGCGCGACAGCGACCGCGACGTATTTCATGCGGGTCTTCCGGCTCTTTTTCTGTTCCTCAAGGCGCGCCTGTTCACGGGGATTGAGTTTTCCTTCAGCCATAATCGGTATTCCTTTCCGAATGGATATGCCAGGAGATTATACTCCAAGCGTCCCGCTCTTTCAAGCTCTTTTTTCGTATGTCCCGTTCCTGTCCGTCTCAAACGCGAAAGCCCCCGACATTTCGTCGGGGGCTTTAAGGAGTGATGGTATCACTTGTTGTTGAAAATGCGGAAGATGGTGTCGAAGGGGTCCTCTCCGTCGTCGGGCGCGGGAGCGGCCGCGGGCTGGGCGGCGTCCTGCCGGTCATCCGAGAAGAGATTGGCGTCGCGGGGCTCGTCGGAGGAGGCGGAGGTGGGCACGGCGTAGGCCGTTTTCTTCTCGTCGAAGCCGGTGGCGATGACCGTGACGACGATCTCGTCGTCCAGGGAATCTGATCAGCACGCCGCGGGCTCCGTCGATAGAGGTCTCCATCAGCGGGCTGGATACGGCGGCGCGGGCGGCCTCCTCAGCCTTGTTCTTCCCGTCGGCGCGGCCGACGCCCATATGCGCCAGACCGGCATCCTTCATGATGGCGGTGACGTCGGCGAAGTCCAGGTTGATGAAGCCGGTGCTTTTGATGAGATCGGAAATGCTGCTGACGGCTTTGATGAGCACGTCGTCGGCGATCTCGAAGGCGTTGGCCAGGGTGACCTTCTCGGGGCTGGCGAATTTAAGCCGGTCGTTGGGGATGATCAGCAGGCTGTCCACCTTGCCCATCAGATCGTTGATGCCCTGCTGAGCCTGAACGGAACGGCGCTTTCCCTCCCAGGAGAAGGGCTTGGTCACGACGCCGACGGTGAGCACGCCCGCGTCCTTGGCCGTCTCCGCGATGACGGGAGCAGCTCCGGTGCCGGTGCCGCCGCCCATGCCGGCTGTCAGAAAGACCATATCCGCGTTCTCCAGCGCCTCGGCGATGGCGGCGCGGCTCTCCTCGGCGGCACGCTTGCCGATATCGGGATCGGAGCCGGCGCCCTGTCCGTGCGTCAGCTTTTCGCCGATCTGGATCTTCTGGGCGGCTCCGGACACGGTCAGCGCCTGTTTATCTGTATTGACGGAAATGAAATCCACGTCGGCGGTACCGGAGGAAACCATCCGGTTGACAACGTTGTTGCCGGCGCCTCCGATGCCGATCACCTTGATGGTGACGACACTGTCCGTTCCGTCTTTCTTGATAGCCATATACTGCAACCTCCCGTTCAGAATCTCAGGGATTTTACCATATCCTGTATTTTATAACGATTTACTCCGTTGGTCAACTGCTTTATGTCAATATTTCACGCAAAATGTCATTATTTTGAAACTTTTTCGGCTTTCCCGTCCGATTCAGTCCGGGGAAAAGGTCCACGCGCTGCCGCCCCCGTAGGCAAGGGAACCGGAATCGTCGGCCGCCAGTTTCGTGAGCGCGTCCTCCAGGAGCGCGGCCTTGAAGGGGGTGTTTTCCCTCTCGCCGAAGTATACGGTGAGGCGCCCGTCGTAGTATATCGACGGATTGGCCGGATCCTTCAGGTCGATCCAGCTCACCTTTCCGATCAGGCCCTGGCCCCCGAGCGCGTTGAGAAGATCGCCCGCGTATTTCAGGCGCTCGATATTCTCCCCCTCCACGACAGGGTCCTCCCCGGGGATCACGGTGATGGTCTGCAGGGACCGGATCTCGGGATAGGTCTCCGCCTTCAGCGCCGTCGTGACGCCCAGCGCCCGGCCGTTGCGGTCCAGGAACCAGTACTCGCCGTCAAGCATCATGTACGCGGCGGGGGCGCTCCCCTCCGCCTGGATGATGATCCGGTTGGGGAGCTGCCGGCGGATGCTCACCGTGTCCATATAGGGCAGATCGGCGAAGATCATGCTCGCGGCGGAAAACCGGTCCACGAAGAACAGGTTCACGCCCTTCTCTATGCCCGATGCCGTGATGATCTCGCTGTCGGTATAGTCCGAGGCGTTGACGACCTCGATCTCCGATACGCGGAAAAAAAGACTCATCGCCAGCACGACCACAAGAAAAATGAGCACCAGCGCCAGCGGCCCGTACAGAGGCCCGGTCCTTTTGAGTTTGCTTTGGGGATTAAAGACGCTCTCGTCCATAGAGTCCTCCTGTGAGACGCGCTCTCATTTTGCCGCGAGCGACAGCACGATGGACGCGATCTCCTGCGTGGCTTCGGCAACGGCCAGGGAGCGCATGTTCGCGCTCATCTTCTCCAGCGCCTCGCCGTCGCGGAGAAGGCCGGTAACGGTGTCGAGCATGGTCCGGGCCGTAGCGTCCGATTCCAGCAGGACTTTCGCTGCTCCGGCGTGCTCAAGCACGCGAGCGTTTCTCTCCTGATGGTTGTGTACCACATTGGGCGAAGGCACCAGGATCGCCGGCTTTCCCATGGCGGTGAGCTCGGCCAGCGTAGACGCGCCGCTGCGGCAGAGCACCAGGTCGGCCGCGGCCATGAGCAGCGGCATATCGTAAATGTAATCGCGGACCTCAAAGCCCGCTTCGTTCCATCCCTCGAGCCCCAGCGCGGACCGCATGTGCTCCGTCATGCTCTCGATGCCGCGCTTGCCCGCCGAGTGGACCAGGCGGAAGGGCCTGTCGGCCATGGCGAGGGCGATCATCTCGCCCACGGTCCTGTTCATGTCCGTAGCGCCGAGACTGCCCCACACGGACAGCACCAGGGGCGTTTTATCGTCCAGGCCGAGGGCACGGCGGGCGGAGCGCTTATCCGCGTGCAGAAAATCCAGACGAACGGGCGTGCCGGTGACCACGACCTTTTCGGGATGACGGTAATTGGCCCTGGCCTCTTCAAAGCCCACCATGATGCGGCGGACATGGCTCTCGAGCATTTTCGTGGTAAGTCCCGGCTCGGCGTTGCTCTCGTGCACCGCCGTCGGGATCCCCATGCGGGCGGCCTGGGAGAGCACGGGATAGCACACGTAGCCGCCGGTCCCCACGACCACGTCCGGCCTGAACTCCCCGAGGATACGGCGGCACGCGCGCAGCGAAACGGCCAGATCCCGCATCGCGCGCACGTTGTGCGCGATGCCCTCGGGCGAAAGGCTGCGGCTCAGATTGGAGACCGGCACGCCGCGTATCTCGTACCCCTCGGGAGGCACCAGGTCCATTTCCATTTTGCCCTCTGCCCCGATGAACAGGATCTCGCTGCTCGGAAGCAGCTCCCGTATCCTTCCCGCCACGCCGAGAGCAGGGTTTATATGTCCCGCGGTCCCGCCGCAGGCGAAAACAAATCTCATTATGTTAACCTCTGGTATGCTGCATCTTTTTCCGCTCCCTATATTTACATATCGGAGCGGAAAAGTAAAGGAGAATTCCTGTCCGGCAGTCCGGAGACGCCCTCTCGCCTCCTGTTCGGGCCGGAGCCGCGTCTTTGCGAAGATACGGCGGACCGCGCGGGTCCGCCGTACTGTAAGCCGTATGTTTTGCCGTTCGCCGGCCGCCTCAGAAGGAGTAGCGGCCCGTTACGCCCAGCAGCGAGATCACAGCCATCACGGCGGTGATCACGGTGAAGAGCGTGAAGATCTCCGTCTCCTTCCACTTATGGCCCAGCCAGCCGCCCATCTCCAGATGATGGTGGAACGGGGCCATTTTGAAAACCCGTTTTCCGTGCGTCATCTTGAAATAGCCCACCTGTATGATGTCCGAGAGCGTTTCGATGATGGGCATGACGCAAAGCGGGATCAGCAGCAGCGGCACGTCCAGCGCGAACGCCATTCCGGCGATGCACCCTCCCAGGAACAGAGAGCCCGTGTCGCCCATGAACACGCGGGCGGGGTGGAAATTGTACACCAGGAAGCCGAGCAGGGCCCCGGTCAGTCCCGCGGAAAAGATCCCCTGTGCCAGATAACTCTTTCCCCAGCAGAACACGATCGCCGTAAAGCACAGGAAGATCGGGATGCAGGTGCCGGAGGCGAGCCCGTCCACTCCGTCGGTGATGTTCACGGCGTTGACGGTGCCGACGATCACAAACGCCGCGAACGCGTAATACAGCGGCTCGGAAATGGGCACATAGGTGTTCCAGAACGGGACATACAGATTCGGGCTCAGATAGCCCCGGGACCGCAGCAGCATAAGGAAGATAAGCGCCGCCGCCAGCTGGAGCAGGAACTTCATCCTCGCGCTGAGCCCGGTATTCTCATGATGACGCAGCTTTTCGTAGTCGTCCAGGAAGCCGATCACGCCGAACGCCAGACCGAAGATCAGCACGAACACATGCGCCCATTCTCCGTCCCGGATGCACGAGAGTCCCACGGAAAAGCACACCGTGGCCACGGCGGCAATGAACATGATCCCGCCCATGGTGGGCGTCCCGCTTTTGTTCATGTGCCAGACCGGCCCGATCTCCTTGATGGACTGTCCCGCCTTGATGCTGCGCAGCCACGGCACGAGAAAGACTCCGACGCAGACGGAAACGCCGAACCCCACGACCAGCGCCAGGATCAGTTTAACGGTCATTTCCTCTCTTCCCTTTCTTTCAGGAGTTCCGCGACGATCTCGCGCTCGTCCATGTGTATCTTCTCATGACCTATGATCTGGTAGTCCTCGTGGCCCTTTCCGCACAGGAGGATCAGATCGCCGTCCTTATGGTTTTCCACAGCCCACCGTATGGCCTCCCTGCGGTCGGGGATCACCCGGTAAGGCGCGGGACCGCCCTCCACGCCGGGAAGGATGTCGCTGATGATCGCCTCCGGCTTCTCCGTGCGCGGATTGTCGCTGGTGACGATCACAAAATCCGCGAGCTGAGAGGCGATGCGTCCCATGATGGGCCGTTTTTCCCGGTCCCGGTCGCCGCCGCAGCCGAACAGGATGACAAGCCTGCCTCTCGTCACGGGCCGCAGGGTGCTCAGGATGTTCCGGACCGCGTCGGGCGTGACGGCGTAGTCGATGTAAATGCTGTAGTCTCCGTCGGTGGGGACCGGTTCGACCCGGCCTCTGGCGCCCGTGCATTCGCTCAGCGCGGCAGCCGCGTCGGCGAGGGGAACGCCCATCATCCTGGCGCAGGCAAGCGCGGCAAGGGCGTTGTATACCGAAAATCTGCCGGGGATCGGAGAGGATGTGCGCACCAGCTCCGCTCCCTCCAGCGCGCAGAACTTTACCCCGTCGGAGGTGAGGCGGATATCTCTGGCCGTGAGCTCAGCGGCGTCGTTTTCCGCGGAAAACGTATACACAGGCCGCGGCGCGTCCTTCAACACGGTGTCGAACCAAGCGTCGTCCAGGTTGCCCGCCGCCCGCTCGCACATGGAAAACAGGCGCGCCTTCGCCGCGGCGTACTCCTCCATCGTCTTGTGGAAATCCAGGTGATCTTGAGTGAGATTGGTGAACAGCGCCGCGGAAAAGTGGGTGCCGGTCACCCGGTGAAGCGCCAGAGAGTGGCTGGATACCTCCATCACGCAGTGCGTGCAGCCGCTGTCCGCCATGGTGCGGAAAAGCCGCTGCAGGTCATAGGATTCGGGGGTGGTGAACTCGGCGCGGTAGCTCTCGTCGCCGACCATATTGCAGATGCTTCCCACGAGGCCGACCTTTGCCCCGAGACATTTCTCCAGGAGCTGCTTGACAAGAACGCTGGTCGTCGTTTTTCCGTTGGTCCCGGTGATGCCGATTACTTTCATCTCCCGGCTGGGATTCCGGTAAAAATTGCAGGCGGCCAGCGCCATGGCCTTTCTGCTGTCGCGGACGAGCACATAGGGAACGCTGACCTCGGGCAGGCTCTCGCAGATCACCGCGCCGCAGCCCATGGCCGCAGCCATCGGGATGAAGTCGTGCCCGTCGGAATGAAAGCCGCGCACGGCGACGAACAGGCTTCCCCGCGTTGCCCGGCGTGAGTCGGCCGTAAGAGAGACGATCTCCGTGTCAAGGTCCGCGTGCACGGTGCGGACATCGATCCCCTGTATGATCTCTGAAAGCTTCATAGGCCGTTTCCTCGTTAATGTATCCTGACTGACCGGTATTCACGGCGGCGGGGCGAAGAGGCCGTCCCGCTCACCCGCCGAAAAAACCAGCTATGCCGCACACCGTGCGGATACACGGCGCGCGGCGGTTGTTCATGAAAGCGCGTGAAAAAGGCGGTCAGCCGCCGGCCGCGGAAAAAGCGTCGGAGAGTGACTGCCAGAAATGCCGCAGTTCCCTGCCGCGGCGTACGTTCAGTACCGTAATGCGATCGGATCCCTCGGACGGGGAGATCTCGCCGCGCGTCTCCCTGAGGAGCTGTACCCCGGTGAGCTCCGCGGCGCTCATTTTCTCGGCGTGTACCGCCGCGGCGGGCACCGTCTCCTTTTGGGAGAACACGATCACGTTTTCCGCTGCGGGACGGCCCTCCGCGCTGCGGGAGGAAAAGCAGGCCTGTCCCAGCATGGACACGACGAGCAGAAGCATCGCGCACAGCGCGCCCGTGAGAAGGGTCACGGCGCGGCGGCGGCGCATCTCCCGGCCCTGAGGCGCGTCTTTCTCACGCAGCTCACGGCGCAGCTCCTCCGCCGACCACTCCCTTCCGGCGAACCGGCCGGCGATCAGGGGCAGCTCGCGCGTGGGCTCATCAAGGTCGTACAGACGCGGCTCTTCCGTCCGGGAAAGGCTCCCGAACGAGAATACGGCGGTTTTTTCCTGAATGACGTCGGCGTTCATGAGTCCCGATCCTCTTCCTCGATCCGTTCTGCTATCCGCAGCCGGGCGCTGCGCGCCCGGGGGTTTTCCCTGAGTTCCTCTTCGTCCGCGGTGATCGGCCGGCAGACGGTCCTCATCGTCTTGTGAAAGCCGCACACGCACACCGGAAAATCCGGAGGGCAGGTACAGCCGTTTTCTCTCTCTTTGACCGCGGTCTTTACGATCCGGTCCTCCAGCGAGTGGAAGCTGATCACGCAGAGCCTTCCGCCGGGACGGAGCCGGTCCATGGCCGTCAGCAGCGCCTCCCTTTCGGCGGAGAGCTCGTCGTTGACCGCGATGCGGATCGCCTGAAAGCTTCGCTTTGCCGGATGCTGTTTTTCCCTGAGCGCCGCGGCGGGCATCGCGCTTTTTATCGTGTCGGCGAGTTCGAGCGTCGTCTCGATCGGGGCGAGCGCTCTTTTCGTTACGATCTTCCGCGCTATGCGGGCGGCGTAGCGTTCCTCTCCGTAGTCCCGCAGGATCCTGGTGAGTTCTCCCTCGCTGAGGGAGTTTACGATCTCCCGCGCGCTGAGCGCCTCGCTGCGGTCCATCCGCATGTCCAGCGGCGCGTCCGCCATGTAGGAGAAGCCTCTCTCGGCTTCGTCCAGCTGCGGAGATGACACGCCCAGATCCAGCAGCACGCCGTCGACCCTGTCGATCCCGAGACCGTCGAGGATCTCTCCCAGATCCCGGAAGTTGCCGTGAACGAAGGTGATCCTGTCTCCCCACGGGGCGAGCCGTTCTTTGGAGCGGGCGATGGCCGTTTCGTCGCGGTCTATCGCGATCAGCCGGCCGCCGGCGAGACGGGACGCGATCTCGGCGGAGTGGCCTCCCAGCCCCAGCGTGCCGTCAACGTAGATCCCGTCGGGCCGAATGTTCAGGCCTTCTATGCTCTCGGCGAGCAGAACGCTCTTGTGCTCGGCCATGATCAGAATTCGAGTTCTTCCATGACCGCGGCGATGTTCTCGGGCGTCATTTCCGCTTCGTGCTGCTCATTCCACCGCTCGCTGTCCCAGATCTCGGCGTGGTTGTTGCAGCCGACCACGGTCACGGCCTTGTCCAGGCCCGCGTATTCCCTGAGATTCTGCGGCAGCAGGATCCTTCCCTGTCCGTCTGTCTCACACCGCGCGGCGAAGGCAAACAGAGGGCGCATTTTTCGCTGCTTGACGAACGGCATGGCGTCCACTTTTTCGGAAAACCGCTTCCAGTTCTCCGCGCTGTAGGCGCTCAGGCACCGGTCCATGGACAGCGTCACATAGAAGACGCTTCCAAGCTCGTCGCGCAGTCTCGACGGGATGGCCAGCCGACCCTTGGCGTCTAGAGTATGTTCATATTCCCCTGTCATATCGGCGGCCCCCCTTCCTGGGTCAGTGCGGGAATTTAAGACACTTTCCCCCACTTCTCCCCACTTTGTAACCACATTATAGGATCGCCCCCGAAAAAAAGCAAGCAGAAATTTGTACCGTTTTCGGCCTTATTTTTCCGATTTCATGTAAAATCACCAAGGCATTGTGGTTTTCCGGGAGAAAAGGCGCAGACGGGCACGATATCTTGTGTCCGTTATTTTCCCGGCACGCGGATTTTTATCGCTGCGGGTCCCCCCGGCTCTCCGGCGCTTCCCCGCGGTGAGCTTCCCCGCGGTCCCGGAGCGAAAAAAGCCCCGCTTTTTGCCGCCGCGTGAGGATTTCCGGCCGCGGCTATGGACAAGCGGAGATCGGGAGACTATAATCACAGTATGGATCGCGACAGGATCCCTCCGGGACGGACCCGGAGATCTGAATACTGCGGAAGGGGTTCATCATGATGCTATTGTGGAAAGGACTGCTCCTTGCTGCGGGCTCCTATCTGCTCGGTTCGGTCAGCGCGTCGATCCTTATCTCGCGCACCATGCTCGGCAGCGACGTGCGCGAATACGGAAGCGGCAACGCCGGAGCCACCAACATGGCGAGGACCTTCGGGATGGCCAGCGGACTGCTCACGCTTTTGTTCGATTTCTGCAAGGGGCTGATCGCGACGTATATCGGTGCCCGACTGCTCGGCGATACGGGCGTTCTCATCGGCGGCATAGCCTGCCTGATCGGTCACTGCTTTCCCGTTTTTTACCGCTTTAAGGGCGGGAAGGGAATATCGGTCGGCGCCGCGCTTGGACTTGCGGTCCACTGGAAGGCTCTGGCCATCATCCTGTCCGTGTTCCTGATCGTTGCCTTGCTTTCCAAAAAGGTCTCCGCCGGCTCGATCTGCGCTGCCGCGGCACTGTTTGTTTCGGGGATCCTGCTCCATGTATCCGCTCCCAAAATGGCCGTATGCGTGCTGGCGCCTCTGCTGGTGATCTGGCAGCACCGCGGAAATATACGGCGGCTCCTCAACGGTACGGAACCGGATTTCAAAGCTGCGAAAAACAAATAGACAATAAAACAGTGAAAGGCCGCCCGGACGATGTCCGGGCGGCCTTCGCTCTGCCGACAAAGCCTCGCAGAGTTCGCCGCAAAGCTGCGAAAAAGGTTATGATCTGTTTTTGAGGCAGCTTTGCCGTCTCAAAAACACTTTAAGGCGAGCAAAGCGAGCCCTCGCGCCGACCAAACGCGGCGTCTCCCACGCGACGCCGCGTGCGATTGCGCGAGTACTCTCGATTGAGAGCCCAACGAAGTGGGTCTCAATCGAATATTGTATTTATTCCTCTGTTTTCGCGAAGGGATCTTCCTGCGGATCGCTGTTCCACACGTATTCCGTATTGCGGGCGATCGTGCGGGCTTTTTCCTCTCCGAATCTGTCGCTCATAAAGCCCAGGGCCATATCCATTCCCGCGGATACCCCCGAGGCCGTGTAGAATTTCCCGTCGACGGCCCAGCGCGCCCGCTCCAGCCACAGCACCCGTTTGGAGCAGCTCTTCGCCCAGGAGAGAGCCATTTTGTTCGACGTGGCGTATTTCCCGTCCAGCAGGCCCGTTTTGGCCAGCAGCCCCGAACCGGTGCAGACGGTCAGCACAAACGAGGCCTTCTCCGCCTTTTCTTTCAGCGCGAGGAGGAATTCTTCGTCCTTCACCAGGGTCCTCGTTCCCATGCCTCCGGGAAGAAGCAGGACATCCGTCTCCTCCGTTTCGGACAGAGGGACCGTATCCACGCAATAGCCGTGAGCGCTCCGGACGGGCCCTCCGTTCAGGGAGCAGCACACGATGCTGTTTTTTCCCATATCGGAGAGCATCTCCACCGGTCCGAAGGCGTCCAGCGTCTCAAACCGGTCAAAAAGAAGCAGATCGATCGTCATGGCAGCGCGCTCTTACCGGCCGAGGATGTCGATGTCTTCCACATCCTCGAGCGTGACGTCCGAGGTGCCGACAGGGTCGGAGACGGAAACGGCCTTGAACTGGCTGCGCGCGTTCCTTACCGTTTCCAGCGCGGAGGCGATGGTGTCCTCGGTTTTTCGCAGTGCGTCGTCCAGGAAGGCTCCGGCGGCGCGGCGCACCTCGCGCGATTTCTCCTCGGCGACGCGGACGGTCTCCTCCGCCTTCTGCTGGGCCGCGAGATAGACCGACTGCTTGTCCACCAGCCGGCCGGCCTCCTCCTCCGCCGTGCGGCGAAGGGTGTCCGCCTCCTGCTTGGCGCTGGAAACGAACTCCTCGCGGGCGTTGACCAGGCGGCGCGCTTCGCTGAGCTCCAGCGGAAGCACCGCTTTCAGATCGTCCAGCAGCCCGAGCGCCTTGTCCCGTTCCACGATGCATTTGTCGTTGCCCAGGGGCACGCCCCAGGCCTCGGCGATCATGGTATAGAGCATATCGATGATCTCAAGAGCCTGATTATCCATTACTGCGACCTCCCGTCGATTTTCCTGTGCAGATCCTCCCGGATCTCCGGCGGCACGAACTGATCGAAGTCGCCCCCGAAGAAGGCGATCTCCTTGACGCCGCTGGAGCTGAGATATGTGTAGCGCTCATCCGATGCGAGGAATATGGTCTCCACGATGGGATTGAGCTTTTTGTTGGTGAGCGCCATCATGAATTCGTACTCAAAGTCCGACACCGCCCGCAGGCCGCGGACGACCACCGGATCCTCGTACCGGGCGGCATAGTCTACCAGAAGACCGCTCCACGTATCCACCGTCACGTTGGGCAGATCGGCGGTCACTCTCTCCACATGCTCCTTCCGCTCCTCGAGAGTCAGGAACGAGCTTTTTTTGTTGGCGTTGTACACCACGCACACGACCACCTTTTCGAATAGCTTTGAGGCGCGGCGGATGATGTCCACATGTCCCAGAGTAACGGGGTCAAAGCTGCCGGGGCAGATCGCGGTGCGCATGTTCAAATCCCCCTTGTGATCACGGTGATCTTGATTTTGCCGTAGCGGTAGACCTTTTCGGCGCCGTACTCGGCCTGTGTCGCGGGCAGTACGGCGTCCCTGCGCGATTCGACGACCATTATACCACCCTTTGAAAGTATGTCAAACTCTTTGACCGCCTCCACGGCCTCGGCCGCAAGTCCCGAATCGTAAGGCGGATCAATGAAAACAAGGTCAAATCCTTCTCTTCTCCGCAGAAAGCTCAGCGCGTCACAGGCCTCCGTGCGGGCCCGGGCGCCGCAGCGCCGCAGGTTTTCCTTCACCAGGCGCAGGGATTCGTTCGAGGAATCCACAAACACGCACTCGCGGGCTCCGCGGGACAGGGCCTCGATGCCCATCTGTCCCGTCCCGGCGAACAGGTCCAGGACGCGGCGCCCCTCGATATCGAACTGGATAATGTTGAACACCGCTTCCTTCACCTGATCGGTGGTGGGCCTCACGTTTTTTCCGGAGGGCTCCAGCAGGCGGCGTCCCCGGTATTCTCCCGATATCACTCTCATGACGGTTCCTCCCCGGACCCTCCGGACCGGTAATACTCATAGACCGCTTTTGCGGTGTTCTTCGGCACGACGGCGGCAAGCTCCTCTTCGCTCGCTTCCCGGACGGCTCTCACGGTGCCGAAATGACGGATCAGCGCGGTCCTGCGCTTTTCTCCCACCCCGGGGATCCTGTCCAGCGACGAGCCGGGCACGCTGTCGCGCAGCGAGCGGTGGTACTCGATGGCGAATCGGTGGGTCTCCTCCTGGATCCTTCCCACCAGGGCGAAGGCCGCCGGGTTGGACTGAATGCCGATCTCCTTCCCCTCGGGAGTGACCAGCGCACGGGTACGGTGGCGGTCGTCCTTGACCATGCCGAAAACGGGGATCGACAGCTCCAGCTCCCCGAGCGCCTCGCACACGGCGGAGCACTGCTTCGCGCCGCCGTCGATGAACAGGATGTCGGGCAGCTCGATGAATTTCTCGTCGCCGTCCTTCAATCGGCGGAAACGGCGGGAGATCACCTCGTGCATGGAGGCGAAATCGTCCTGTCCGGTGACCTCCTTCATGCGGAATTTCCGATAATCCCGCTTGAGGGGTTTGCCGTTCACATGCACGGTCATGGACGCCACGATGCCCGTATCTCCCGTATTGGAAATGTCGTAGGCCTCGATACGGCGGGGATAGGCGGCCAGACCCAGGGTCTCCTGCAGCCAGAGCAGAGTCTTGCCCCGCCGCTGTTCGGCGGTGGTGGCGCGCAGGATCTCCTCCCGGGCATTCAGCTCCGCCTTTTCCACGAACCGCACCCGGTCTCCCCTCTTGGGTATCTCCAGGGACACTCTGCGCTCCGCCAGCTCTCCGAGCCAGCGCTCGAGCTCCTCGCGGTCCTCCGGCTCGAATGGCAGGAGGATCGTTCTGGGCCAGGAGGACCGGTGGGCGTAGTACTGGCGGAGGAGCGCGGAGAGCGCCTCCCCGTCCGTCTCGGTGGGGTCCTCGAACAGGGAGAAATCCTTGCCCGAGAGGTCGCCGTCGGTGTAGTGGAGCACGGAAAAGCAGCTCTTTGCCCCGCGCGCGAAGCCCACGGCGTCCGTATCGGAGCGGGCGGCGGCAATGACGCGCTGGCGGTTTTCCAGTCCCTCGACCGCGCGGATCCGGTCGCGCAGCCTCGCCGCCTCCTCGAAGCGGAGCTCCTCGGCGGCGCTCTCCATCCGGTGGGTCAGGCTTTCGGTGAGCCGGGCGGTCTTCCCCTCCAGCACCATGACCGCCTCGTCCACGGCCGTGCGGTATTCCCGCGCGTCCGGCTCGCCGCGGCACCAGCCGCGGCAGGCGCCGATCTGGTACTGCAGACACGGGCGTTCCTTTCCGATGTCGCGGGGGAATCTGCGCGAGCAGGTCGGCAGCCCCAGGGCCTTGGCGATCGCGTCGAGGATCGCGTTGGACTGCGATCGTCCGCCGTAGGGCCCGAAATACGAGGCCCCGTCCCGCGCCGCGCGGTTGGCAAGAGTGAAGCGCGGATACTCCTCCGCGGGGTCCAGCCGCAGGAACGGATAGCCCTTGTCGTCCTTGAGCAGGATGTTGTAATGCGGTTTATGTCTTTTGATCAGGGAGTTTTCCAGTACCAGAGCCTCGAATTCCGAGTCGGCGATGATGACGTTGAAATCGTCCACCTTGGCCGCCATGGCCGCCACCTTGGGCAGATGATCGCCCCGGAAATAGCTGGTGACCCGGTTTTTCAGCGCTTTCGCCTTGCCGACGTAGATCACCTCGCCGGATGAGTCCAGCATGATATAGACTCCCGGCAGCTGCGGGAGCCGGTTGGCCTTTTCCCTGAGTTCTTCAAGCTTCGTCATGGTTCGCGGTCACCGTCCGGACAGAAACAAGGGCGTGTTCCTCGACAGAACACGCCCTTGCGTTTCGGAAAGTCCCAGTTCACTCCGCAAAATCGGAGGCGATCAGCGCGCTGAGCGCCGCAACCGCTTCCTCCTCGTCGGAACCGTCAGCAATAATGGTGATAGCGGTGCCCTTAACAATGCCGAGAGAAAGAACGCCCAGAAGAGACTTGGCGTTGACGCGCCGGTCATCCTTCTCGACCCAGATGCTGGCCTTGTACTCGTTGGCCTTCTGGATGAAGAAGGTAGCAGGCCTGGCATGGAGTCCTACCTGATTGCTGATGACAACTTCTTTACTGATCATATTCGCCGCTCCTACTCCGAATGATAGTTTGCATACGGATATTAACTGTCTCTGACGGTTATTTTATCAAAAGGCAGTCAAAGCGTCAACCGTTTTTCATGCTTTCGGTACTTTGCACAGCAAATATCGGGGCACTTTCACGCGATTATCTCAATTCCACAACGGTTACGCCCGTCTCCCCTTCTCCGAATCGGCCGAGCCGGAAGCTCTTCACCTGCTTGTTGTGCCGGAGAGTCTGCTGCACGGCGGAACGCAGCGCGCCGGTGCCTTTTCCGTGAATGATGCGCACGGACTCCAGCCGGTTCCGGGAGGCGGCGTCGATATACTGCTCCACGACTCCCACGGCTTCAATGGACTCCATGCCCCGGATATCCAGCTCGGAGGACATCGACGAGGCGTTGAGCGTGACCCCCCGGGTATTCCGGTGGGGGTCCCTGGGCGGCTTTTCGTCCGCCAGCAGAAGGACCTCGTCCTCCCGGGCGTTCACCTTGAGCACGCCGGCCCGGAGCGTCAGCGTCCGGTCCGGAGCGATCTCCGTGACGGATGCCTTCACGCCCATGGAACGGATCAGCACCGTGTCGCCCACCTGCACGGGCCGCGCGGATTTTTCCTCCGTCTCCGGCTCCTCGGGCATGCGCAGCGAGTCTCTGGCGTCGTTGAGCTCCCGGCGCAGTTTGGCGCGCTCGTCGTTCACACGGCGATGATCGCCGTCCTCTAACCGGTCCTCGCGCATTCGGTCCAGTTCCCGGAACGTGCTCTCCGCCACGGTGCGGGCGTCGGCAAGGATCCGGTCGGCTTCCCTTTTCGCCTTTTCCGAGGCTTTGTCCAGCCGGACCTCCAGTTCGGCGCGCAGCTGTGCCGCCTTTTTGCGCTCCTCCTCCGCCTTGAGCAGGGCTTTGGCCGCCTCGGTCCGGTCACGATCCATGATCCTGCGCGTCTGCTCGAGCTTCTCGATGGTCTCCTCGAACTGCGCGCCGGTGGCGCCCACGCGGGAGCGGGCGTCCTCTATGATCTCCTCTCCGAGGCCCAGCCGCCGCGAGATGGCAAAGGCGTTGGACTTCCCGGGTATGCCGATGAGCAGGCGGTAGGTCGGCTTGAGCGTATCCACGTCGAACTCGCAGGACGCGTTCATCACGCCCGCCGTGTTGGTGGCGTAGATCTTCAGCTCGGAGTAATGGGTGGTGGCGGCGATCAGGGCGCCTTTTTTGCGCGCGTTCTCCAGGATCGCCACGGCCAGGGCCGCGCCTTCCACCGGGTCCGTGCCCGCGCCGAGCTCGTCGAACAGAAGCAGGGAGCCCTCGCCGCACTCGCCGAGGACCGCCACGATGTTCACCATGTGCGAGGAAAACGTGGACAGCGACTGCTCAATGCTCTGCTCGTCGCCGATATCGGCCAGTACGGAGTCGAACACGCGCACCCGGCTCCCGTCCGAGGCGGGGATGTGCAGGCCGCACTGTGCCATCAGGCAGAGTAGGCCGATGGTTTTCAGGGTGACGGTCTTTCCTCCCGTGTTGGGCCCGGTGATGACGAGGGTGTCGAAATCCTCGCCCAGAGACACGTCGATGGGGACCGCCTTCCCTCTATCCAGTAGCGGATGCCGCGCGCGGCGCAGGCGGATCCCTTCTTCGGACAGCTCGGGCTCCGCGCAGTCAAGCTTCAGGCTCAGCTTCGCGCGGGCAAAGATCACGTCCAGATGCACCAGCAGCGAGTAATCCGAGTCGATATCCGAGCGGTGAGCGGCGCAGTCGGCGGACAGCTCGGCCAGGATCCGCTCGATCTCGGCCTTTTCCCGGGCTTTCAGCTCCCGGATCTCGTTGTTGGCCTTCACGGCCGCCATCGGCTCGACGAAAAGGGTCGCGCCGGAGGCGGATACATCGTGAACAAGGCCGGGAACGGAGTTTTTGTGTTCGGCCTTGACGGGCACCACGAACCGGTCGGAACGGGTGGTGATGATCGGGTCCTGCAGGAACTTGGCCATGGACGGCGCCGAGATGATCTTCTGAAGGCTGTCGCGCACTCTGGCCGCGGCGGCGCGCATCTTGCGCCTGATGTCGGCCAGGTCGCTGCTGGCCGCGTCGGCGATCTCATCCTCCGCCGGGATCGAAGCGACGATCTTGTCCTCGAGGAATTTATTTGCCTGCAGGGACCGGAACAGGGAATCGATGCAGCTCTGCTTTTCCGCGGACATCCCGTAGGAACGCACCGCTCTGGCCGAGGTCAGCACCCCGGCCACGGAGAGGAGCTCTCTTGTGTTCAGAACGCCCCCCATATCCGCCCTGGCCAGCGCTCCCCTGACGTCGCGCACTCCGGAAAAGGAAGGGCTGCCCTTTACGGCCATCATGTCCCTGGCCGCCGTGGTTTCGGCGAGCCACTGGGTGATCTCTGTGCGGTAGACGCTGGGCCGCACCGCGCGGCAGGCTTCTTTTGCCGGTTCGGACACCGCCTCGCCGGCGAGCAGCTCCAGCACGGAGGGCAGCTCCAGCGTCTGCTGTGATTTTTCAAAAAGGTCCATATTACTCTCTCATCCGTTGTATGGAAAAGCGGAAACGCTCTTCCAGTAATCCAGTGTGCGGAAGCCCCGGTCCAGCTGAGCGAGCGCGTACTGCTCGCAGGCCTCCTCAAATTGCGGCGCGGCTTCTCCGTCCAGGGAAAAGGAAAAGATCCTTTTCGCCTCGGCCTCCGTGACGTGCCGCATGGCGGACAGCCCGGCCGGCCCCAGCGGGACCGTCTTCCCGGCCCCCTGCGGAACACAGCCGGCGCACAGCACGGTGCCCCCGTAAAGGCTCAGCCTCGGCTGCTCGGGGTCTTCTCTTCCGCAGACGGCGCAGCGGTCCAGCGAAGGGGCGAAGCCGGCGATACACATCAGCCGCAGCTCGAAGGCCGCCTTGATATGCTTTGAATCGTAAAGCTTTCGGGAAAGGGCAAACAGCGCGTTGAGCGTGAGCCGCAGCAGCGCGGAATTGGGGCTGTCCTCGTCCGAGACCGCCTCGGCAAGCTCGGCGAAATAACAGCCCAGCGCGTAATCCGCCAGGTCCGAGCGCAGGGCCGAGAAATCCTCCGTCACGCTTCCCTCGGTGAGGGTGTATCTTCCCCGGTATTCCGATACCGTCAGCTCCGACCAGACCAGAGCCTGAGCCGAAGCCGCGGACCGGGAGCCTTTGCGCAGCACGCCTTTCGCCTCGGCCGTGATCTTCCCCTCCTCCTCGGTGAGGATGGTGAGGATCTTGCTCGATTCCTTGTATTTCACTTCCCGAAGCACCAGGCCGTGCAGTGTCTTGTACATTATGTTAACCTCAAGCAGAAACAGCGCGGGTCATGTGTCGGTGAACCCGAAATTGCGCAGCAGGGACCGGGAGTCGCGCCAGTTTTCCTTTACCTTCACCCAGGTCTGAAGGAAGACCTTTGTGCCCATGAACCGCTCGATATCCTCCCGCGCCTCTTCTCCGATCTTCTTGAGCATCGCGCCGTGCTTTCCAATGATGATCCCCTTGTGGCTGGCCTTCTCGCAGTAGATCGTGGCCTCCAGGTCGATGATGCCGCTGTCCCGTTCCGAGAAGCGCGTGATCTCCACGGCGGTGCCGTGGGGCACCTCGCGGTCGAGCTCCCGGAGCAGCTTCTCGCGGATCAGTTCGGCGCAGACCTGCTTTTCCGGCTGATCGGTCGTGACCCCCTCATCAAACAGGGGCTCGGAAGCGACGGCGAATTTTTCCAGTTCCGCAAGCAGTTCCTCCACCCCGTCGCCGTTCTGCGCGCTGATGGGGACCACCGCGGCGAAATCGTGGGCCTCGGCGTAGGCGGCGATGACCGCCAGGAGCGTCTGCGGTTCCACGGTATCTATCTTGTTCACGGCCAGCACAGCGGGCACGCCGGAGGCGCTGAAGCCCCGGATCAGCTCCCGCTCCTGAGGGCCGAGAGAGGCGACCGGCTCAACGACCAGGACCACCGCGTCCACATCCGCGACGCTCTGGCGCACCACCCCCACCATATAGTCGCCCAGGCGGGTGCGGGGCTTGTGGAAGCCCGGAGTGTCCATGAACACGAACTGGGTCTCTCCCCTGCTGCATATGGCCGTGATCCTGTTTCGGGTCGTCTGCGGTTTGTCCGATACGATGGCGATCTTCTGTTGGCCAGCGTGGACTTGCCCACGTTGGGCCGTCCGCAGATCGTGATCATGCAGGTTTTAGAAATCATAGCCGAGCTCCTTCATAACAGCTTTTTCCCGCTCTCTCATCCGGGCCTTCTCCGGGCCCTCGTCCAGATGGTCGTAGCCCAGGAGATGAAGCACGGAGTGTACGGACAGGTACTGCGCCTCGTGGGCGTATCCGCCGCCGTACTCCTCGGCCTGTGCCTCCACTCTCTCCAGGCTCAGCACCATATCTCCCAGATAGCGGCAGCCCGTGTCCGGGTCGGGCTCATCGATGGGAAAGCTGAGCACGTCCGTGGGCGCGTCCACTCCCCTGTGCTCCAGATTGATGGCGTGAATGCCTTCGTCGTCGGTAAGCAGCACGCCGATCTCGCACGGCTCGCTGACGGCCTCGCATTTCAGGGCGGCCGCGGCGGCCTTCTTTACCAGATTTGCCGTCTCCGGATGGCCCAGGCCGCGCTTCGCGCGGGTAACGCTGATCTTGTGAGGCATATTTATCTCCTTCTCCCGGGCCGGGCAGCCGGACCGCGCCGGTCGGCCTCGGGCGGTTTTTTCTCGTATTTTTCGTAGGCGTCGATGATCTGCTGCACCAGCGCGTGCCGCACCACGTCCGCGCCGGTGAAGCGGCAGATGGCGATGTCCTCCACTCCGTCGAGCACGCGCATGGCCTCCTTCAGGCCCGACGTCTTCTCGGCCGGGAGGTCGATCTGCGTGACGTCTCCGGTGATGACCATTTTGCTGTTGAATCCCAGACGGGTCAGGAACATCTTCATCTGCTCGCGGGAGGTGTTCTGCGCCTCGTCGAGGATTATGAAGCTGTCGTCCAGCGTGCGGCCGCGCATATAGGCCAGGGGCGCCACCTCGATATTGCCCTTTTCCAGATAATTGTTGTAGGTTTCCGGGCCGAGCATATCAAAAAGGGCGTCGTACAGCGGGCGGAGATAGGGATCCACCTTGCTCTGAAGATCGCCGGGCAGGAATCCCAGGCGCTCCCCCGCCTCCACCGCGGGGCGCGTCAGGATGATGCGGTTGACGCTCTTCTCCCGAAAGGCCGCCACGGCCGCCGCCACGGCGAGATACGTTTTTCCGGTCCCCGCCGGGCCTATGCCCAGAGTCACCGTGTGCTCGGCGATGGCGCGCACATAGTTCTTCTGCCCGATCGTTTTGGGTTTTACGGGCCGCCCCTTGGACGTGATGCACACCACGTCGCCGCTCAGCTCGCCTATCCGGTCCTCGCGTCCGGCGCGGATCATGCTGAGGATATAGCGCACCTTCTGCTCGTCGATGCTCTCTCCCTTGGCGGCCATGCGCAGAAGGTTCTGCACGGCCTTCTCCGCGCCGACCACGTCCTCCGGCTCACCGGTGATCTTCAGCTCTTCGTCCCGGTCGGCGATGCGTACATTGAATTCTTTTTCGATGATGTGCAGATTCTGGTCAAAGGAACCGAATACGCTCAGAATGTCCTCTACCCGATCCGCGGATATGGTTCTGTCCATGCGGAGTCTCCCTTCAAAGGGTGTCTGTGTTTCAAGCGCTGATATTTTATCACAACCGGTACACGGAATTCCACCGTTCGCTCAAAAAATAGTTTAGCCCACAGGTATACGTCTCCTTTGAGGCGCGCGGCATGATTTTCGGTTGGCAAGCCCCGCGTGCCCGTGCTACAATATCATCGGTGATATACGTTGAAGGAACTGAAGAAAAACGACATCATAACCGCCCGTATCGACGGATACACCTCGGAATGCCACGGCGTATGCCGCGTCGAGGGCCGGGCCGTGTTCGTGCCCGGCGCCCTCTCGGGCGAGCTGTGGCGCCTGAGGATCGTGAAGGTCACCTCCTCCGCCGTCTGGGGCCGCGGAGAAGAGCTGCTCGAAGAGGCGCCGGAAAGGGTGAAGCCGGACTGCTCCGCTTATCCCCGCTGCGGGGGATGCGCCTCTCGGCACATGAGCTATGAGGCGGAGCTGGAAATGAAAAAGCGCCGCGTGAGCGACGCCCTGCGGCGCATCGGCGGGCTGGAGCTCGCTCCGGACACGATCCTTCCCGCAGAGGGAGACGCTTTCCGCAGGCGCAAGGTGATCTTCAATGTGGGAGAAACCGACGGCAGACCCGTCGCCGGCTTTTATCGAAGCCGCAGCCATGATATCGTTCCCGCGCCGGACTGTCCGGCCGTGCCCCCGGAGGCTCTTTCTGCCGCCGGGACGGTTTTGGACTGGATGGAACGGAGGGGCATCCGCGCGTATGACGAGTCTTCACATCGGGACGGAGTGCGCCATATCTATTACCGCTCCTCATCTCTGACCGGCGCGTGCGTGATCACGCTGATCGTATCCCGTCCTCCCGAGACCGGCGCCCTCACCGGGCTGATCGGAGACCTGCGCCGGGATGTCCCGACGATGAGCGGTTTCGTGCTATGCCGCAACACCGCCCGCGGCAACACCGTTCTCTCGGGAGAGTTTGAAACGCTCTGGGGCGACGGCACCCTCACCGAGGGGCTGTGCGGTCTGCGCTTCTCCCTGTCCCCCCGGGCCTTTTTCCAGGTCAACCCGCCTCAGGCGGAGAAGCTGTATGAGAAGGCCCTCGAATTCGCCGGTATCCGGGAGGGTACGCTCGCGCTGGATCTTTACTGCGGCACCGGAACCATAGGTCTGTGCATGGCCGGCCGCGGCGCCCGCGTGATCGGGGCGGAGATCGTGGCCGAAGCCGTGGAAAACGCCCGTCGGAACGCTGCGGACAACGCGCTGAACGACCGCTGCGAGTTTCTCTGCGCCGACGCCGCGGAGGCGGCGGAGGAATTCCGGCGGCGCGGACTGCGTCCCGAGGTGATCGTGGTCGATCCTCCCCGCAAAGGCCTCTCCCCCGAGGTCATAGAGGCCGCCGCGGGTATGGAGCCCGACCGGATCGTTTATGTTTCCTGCGATCCGGGCACTCTTGCCAGAGACCTGAAGCTCTTCCGGCAAAAAGGCTACAACGCCGAAAAGTGTACCGCTGTCGATATGTTCCCCCGGACGAGCCACGTAGAGACGGTATGTTTATTGTCCAAACTTTCTGAGGCAAAGCATCATATCAGCGTTCAAGTTGATATGGATGAGTTGGATCTGACCTCCGCCGAGAG
>CACXMX010000029.1 GCA_902768805.1 Oscillospiraceae bacterium
TGATACTGAATCTTCCGAATATCAGCTTCAAGATCCCCAATTTCGACGCACTCAACGATATCGGCGGAGCGGTGCTCGGCGCTGCACAGGGGATATGCCTGCTGCTGGTCGTGGGCTGGGCGCTGAAATTCACGGGACTTGCGATCCCTCAGGAAACTCTCGAGGAGACATTCCTGGTCCCCTGGTTTATGGATCAGCCCTTTCTTGTAAGCTATCTCGGCATCTGAGATACACCCGGAGAAACCTCAAACGAATCGTATGACACTGACAGGAGTGAACTATGCAACCGACTCTTTGCGCGCGATGCCATAAAAACATGGCCGTGGTATTCATCAACCGGATCGAAAACGGGCATTCCCAGCAGGAAGGCCTGTGCCTGAGCTGTGCCCGTGAGCTGCACATAAAACCCATCGACGATATGATCGCTAAGATGGGCATCAGCGATGAGGAGCTGGAGAACCTGACCTCCGAGATGATGGAGGCCATGCGTTCCCTGCCCGGCAACGGGGAAGGTCTGGTGCCCGCGGATGAGGATGACGACAGCCCCGATGACGACGGGAAAACCGCCACATTCCCCTTTCTGAACCGTCTTTTCGGCAGCCAGAACAACGCCAACGGACCCGGACAGGGCCCCAACGCCGAGGGCGGACCGGAGTTCCCGCCGCGGCCGCGCGAAAACAGCGAGCGGAAGAGCCGTCACAAATTCCTCGACAGCTACTGCATCTCCCTCAACGACAGAGCGGCCGAGGGCAAGCTGGACAGGCTGGTGGGCCGCGCCGAGGAGCTCGAGCGGATGATCCAGATCCTCAACCGCCGCCAGAAGAACAACCCCTGTCTGATCGGCGAGCCGGGTGTGGGCAAGACCGCCATTGCCGAAGGGCTGGCCCAGAGGATCGTGAACGGCGAGGTCCCGTATAAGCTCAAAGACAAAAAGGTATATCTGCTCGATCTGACGTCGCTGGTTGCCGGCACGCAGTTCCGCGGCCAGTTTGAGCAGCGCATGAAGGGACTGATAGAGGATATCCGCCGGGAAGGCAACATCATTCTCGTGATCGACGAAGTTCACAACCTGGTGGGCGCCGGCGACGCGGAGGGCAGCATGAACGCCGCCAATATCCTCAAGCCCGCTCTTTCCCGGGGCGAGATCCAGGTGATCGGCGCGACCACCTTCAATGAGTACCGCAAGCACATCGAGAAGGACGCGGCTCTGGAGCGCCGTTTCCAGCCCGTGACCGTGGCCGAGCCCTCGATCGAGGACAGCGTGACGATCATGATGGGCATACGCAAATACTACGAGGATTTCCACTCGGTCCGCATACCCGACGAGATGTGCCGTCAGGCCGTGCTTCTCTCCGAGCGCTATATCACCGACCGGTTCCTGCCCGACAAAGCCATTGACCTGATCGACGAAGCCTGCTCGGACGTGAATCTGCGCAACAAGAATCTGGAACGCGTCGAATCCATCAAAAAGGAGTGCGCCGATCTCGACAAGGAGCGCGAGATGCTGCTTCAGAAGGATTCCACCGACGAGGATTATGAGCGTCTGGCCGCCATACGCAGCCGCGACCTGCAGCTGAAAAACGAGCTGTCCGTATTGGAGACGGAGAGTGTGCTCGAGCTGACCCTTGACAACCTGTCGCATATCATAGAGATGTGGACCAAGATCCCCGCCTCGAGCATCCGCGCGGACGAGTATGAACGTCTTTCCGGGCTCAACGACCGGCTCAAACAGCACATCATTGGTCAGGACGCCGCCGTGGACGCGGTGTGCGCCGCCATCAAACGCAACCGTGCGGGGCTGCAGGCCAAGCGCAAGCCCGTGAGCTTCATCTTCGTGGGCTCCACGGGCGTGGGCAAAACCGAGCTGGTGAAACGTCTGGCCGCGGATATGTTCAGCACCCCCGAGTCGCTGATCCGGCTCGATATGTCCGAGTTCATGGAAAAATTCAGCGTTTCGCGCATCATCGGCTCTCCTCCGGGCTATGTCGGCTACGATGAGGCCGGACAGCTCACCGAGAAGATCCGCAGAAAGCCCTACAGCGTGGTGCTGTTCGATGAGATCGAGAAGGCGCACCCTGACGTGATGAACATCCTCCTCCAGATCCTGGATGAGGGCCGCATCACCGACGCCCAGGGACGAAGCGTGAACTTTGAGAATACCGTGATCGTAATGACCACCAACGCCGGCAGCGACAAGCGGGTCGGCAGTGTGGGCTTCAACCAGACCGCCGACGAACAGGGCCGCGAGAGGTCCGTCAAGGCTCTCAACGAGTTCCTGCGTCCGGAGTTTATCAACCGCGTGGACGAGATCGTGTATTTCAACCGTCTGAGCGAAGAAAACATCCGCGGCATCGCCTCGCTGATGCTGTACGATCTGAAGGACGCCATGTACACCCGCGGCATGGAGCTCAGCTGGGACGGCAGCGTGATCGATTACCTGACCGAAAAGGGCTACAGCGCCGTTTACGGCGCGCGCAACCTGCAGCGTCTGATACAGAAGGACGTTGAGGATGCCATCGCCACAGAACTTGTGGACCGCCGCCGCGGCACGGCGAGCCGCGTGGGTCTCACCGTCAAAGACGGGAAGATCACGGTGATCGCCGTATAACACGAAAGGACTTTGCATATCATGGCACAGTACACCTCCTCCCCGAGCTTCAGCGATCTGGCCTCCTCCCTGCTGGCCGTGGGCGATCATCACCCTCTGGGCGAGACCAACACCGGCATGAAGGACCGCGTGATCCATCTGATCGGTCTTCTTCGCAGCGCCATGTTCCCCCATGTGTTCGGACGAGTGACCGGAGAGGACATGGGCTCGGCGTCGTTCGCGGTGGAATTCGCTCTCAGGGCCGCCGCCCGCCTTCTCGGAGAGCTGCTCGATTCCGTACAGCCCGAGGGCATCCCTCATACGGAGCGGGTGATGGAGTTTCTCTCCCACCTGCCGGAGGTCAAAGAGATCCTCGAGTCGGACACCCAGGCGGCCTATGAAGGCGATCCCGCCGCCATGAGCACCGAGGAGATCATGCTCGCCTACCCCGCGTTCGAGGCCATCAGCATCTACCGCATGGCCCACATCCTCTATGAGATGAAGATCCCGATGCTTCCGAGAATGATGACGGAGTACGCGCACACGATCACCGGGATAGACATCCATCCCGGCGCGAAGATCGGACGGTCGTTTTTCATCGACCATGGGACCGGCGTCGTGATCGGCGAGACCTGCACCATCGGCGACCACGTGAAGCTCTACCAGGGCGTGACGCTCGGCGCTAAGAGCTTTGAGCTGGATGAGGACGGCAACCCCGTGAAGGGCATAAAGCGCCATCCCGACATAGGCAGCCACGTGGTGATCTACGCCGGCGCCACGATCCTGGGCGGGAACACGCTCATCGGCGACCACTGCACCATCGGCGGCAATGTGTGGCTCACCCACTCGGTGGAGGCGGGACGCACGGTGTACCCGGCGGAGGAACGCGGTACGATCGTATAAGAGCTTCCGTTGCGCACCGCTTCGCCGGGCGGCGAGCTGTACGAAGCTTTGCCTGAAGTATATAAAAGTTTGAGCGGCTTATCGACGGATCGATAAGCCGCTCTTATCTTTACTGTATGATGCGTTTCAGGAGCTGGTTGCCGCCGTAGCTTTGCGCCTGACCGGCGCTCAGGCAGAAGACCACATCCTGTACTCCGTAATAATCCACGAACTGAGTAAGCGTGCGGTGAGTGTATTTCCTGTAGTCCATGACATAGACATAGCGGTAATGCTGGGTGAAATAGTAGCAGAAGGGATTGCCGTTGGAGTTTTTGATGATGAGACAGGCCGAGTCGTCGGGGATGTCGTTGTTGACAAAGGTGCTCAGCCGGTGATCTCCGGCAAGGAAGGCCATGTATTTGTCCGAGCCCTTGACCCTGGTCACGACAGACTGCTCGAAGCCCAGGTGATCCCGTGAGTCCCTCCCCTCCGTCTCCAGATACAGATGCACGTCTCCGGGCGGATCGTAGGTATACACCTGATCGGGCCGGAGTTTTCCGTTCTGCCGCGCTTTGTAGTAGAGCGTGCCGTAGAAGGGCTCCTGCACATCCTCGGTGTAGCGGTCCAGCCCCACGGGCTCGAAGCCCGCTTTCCGGGCCCATTCCTCATATACATACCAGGCGCCCAGGGATGTCCAGTGGTGGTCGGTGCGGAAGAATATGTATTCGCTGTTATGCCGCAGCAGCGGCGTGAAGGTGTCTATGGGGATGACATCCTCGCCCAGAAGACTGCTTACATAGTCGAGGACGTCCTCTTCCGGCGCGCAGCCGATGGACTCACGGTAGTCCCTCGGCAGCATCAACGTGGCGGAATGGAGCACAAACACGTTGAACACGCGCGCTTTCCCCCGCAGCAGCTCGCCGGCCCTCGTGATATTCTCCGCGTACATCTCGGAGTATTCACGGCTGAAGCCCGTGTACTCGAACGCGCTGTCGCCGATCTGTATGACGGCGCCTGTGGTGACGAGGTCCTCCTCCTCAATGACCTTGCCGCCCCATTCGATCTCCTCGGAGGGCGTCTCCTCCGGAACGTCCGAAGGCTCCGACCCGGCATCGGCTTCGGGCTCTGCGGCCGGAAGCTCGGGCTCGTTTGTGACGGCCGGCGCCGATACGGGCGCGCTCGTCTCGCGCACGGCGGAGGGGACCGCCGTAGGGACAGCCGCGGGAATCTCATCCGCGCTTTCCGTATCCCCGTAGATCACGATATCCGAGCTTCCGTGCAGCCGTTTGATCGCCTGATCCGCGCCGATCCAGCTGTCGCGCAGAGGAAACGTATCGGAAAACCACAAGGAGATCTTCTCAAAATAGCTGCCGTCCGCGGCGGCAGAGAGAGAAAAATCCGGAAACTTCTCCAGTTCTCTCTTTTCCTTTTCCGATACGGCCGGGCGCAGCGGCAGACTCCAGGCCAGCAGAGTGACCAGGCCAAGGGTGATGAAAAAGAGCACAGCCGGCCCGAAATACGGGGTATATTTTCTTTTCCGGCGGCGGGGCGCCTCGCGTTTTTTCTCAGGCATGGATCGACCTCAGAACTTAAAATACAAAAAAGGATTGTAGCTGTTGCCCACGAGTCCCGCCGTGCTGATAAGAAGCAGAACGACCGGAAGGATCCCGAAAAGAGCGGTGCGAAGGAGAGCGGAGCGCTTTTCCGCGCCGGGATGCCGCAGAAGACGTTCAAAAACGGGCGTAGAGGCCGCGACGCAGAAGAGCAGCAGCCAGACATGGTTTTTCAGCGCGATCACCGAGCGGAAATCGCTCAGCGGGTTCCCGTTGCGCCCGAAAAGCCCGGAGAACACAGTGAGCGCGAGGCGCAGATCGGTAAATTTGAAAAGCACCCAGCCAAGCATCGCGATAACGATAAGGTAGGCATGGGAAAGCGGGATCCTGACTGCCCGGGGCATACGCGAGGCGAGACGGCGCAGGAGAAGCCGCTCCGCCGAGGCGAAAACAAACCAGTACAGCCCCCAGAGCACAAAGTTCCAGCTCGCTCCGTGCCACAGCCCCGTGAGCGCCCAAACGATGAACAGGTTGAGAATAGTACGCGCGCTCCCCCGTCGGCTTCCTCCCAAGGGGATATACACATAGTCGCGGAAGAAGCTGCCCAGCGAGATATGCCAGCGGCGCCAGAACTCCGAGGCGCTGCGGGAAATATAGGGATGGTCGAAGTTTTCCGGGTAATGGAGCCCCAGCATTTTGCCCATGCCGATGGCCATGTCCGAGTACGCGGAGAAGTCGAAATAGATCTGCAGGGAGAACGCGGCCACGCCCAGCCACAGCGCCAGAACGGAACGCTGAGAGAGCGCCTGCAGATTGGCGGCAGCGGCCGCCGCGTCGCCGATCGCTTTGTCCGTGAGGAGCATGCTGTCGGCCAGAGCCCCGCAGGGATTGGCAAGCATGACCTTTTTGGCCAGTCCCACCGTGAAGCGCAGTACTCCCTCCGGGATCTCCCCCCTGCTTCTCCTGCGTCCGTACAGTTCATGGGCTATGGTCTCATAACGAACGATGGGCCCGGCAATGCACTGATGGAAAAGCGCCGCGTAGAGCAGCACGTCCCGATAGCGCCTGCGGGGCTCTGCCCTGCCGCGGTAAACGTCCGCCACATAGGTGAGAAGCTGAAAGGTGTAAAAGGAAATGCCCAGCGGCAGAGAGATGCTCCGGATGAAGGGGCCGGGTTCGGTGAAGACCGAGACGATCATGCCGCTGTACTTGAAAAAGCCTATAAGCCCCAGATTGACCGCGCAGGCAAGCCCAAGCCAAAGCTTCCCGCTGCCGCCCCCGCGCTTCGATACGCGGATGCGCAGGGCGAAAAACCAGTCGAACCAGGCCATCGCCATGAGCAGCAGAACATATTTGGGCTCTCCCCATGCGTAAAAGATCAGCGAGAAGATCAGAAGGCAGAGATTGCGGGACTTAAGATCGCGGCACAGCGCGTAGCACAGCAGGCACAGCGGAAGAAACGCGTATAAGAAAAACAGGCTCGAAAAAACCATAGTATATCCTCATGCGAGATGATGAGCGTTCAAACGAGTCAATTATATCCGAATCGCGGATATTGTCAAACCGGCGGGTTTTCTCCTCTTTCGGAAGCACTCCCCCGCCGTGCGCGCCGTACGGCTGCGACCAGGAATATGCCCAGCGCCGCTCCGGCGCAGTCGAGCAGCACGTCGCGGAGCTGAGCGCCCCTGTGAGAGAGCAGCTGCAGCGCCTCGTCCGAGGCGGCTGTGCCCGCGGCGTACAGCGCGCTGAGCGCCGCGGCCCCTTCCCGCTCATCGGTCAGCAGTCGAAGAAGCGCGCCCAGACAGGCGAACTCCGTGATATGGGCAAGCTTGCGCACAAGAAGGCTCGTGCGGTCCGGCTCCCCGTCTCCGTCCTCGTCGGTATGAAACGTAAAGAAATCCGGACCCAGTCCCAGCTTCTCCGCCGCAGCGTTCATCACGTCCATCACCCGGTCGCTGAGACGGGCGGAAACCTCCCGGGGAAGCAGAGAGTTTCCCCAGATGAACAGCAGGTTGAGGATAAGACACAGGATAAGGATCCGTTTTCGGGCCATGGGACATCTCCGTCCGATCTGATGCAGCATTTCGGACCGCGCCGCCGGCGGTCCGCCATAAGGTCAGGCCGCGCCGCAAGCGGCACGGCCTGATCCGGGATATCGTATTGTTTCCGGGTCACAAACCTTGTCCGGACCCGGGTCAACGGGTATTACGAAAAACGAATGACCGTGTTGTCGATCGCCCAGGACTGAGAAAACAGCGGCAGGAAGATGTAGCCCATGTCGCGGATCGCGGGCACGGCGCGCATAAAGCCGTAGTACGTGTTTATGTTCCAGTCATGGCTCAGGATGATCGCGATGGGCGGATCGATCTGCTTGATCTGCCAGGTGGCGCGGGTGTATACGATCCCGGCGTCGGGGTTGGAATGCAGATTGTCCATGACGTCGCAGGCCCAGTCTACATGCTTATATCCGAGAGCGTCCAGCGCGCCGAGAAGCTCCTCCTTGGGAATAAGGTTGTAGGCCCAGGCGGAGCCGCCCGGGAAGCGGAAAATGTCCGGCTTGAAGCCCGTGTTCTCAAGGATCCACTCGTCCTGCAGGCGTACCTGCTCGCGGAAGCTGTCGATCCCCTGCGTGTACAGGTTGCCGGCGATCCGGCTGTACTGGTGGGAGTTGGTGTGGTTCTGCACGCTGTTGCCGAGCATGGTCTCGCGTCGGAGCAGCGCGGGCTCATCCACGTCCCCCTGTCCGGTCTCGTTGGCCTCGCGGGAGGCGAAAAATGTGACGTATACGCCGTTTTCCTCACAGAAATCGAGGATCGCGCTCGTCATCAGACCGGGGCCGTCGTCAAAGGACCAGTAGCAGATCTTGACGTCGGACTCTCCGGCGACGATCTTATCCTCCAGCCGGCGGATCTTTCCTGCGTACTCCTCGCGCAGGGCTGTCGTATTGTTCCGGATATCGGAGAGAAACTCTGCGCGCTCCTTCAGCGCAGCGTTTTCCTCCAGAAGGGTTTCATTCTCCGCTTTGGCGGCGCTCAGCTCCTCCGCGGCCCGCTTTCCCTCCTCACCGCTGAGGGCCAGATCGCTGCGCAGACGCTCGTTCTCTTCCTCCAGGCTCTCCTCGAGAGCGCGGATATCCTCCCGGACACGGTCCGTCTCGGCCGTGAGTTCGGCGACCCGGCTGTCGTAAGTCTCCGGGGAGAAGCTGACGTAGCGGTATCCCGCCCAGCCGCAGAGAGCCAGCGCGATGCCGGTGAGCAGCAAAAGCACGGCGTTGACCGCGGCCATGGTACGGTCCGCGGCCTTGCGGCGCGCGTCGCGGCGGCGCTTTTTCCCGTTGGGACGTTTTTTGTGAGGCCTGCGGTCGGGATCGCGGGCTGTATTCTTTTTGGGGCTCTCCTCTTCGGCGGGAGAGAGCCCGGCGGTGTCCGGCGTTCCCTCAGGACGCGCCGTCTCCTCGGGGAATTCGGCCCCCGTCTCCGGACGCTCAGTTTCCATTGAGATATCCCTCCACCATTTCCATGCCCTTGTGAAGGGACTCATACACCTTCAGATAATAGGCGTTCTCTTCATCGGCCTCCAGAGCGGCTATTTTCCCGGTGAGCTCTTCGTTTTCGCTGCGCAGGGAATCATTCTCCTCCCGGAGCGTTTCGGTCTGACCGCGCGCTTCGGCGACAGCCGCGTTCTCGGCTTCGATGCGCAGGGCCATGCCCTCGTCCGTGGAAGGGTCGATGGCGGCGTAAGCCGCCTTCTGCTCGTCCAGTTCCTTTTGAGCGGCGGCGACCCGCGCTTCGCCCTCGCGGGTAAGCGTACCGGTTTTTTCGTTTATCGTCCATCCCGCGTAGGCCGACGCGGCCAGCGCGGCAAGGAGGACGATCGCAGTGAGTATTCTTTTCACGTGTTTTTCGTCTCTTTCATTCATTTCCGCGGCCTCCGGGGCCGGCGGTCGATCGCTTGTCAGTCGTAGAAAATGCGCGCGATGGGGCTGTCAGCGTCCAGGATCAGGGTCTTCTCGGCCCCGTTCATGGAGGCCTTGAGCGCGTCGAGCGCGATCATGAAGGTGTAGAACTCAGCCTCCTGCGGATCGTCGTACACCTCGGACAGAATGCGCATATACTCCGCGTCGCCCTCGGCCCGGATCACGGCGGCCTTCGCCTCGGCCTCGGCCAGAGTGATGCGTACCTTCTTGTCCGCTTCGTTGCGGATCTCCTTGGCCTCGCTCTCGCCCTCGGCAAGATATCCGGCGGCAATGTTGTTCCGTTCGGAGATCATGCGGTTGAAAACGGCGGTTTTGTTGTCGTCGGGCAGGTCGATCTTCTTTGTCTCGACGGCGATGAGCCGGATGCCGTAGCGCTCAAAGGAGTTGCCTATATTCGCCATGATGGCGCCGACCAGAGTACCGTCTCGGCCGGAAATGATCTCGGCCTGCGTCATAGAGCTGATGACGGTTTTGAGCGCGTTGTACACATTGGCGTTGATGCGGCTCTCCGCGTTGGATACGCTGCCGGAGAGCGTCTCTATGAACAGGCGCGGATCGTCGATGCGCCAAATGGCAAAGCAGTCGGCAATGAGCGTGGTCTTGTCGGCGGAGATCATGTCGCTGACGGGCAGGTCATAGAGCAGCACCGTGTTGGGCAGCGTTCCGGTCTGCTGGATGAACGGGATCTTAAAGTAAAGCCCCGGTTCCGACTTGATATCCACGACCGCGCCGAACTGGCGGACGATGCCGTATTCATTGCGATGGACCGTGAAGAAGCACGACTCAAACAGGAGCACCAGCAATATCACCAGGACGACAACGATCACGGTACGGACGGGACGGGTCTTTTTCTTCTCAGCCATTCTCGCCCACCTCCTCCGGCACGCGGATAAAGCTGTCCAGCGGAAGCACCGTTTCCAGCTTTCCGCCGTCCTTGCCCATGATGATTACCTTCATGTCCGGGAAAACCGTGCTGATCGATTCATAGAACAGGCGTCGGCGGGTGATCTCGGGGAATTTCGCGTATTCGGCGTAGAGCTCGCGGAACCGGGACGCCTGACCCTCCGCCTCCGCAACGCGGGACTGCCGGTAAGCCTCAGCGCTCTGAAGGATCTCGTCGGCGTTGGCCTTGGCGGCGGGCAGCTGCTCGTTGGCGTACTTGTTGGCGTTGTTGATGGCCGTCTCGGCCTCCTGCTTGGAGGTCTCCACCGCCTTGAACGCCTGCTGCACCTCGGTGGTGGGAGGCTCCGCGTCCTGCATGGCTATGTTGACCAGGGAGATTCCCAGATCCTCCTGCTCGAGGCGGGCCGTGATCTTCTCCCGGATGGACGCTTGGATCTCCGCCTTGCCGGTGGTGATGACGTCGTCCACGCCGTACAGGCCGATGGTGTCGCGTATATAGCTCTGGCAGAGCATTTTAAGGATCTGCACTGGCTCGCGGCTGTTGTAAAGATACTTCACCGGGTCGGTTACACGATATTCCACATAGAAGTCCACGTTGACGAAGTTGAAGTCCACGCTGATCATCAGCGACTCGTCTTCGATGCTTGCGTTGTTGGAGAGATTGTACCCGATGGCAAAGCCCTGAGTCGCCTTGCTGACGATGGTTTTGCGCTGGATCAGCGGAATGCGGAACTTGAGTCCGGAGGTACTCACCACGCTCGGCTTGCCGAAGGTGGTGATCACGGCGTACTCGTCCTCCTGAAGCTGGTAAACGGAGGTAACGATCAGTCCGGCGGCCAGGGCCAGGATCAGGACCGTGATCACGATCCCCTTGCCCGGGAGTCTGATCTGCGGGACCCCGTCGACCTTTTGGCGGGTGCCGAAGAAGGACAGCGCCGCGCCGATGGCGAGGACCGCGATGATAATGATCTGGATCATGGGATAAATCACCTCTTGTCTGCGGAAAGGGCCGGGATACGCTCAGCCGTTGAGAGCCTTTTTCAGCGCTTCGGCCACCGCGGAAACGGTCTCGGCGTCCAGATAGGGATGCATCGGCAGGCTCAGCACCGTGCGGCAGAGCTCCTCCGTGACCGGACAGGGCACATACTGCCTGTTGCCCTCGAAGGCGAGCTGGGTGTGCATGGGCTTGGGATAATAGACCATGGAAGGGACTCCCTGCTCCGAAAGCGAGGCCTGCACCGCGTCGCGGCGCGCCTCGTCGCTCAGGCGGAGCGTGTACTGAGCCCAGCTGGAGCCCCAGCCCTCCGGAACAGTGGGCAGGATCACATCGAGCCCGGCGAGCGCCTCATTGTACATTGCGGCGGCCTTGTTGACATCGGCGAGCTCGTACTTCTCGAAGGCATCGAGCTTTACATGGAGGATCGCGGCCTGGATCGTGTCCAGACGGGAGTTCATACCCAGCCGGACGTTGTCGTACTTGGAGGAGCCCTTGCCGTGTACGCACAGCGAGCGGATCAGAGCGGCAGTGTCGTCGCTGTTGGTGAACACCGCGCCTCCGTCGCCGTAGCAGCCCACGGGCTTGGCCGGGAAGAACGATGTGGCCGCCGCGTCGCCGAAGGCTCCGTTGCGTTTCCCGTGAAGCGTACCGCCGAAGCCCTGTGCCGCGTCCTCCAGGAAGAACAGGCCGTAGAATTCCGCGACGGCGGCAATATTCTCGTGGTCGGCGGGCAGTCCGAAAAGATCCACGTCGATGACCGCCTTGGGATTGAGCTTTCCCTCCTTGCGCACGGCGATGATCGCCTTTTCCAGGCTGATCGGGTCGGCGTTGAAGGTGTCGGCGCAGACATCGTAGAATACGGGAGTCGCGCCCAGGACCGATACCACCTCGCCGCTGGCGAAGAAGGTGAAGTCCGGCACGAACACCGCGTCTCCGGGTCCGACGCCCCAGGCCATCAGCGAGAGCTGAAGCGCGTCCGTACCGTTGCCGCAGGTGATGCAGTGCTTCACGCCCACATACTCGGCGAGACGCTTTTCCAGCGTCTTTACCTGAGGCCCGCCGATATACGCGCTGGAGGCGGCGACCTCGATCATGGCGGCGTCCATCTGAGGACGAAGGACCTCATACTGCTTTTTCAGATCACGAAACTGCATATTACTTAACCTCCTGAAGGCCCTCGGGGCCTTGCGTGTATTGTCTTCCGCATTTGGCGCAGGCGAGCTCCTCGGGGAGGATCTCTCCGCATTCGCACACCCATCCTCTCCGGCGGGCGGGAACGCCCAGCATCAGGGCGTGGTCGGGCACGTCGGAGGCCACCACGGCGCCCGCTCCGATGAGCGCCCAGCGTCCCACGGTGTGGCCGCAGACGATCGTGGCGTTTGCGCCCACGGACGCGCCGGTGCGCAGAAGCGTTCTGCGGTATCCCGCGCGTCCCTTGGGGTATTTGGCCCGGGGCGTGAGATCGTTGGTAAACACGCACGACGGCCCGCAGAACACCCAGTCCTCAAGCTCCACGCCCTCATAGAGGGATACGTTGTTCTGCAGCTTGCAGCCGTCGCCGATGCGAACGTTGTTGGAAACATTGACGTTCTGGCCGAGAGAGCAGTTTTTCCCGATAACGGCGCCCGACTGGATGTGGCTGAAATGCCATATTTTGGTGCCTTCGCCGATGACGACGTTGTCGTCCACCACGCTGGTCTCGTGCACAAAATAATCGCTCATTTATCGAACCTCCCGATATGATCCGTTGTTGCTCCGCGCGTGAGCGGCAGGCGCACCGGCTTTCCGGAGGCGGCCGACTCATAGATCGCCAGTATCAGCTCCAGAGCCTTTCTCCCCTCGGTGCCGGAGCAGACGGGCTCTCGGTTTTCTCTCAGAGCCCCCAGCATGTCCCGGTAGATCGGCGTATGACCGGCGCCGAGATCGCGGATGCCGTATTTTTCCAGGCTTTCGGCAAGAGACGCCGTCCCGTCGGAGAACATCCAGCGGCGCTCTTCGTCCAGATACTTTCCGCTCACGTCCACCGTGCCCTGCTCTCCGAAAAACGCCATCGAGTCGCTGAGGTTGTTCGGGTACACGTTCACGGTGCCCTCCACGGCGGCATAGGCGCCGCTGCGAAACCGGACGAGAGCCAGGCCCAGGTCCTCCGCCTCGATATACGGGTGCGTGAGCCTGTCGGTGTAGGCGAAAACCTCCTCAACGTCTCCGAGGACCCACTGCAGAAGGTCGGTGTAGTGGATGCACTGGTTCATCAGCGTGCCGCCGTCGTCCTTCCAGGTGCCGCGCCAGGGAGCCGCGTCGAAATAGGCTTTGTTGCGGTTGCGGCGCACCTGAGCCGTCGCGTGAAGGAGCCTTCCGAAGGCGCCGCTGTCCGCCGCGGCCTTCACGGCCCGAACGGAGGGGGTGAAGCGCAGCTGGTGATTGACGCACAGGCGCACGCCGTTTTTTTCCGCCGCGGAGATCATGGCGTCGGCGTCCTCCAGCGAGAGGGCGACGGGCTTTTCCACGATCACGTTCGCCCCGGCCTCCATGCAGTCGCAGGCGATGCGGCGCTTGATCCCGCTGCCCAGTGCCAGCGCTGTGAGCTCGGGCCGGACCTCCTCGAGCATGCGCCTGTGGTCGGTGTACACGGCCGTTCCGGCGCGCTTTTCCTCGGGGATCGTCTCAAGGATCTTCCTTGCGGCGGCCTCGTTGACGTCGCAGAGCGCGGAGATCTCCAGCCCCGTTTCCAGAGCGGCTTTAATATGGTTCGGCGCGATCATACCGCAGCCGATAAGAGCGTATTTCATAGCGTCACTTCCCTGAGTACGTCGCAGATCTTCTCCGCGGCGTGTCCGTCGCCGAAGGGGCGGTAATCGGGGTCTATGGTCTGTTCCGCGGAGAGCTTCGCGAGGATATCCTCACGCAGAGGCTTGGCGAGCTGATTGCGGTTGCCCACCATGGTCTCCGGCCAGACCGGATAGTCCAGGATAAACACGCACTGCACGCCGGCATAGAAGGCCTCGCACTGCAAACCGCCCGAATCGGTCACGATCTTTACCGCGTTCTGAGTCAGATGCACCGAGTCGGAATAGCCCACGGGCTGCGTGAGGATGATGTTGCTCAGTCCCCCGCCGCGGCACAGGCGCGCGGCCCTCTCCCTGTTGCGGGGATGGACGGCGTAGATCGTGGGCGCGTCGAGGCTGTTCATGGCCAGAAGGATCTCCCGCAGGGGCTCGTCCGTTCCGGTGTTTTCCTGCCGGTGACAGGTCATATAATAGAATCTGGCGGGCACGTCGATCCTCTCTCCGTCAAAGCCACGGATATCGGGCTCCCACGGCAGGGACCGGAAGTGGAGGAAGGAATCGTACATGATGTTCCCCACCACATGGGTCCTGTCCCCCAGGCCCTCGCCGCGCAGCTTTTGGGCCGCGTCCTCGGTGGCGGCAAAGAGGAGCCTCGAGCAGTGGTCGGTGAGGATGCGGTTGACCTCCTCGGGATTGCTCAGCGTGCCCAGGCGGTTGCCTGCCTCCACATGCAGCACGGGGATATCCAGCTTGACCGCGGCCAGGGCGGCGGCGAGCGTGGAATTCGTATCGCCGTAGACAAGGAGCGCGTCGGGCTTTTCCCCGAGCAGCACCTCCTCGAGAGCGATGAGCATGCGCCCGGTCATCTGCGCGTGAGTGCCGCCGGCGATCCCCAGATTATAATCCGGCGCGGGGATCCCCATCTCGCGGAAGAAGATCTCCGACATGTTTTCGTCGTGGTGCTGTCCGGTGTGGACAAGGATCTCTGTATGCTCACGGCGCAGCGCGCGGGAGCCGGCCGCAGCCTTGATAAACTGCGGCCGGGCTCCCACGACGGTGACGATCTTCATCAGAGCACCTCGATGTTGTCGCGGCGGGCGACTGCCTTCATGGCGTTTTTGGTGTCAAAGATCATGCGGGCGCTGCGGGATACGAGCTCGTAATCCACATTGCTGTGCGCCGTGGTGATCATCACAAGATCCGCGCGCGAGACAGCCTCTTCGGTGAGCGTGGGAATGCTCTGCATGCTCAGCGCGCCGCGGCGGAATTTCGGCACCCAGAGGTCATAGTACTCGACTTCGGCGCCGCGCTTGAGGAGCTCTTCGATCACGCTGATCGCCGGGCTCTCGCGGAAGTCGTCGATATCCTGCTTATAGGCCACGCCCAGCACCAGCACCTTCGTGCCGCAGACGGCCTTTTTCATGCCGTTGAGGATGCGGGCGGCGCGGTCGACGCAGTACTCGGGCATGCGGTCGTTGACCATCATGGACGCCTCGATCATCGAGGTGTGGAAGCCGTATTCCCTGGCCTTCCAGCTCAGGTAGTAGGGGTCGAGCGGGATGCAGTGTCCGCCCAGGCCGGGGCCGGGATAGAAGGCCTGGAAGCCGTAGGGCTTGCTCTTGGCCGCGTCCACGACCTCCCAGATATTGATGCCCATACGGTCGCAGAGGATCGCCATCTCGTTGATCAGGCCGATATTGACGTTGCGGTAGGTGTTCTCCAGGATCTTCTCCATCTCGGCGATGGCCGGCGAGGAGACCTTGTACACCGGGGCTTCCAGAACGGCTTCGTACATGACCGCCGCAACTTCCGTGCACTCGGGAGTGCAGCCCCCGACGACCTTGGGGGTGTTTTTGGTCTTATAGATCAGGTTGCCCGGATCCACCCGCTCGGGCGAGAAGGCGAGATAGAAATCCTCGCCGCATTTGAGCCCCGAGCGCTCCAGTATGGGGCGGACGAGCTCCTCGGTGGTACCGGGATAGGTGGTGGACTCCAGCACCACGAGCATATCTTTGTGGACAAAGGGCATGAGACTCTCGGTAGAGGAGCGGACATAGCTGATGTCCGGCTGCTGGTGCGCGTCCAGCGGAGTGGGAACGCAGATGCACACGCAGTCGCAGCGCGCCGCTTCGGCGAAGTCCGTGGTGGCGGAGAGCATGCCGGCGTCGACCAGAGCCTTGAGGTCCTCGTTGACCACGTCGCCGATATAGTTGTGGCCGGCGTTGACCATGTCGACCTTTTCCTTCTGTACATCGAAACCGATGACTCGGAAGCCCGCCTTGGCCTTTTCCACAGCCAGGGGAAGGCCCACATAGCCCAGTCCGATGACGCCCAGAGTCGCCTCACGGGCAAGCAGTTTGTTCTTAAGACCGCTCATAACGCTAAATAATTCCTTTCACAATGAGTTTTGCGGCCGCGCCGTCAGCCGCGCCGCATACCGGATAATACACCCAGGACCTTGTCCCGGAGATAAACGAACTGCGGGCTCCTTCGAAACAGGAGATACCACAGGAGGTTCGGGATCACCGCGCAGAACACGCCCTTGATCAGGAAGTTGCCGACCGTGTACTCGCCGAAGGGCAGTACCGCCGCCTTCACCAGGCCGAGCGTGGCGAGCACGAGCAGGAGATCGCGCAGGTAGAGCCGGTAAAACTCCCCCGCCCTTTTCCCGAAGACCTCGCGGTAGACCAGCACCGGATCGAACGAGAGCATGACCAGCAGACTCACCGTGGTGCCCAGAAGAGCGCCCGTCACGCCCATGCGCATGGGCCCGACCAGGATGATCGACAGCGCCATATTGAGTACAGACGAGAACACATAGCGGTGGCGCGTCTGCCAGTACAGTCCGTTCACATCCCGATATTTTACCACGGCACCGGCCAATCCTTCAATAAGAAAATTGAACACCGCGAGGAATTCTGCGGTATCGGAGAGAAGCCAGCGCGTGTCGTGCAGCCATACCCCGACGATGAACGGCCTGAGCAGCACCCACAGGGAGATGGAGCAGAAGCCGTACAGCCAGAAATAGGTGAAATGGAGGGTCTTCAGGAACTCCTCCTTGCGTTCGGTCGTCTCCGTGGCGCAGAAATTCCCCACGCCGGCGTGCAGCGAGCTGAAAACCATGTAAAGCGCCTTGCCGACCATGTTTTTCAGCACCAGATAGTTCGAGTACACCCCCGTGTAGACGATGCCGGCCAAAGCGGAGATGATCGTGGAGTCTATGCCGTCGTTCAGCACCTGGCAGACGCGGTTGGTGGCCATGCCGACGGTGTTTTTCAGGATATCGGTGCGCTCGTCTTTGGGCAGGGGCGCTATGTTCTTCTCCTTAAGATAGGGGTATTCCCTGTCGACGATGCGCTTGACCACCAGATTGTTGGCCACGGCGACGGCGAGAGAGACCGCGCAGTAGAGATAATAGGACAGCGCCGGGTCGCTCCGCAGCAGGAGCAGAACGGCCATATGCAGCGCCGACTCCGCCGCCGAGACCGCCAG
>CACXMX010000030.1 GCA_902768805.1 Oscillospiraceae bacterium
GCCCGATGGCGATAAACAATCTCATACGATACTCCTTAAAATCCGTATTCTCGTATTACCCCGGGCCTCGCCGCTGATACTGACAGCAGGAATTGGCCCGCCCGGTGCGGTGATCCCCTGTAAGCATATACACACCGCACTAGGAAAATCAACAAAAGTCTCCGCTGATCTCTCTTTTGCTTTACGATTTCGGCTCCCGCGGAGCACCGGAGCGCTGCTCCGCGGGGGGGGGGGGCCGGGGCTTGCCAATTATATGGGCCGGTGCTAAAATGATAACGTAAAACATCCGGGGAGTAAGACCGGTATGAACGCATACGATTTTGACAAAACCATCTATCCCGGCGACAGCGCCACGCATTTCTGGCTGTTCTGCCTCAGACGAAGGCCGCTTACGCTCGTCAGCGCGCTTCGCGCGCTCTCTCCGCTGGCCGCGGGACTTGCCGGGAAGCTGTCCCGGGGCGAGGTCAAGCAGGCGCTGTATTCCTGTCTGCGGCTGATCCCCGACGTGCGCGCGGAAGCGGCCGCCTTTTGGGACAGCCATATCGACAGGATCTATCCCTGGTATCTGGCGCGCAAAAGGGACGACGACCTGATCATCTCAGCCTCTCCGGATTTTCTGATCGGCGAGGCCTGCCGGCGGCTCGGCGTCCGTCACATCGCCACCGATATGGATCTTCACACCGGACGCATCAGGGGAGAGAATTGCCGCGGAGAGGAAAAAGTACGGCGGTTCCGCCGGGAATACGGCGAAGAGACCGTTGAGGAATTCTATTCGGATTCTCTCTCCGACAGGCCGATGATGGACCTGGCCGAGCGAGGATACCTGGTGAAAAACGGCGCGGTGACGCGCCTTGTGGAAAAAAACGCGGGAGGCGGAACATAAAAATGAATCTGCCCAACAAGCTGACGCTTCTTCGGATCGGACTGGTCCCTGTATTCGCGGTATTCGCGGCTCTGGCCGTGCCCACCCACGGCAGACTGTGGTACCTGCTCGCGGGGATCGTGTTCGGCGCCGCGAGTCTTACGGATCTGTTCGACGGGAAGATCGCCCGTAAATACGGACTTGTCACCAATTTCGGCAAGTTTGCCGATCCTCTGGCGGATAAAATGCTCACTACCGCCGCGTTCCTGTACATGCAGCAGGAGGGAGTCTGCAACCCCGCCGTGCTGATCGTGATCCTCGCGCGGGAGTTTGCGGTATCCGGACTGCGTATGCTGGCCGCGGGATCCGAGGAGAAGATCGTGATCCCGGCCAACATTTGGGGAAAGCTGAAGACTGCCGGGATGATGGTCACGATCTGCGCGTTTTATTTCGGCTGCGCTCTGTGGCCGGAAAACGCCTTCCTGCGCTCCGCGGCAAACATCCTCTGCTGGCTGTGCGCTGCCGTTACGCTCTTTTCCGGGATCACCTATTTCACCGCGTCGAAAAGCCTGTTCTCGGATATGTACGGCGGGAAGAATACCCATTGATTTTGCTAATCAAATTACGCGGCGGCTGCCATATGCAGCCGCCGCGTTTGCGCGTTTAGGGCCGTTATACCGTGACCCCGCTGAGTTCTTTCAGAAAAATCTCAAAGTTTTCGTGCATGATCCCCTCAAGCCTTTTTCCCTCCACGCCAAGGGAGAGAAAGCGCTCAACCTCCTCGGCCGGCTTCCACATGGGATAATCCGTGCCGAAAAAGATATGCGTCGGATCAAAGGTCTCCAGACCCTTTCGTGCGGACACGCCGCCGTTGAAGCCCTGTGTGCTGCTTGTGTCCACGTAAACGTTGGGAAGCACGAGACAATCTCTGGCCTCCGTCCATTCGCTCCAGCCGCCGTAATGGGCGCCGATGAAACTCATTTCGGGGAAAAGCTTCGCCAGCCTTGCCATCCTGTGAGGACCCGAATAGTCGTAACGGTAATCGCCCGTATGGGCCACCAGAAACAGATGCTCGGCCCGCATGCAGTCATAGAGAGGCAGAAGTCTGTCGTCGTCAAGGGCGAAACGCTGTATGTCGGGATGAAGCTTGATGCCCACCAGTCCGAGTTCACGTATCCTGTGCACCTCCGACTCGAAATCCGGGTAATCGATGTGCATGGTCCCCACGCCGATGAACTCCCTGTGGGCCGCGCATTCACGGGCGATAAAGCTGTTGATGCTCTCCACCTGGTGCGGTGTGGTGGCGGTGGAGAACACGACGGAGCGGGAGATCCCGGCCTCGGCGTTCTCACGGATAAGGTCCTCCGCCGTGCCGAGGCAGTGCGTCAGGTCCGGCGGGGCCAAAAGCTCCTCGTTATGCGCGCCGGCGTAGAATTCCCCGGTGGCCTTCACGGCAGCCGCGGCGATCTTTTCCGGGAAAATATGTGCATGTGCGTCAATGATCTTCATTCGGCACCTCGAAACGGATAAATCGAAATGAGTGTATCGGCGCGGGACCCAAAAGTCAAGAGCGGACCCCAAAAAACCCCGTCCGCAGATGAAAGAAAAAGCCCGACGGAGGTTCGTCGGGCTTTTTCGTCGGGATCGTCCTGCGGACTCAGTCCCATTCCTTTTCGAATTTCAGGATCTTGCCGGTCTCGGCGTCGATGTCGTACTCGTACTGGAAGCCTTCGTGGTAGAATTCCACCTCATAAACCTTCCGGCCGTGTTCGAAGTCGAGCTGAACCTTTTTGATGAACTGGACCTGATCCGCTTTCAGCTGCGCATGCTCAAACGCGGCGGCGAGGGCCTCGTCGCGGGTCAGCGTTCCGCCGGCAACATTCTCCAGCTGATCGTCGCTGAGTTTGGTGATGTCGTTTGCCATGATGATTCCGCCTTTCTTTTTGTGTTTTATGCTTTATATTGTGTTCTGTTTTTCTGTGTATTGATACGATGCCGGTTCGAAACGGGACGCGGAAGAAGTATATTCTCCGAAAACAAAAGGTTAAGATACCGCTTTTCCGATCAGCCGCCGTTCACGGCGTCTTCCTTCAGCAGCCACACAAAGTCAAACGGAGCCAGTTCCCAGGTGCCGTCCGAGACGATCGTGTCACCGCGGGTGAGGACCTTCAGCTCGCCATCGGTCCCGAGCAGCGCGTGCCGGGGATCGGAGGAAAAATTGAACACCATCGTCAGCTCCCGGCCGTCAAGACTTCTGCGGACGCCGAGCAGCGCGTCGTCTCCGGCGTCAAAGGTGCCGACATCGGCCGAAGCGGAAAAAACGCTGTTTGAACGGCGGATCTCCTCCAGCCGGCGAAGTCCGTGAAAGACGCGCCCCTGTACCGAGGAGGGATCGTTCCTCCGCTCTGCGAGCGTCCAGTCGAACGCCCCGCGGTGCAGATAGCGGCTGTCGTCCGCTTTGCGGGGGTCGGCACGGTAATCGTTGTCGTTAAGCTGCCCGATCTCGTCTCCGGAGTACAGAATGGGCACGCCGCTCTGGCTCAGCAGCCATGCGTGGAGAGTAAGGATGCGGCGGATCGCCAGGGACAGCTCGTCTTCATTCCCCGATCCCTCTGCGGCCTCCAGTCCCAGAAGGGAGGCGGTGGTGCCGCAAAGACGCGCGTCGCCCAAAGTGGGATCGTCGTTGTAGCGCTCGCCCCGCGCGAAGCTGCCGGGGTATTCGCCGGTGAGAAAAGCGTTCAGATAGGCCTTGTGCGGGACCTCCTCCATGCCGAAACGGCTCAGATAGGGATAATCCAGGCCCCAGCCGATATCATCATGGCAGCGCACATAGTTCAGAAACACATATTCCTTCGGAAGCGAGGCCACGGCGTCGGTCTGATGGCGCAGAAGGCGGGTGTCTGCCGTGGCGACGGTGTGCCATGTGGTGCACATGGTGGTCGCGTTGTACAGCATATGGCACTCGGGGGACTGCGCAGGGCCGAAATAAGGCGCGAGTTTCTCCGGAGCCATCACCACCTCGCCCAGCAGCAGGACCCCGGGACAGACGATCTCACAGATCAGCCGCAGCATGCGCACGATCGTGTGGACTTGGGGAAGGTTTCTGCAGTCGGTGCCGAGTTCTTTCCAGATATACGGCACGGCGTCGATACGGATCACGTCGATGCCCCGGTTGGCCAGATAAAGCATGTTGTCCGTCATGGCGTTGAAAACGGCGCAGTTGGAGTAATCCAGGTCCCACTGATACGGATAGAAGGAGGTCAGGACATATTTGCCGATGTCCTCCAGATAAGTAAAGTTTCCCGGCGCCGTGGTAGGGAACACCTGGGGAACATGCTTCTCATACTCGTCCGGGATCGTCCTGTCATTATAGAAATAATAGTAGCCTCTGTATTCCACGTCGCCGGCACGAGCCCGGACAGCCCACGGATGATCCTCGGAGGTGTGGTTCATCACGAAGTCCATGCACACGCTGATGCCTCTCTCATGGCATGCCCCGGTCAGTTCCTCCAGGTCGGCCATGGTGCCCAGATCCGGCCGGACCGTACGAAAGCTTTTCACGGCATAGCCTCCGTCGCTCCGCCCTTCGGGCGTATCGAGAAACGGCATCAGATGAAGGTAATTGACCCCGCATTCCTCCAGATAGTCCAGCTTTTCCTTCACGCCTCGGAGCGTCCCCGCAAAGGCGTCCGTATAAAGGCACATCCCCAGCAGGTCGTTCCCCCGGTACCAGAGCGGATCCGATTCCCGCTTCCGGTCCAGCGAGGAAAGCGCCTCCCCGCGCTCCCGGCGGCGAAGCTCAAGCGTATCCAGAAGAGCGGAGTAAGCGTCCGCCTTTCCCGGATAGAGGCTCTCATACAGCTCTTGAAGCTCGACCATGCGGCGCTCCGACAGTGTCATCTGCAGTTCCTCCCGGCGAATCGAATTTGCGGGCATCGTTTTTCTCATATAAGTATAGCAGAAGCCGCGCGGAAAATCCATCATTCCGGATACTTTCTCCGGAAAAGAGAGCAATGCCCGCCGATCCCGGCTTGGGGCGAAGATTCGGGAGATAATCCGGATGAATTGTTGGACATTTCGCCGGAGGCGGAGTATAATAAACAAGTTAAAATGCGGATCGGGGCCAGGGCCTCAGGCAGACGCTGCCCGAGAGGCGTGATCCCCCGCGGATCGGCCGATCCGCCGAACTATCGGAAGGAGATTTCCCAATGCTGAACATCCTCAAGACGATCGAGAACACGAGAGCTTCTTTTGCGCTGCAGGGACGTCTGGACACGGTGACGGCCCCGGATCTGGAGAAGGCACTCAAGGATTCCCTGGACGGTATCACGGAGCTGGTACTGGACTTTGAACAGCTTGAGTACATTTCTTCCGCCGGCCTGCGCGTGCTGCTTTCGGCTCAGAAGATCATGAACCGCCAGGGAAGCATGAAGGTGACCCATGTCAACGAGACCGTCATGGAGATTTTTGAAGTCACCGGCTTTATGGATATCCTGACGATTGAATGAATGAGATCCCGGTCGGGACGGTATGCCGTTTTCTCGGGGATTTTTATCTGACTGCGGTCATTCTGTTCACGGCATATCTCAGCGCCGTGATGATCCGCAGGATACGCGCGGTGGTGCTCGCGGATATCTATAAGAGAGTATTCCGCGTCGAGCTTTGCCTCTGCGCGGCGCTGCTTGTGTCCGCGCTGGACGTCCGGTTCGGACTGCTCACCCGCGCTGTGCCCCTGCCGCTGCGTTTTCTCGGCAGGCTCATCCGCGCTGCCGTCAGAGCCGGCTCGGTGCTCATACTGCTTCTGGCCGGCCATACTGCCGCCGGAGGTCTTGTCTCCGATTCCGCCGGAGAGAAGTACGCCGTCGTGCTCGGAATGGCGCTGGAAAACGGGGAACCGAACAGGGACCTTCTCCTGCGGGCCGGTACGGCGGAGGATCTCGCGAAATCCGATCCGGATGTCACGCTGATCCTAACGGGCGGCAATCCCGTCAGCGAGGGGCGTACGGAAGCAGCCGTGATGAGGGAGCTTCTCACGGCCGGCGGAGTGCCCGCGGAGCGGATCGTCCCGGAGGACCGCTCTGCCGATACCGTTGCAAATTTCCGCAACTGCGCGCGGCTCTGCTTACCGGACGAGCCCATAGTCATCATTACCAGCAATTATCATATGAACCGCGCGGTCAGACTGGCCAAAAAGGCCGGATTTACCCGTATCCGCAGAATGCCCGCCCCGGCCTGTGCGGCGTATTACCCGGTCAACCTTATGTGGGAAGTCGTTATGGAGATCCACGACTTCTCCGGCTGCATCAAGCAAACGATTCGAGGAGGAACGGAACATGCAGAATAACCCTGACACCGCGCTGATCGCTCTCAAGGGGCGAATCGACTCCGGAAATGCCTCCGAGGTGGAAAAGAACATCCTGTCTCAGCTGGAGGGGAAGCCCTCGGTAAGCGTCGTACTGGACGCCGCGGAATTGGAATATATCTCCAGCGCCGGCCTGCGCGTTCTCCTGCGCATTAAAAAGGCCTGGTCCGACCTCACTATTCGGAATGTGAACTCCGAGGTCTATGAGATCCTGGAGATGACCGGATTTACCGAGATGATGAAGGTGGAGAAAGCCTATCGCGTTGTGTCCGTAGAGGGCTGCGAAGAGATCGGACGAGGCGCCAACGGCACGATCTACCGCATCGACCGGGACAACGTGGTGAAGGTTTACAATGACGAAAATGCCCTGGAGGATATCCGCCACGAGCAGGAGGTCGCGCGTCTGGCGCTGATCCTCGGTCTGCCCACGGCGATCTCCTATGACGTGGTACGCGTCGGCAACAGCTATGGCTCCGTGTTCGAGCTGCTCAACGCCCGCTCCTTCTCCGGGATCCTTGCCGAGGAACCGGACAAAATGGACTGGTGCGTGAAGGAATATGTGGAGCTTCGCCACAAGATCCACGGCACCCTCGTACCCGCGGGGAAGCTGCCCGATATGAAGGACACCTTCCTTGATTGGGCGAATTATATCCGGCCCCATCTGCCGGAAGAGGCCGCCGACAAGCTGATCCGTATGGTGGAGGAGGTCCCCCGCGACAACCATATGATCCACGGTGATTATCATACGAAGAACGTGGTGCTGCAGAACGACGAGGTCCTTATCATCGATATGGACACTCTTGCCGTGGGAAACCCGGTGTTTGAACTCCCCAGCATGTACAACGCGTTCGTCGGCTTTTCCGAACTGGACCACGGGGTCGTCAAGGAATTCCAGGGCTTTGATTACGAGACCTCTACGACCTTCTGGAAAAAAGTACTCGCGGAATACCTGGGGACCCACAGCCCGTCCAAGCTTCGGGAGGTGGAGGACAAAACCCGTATCCTGGGCTATACACGTCTGATCCGCCGCGGCTATCGCAGAAACATCTCCGATTCCGAAGAGGGCCGCGCGAGCCTCGAGTACTGGACGAAATCTCTGCTGGAGCTGCTGGGCAGGATCGATACTCTTCTCTTTTCTCCCGACGAGCTGGAGGTCGATGCCTCGGCGGAAAACCTGGACGAAGTACAGAGCTTCGTGGAGGAACGGCTGGAGGGATCCTCCTGTTCGGCGAAGACCATGATGAAGATAGCCGTCGCCGTGGAAGAGATCTTCGCCAATATCGCCAACTACGCCTATGCGCCTGACAGGGGAAAGGCGGGGATCCGCGTTGAGGTGCTCAACGATCCGGACAGCGTCACGATCACCTTTACAGACCGGGGCATGCCCTACGATCCTTTGGCAAATGAAGACCCGGACGTCACTCTGCCGGCGGACGAAAGACCCATAGGAGGCCTGGGCATCTATCTGGTCAAGCAGACCATGGACGATGTGCGCTATGAGTATAAAGACGGGAAGAACATTCTTACGATCAAAAAAAGTCTGTGAACCGGGACCGGTGCTTCCATGAGTTATCCTGTTAAGATCGATCTGCATATGCACACAGTCCTCTCCGACGGGACCGACAAACCGGAGGAGATGCCGGCGCGGGTGAAGGAAGCGGGACTGGAGCTTTTTTCCGTTACGGATCACGACTCCGTAACGGCAAGCGGCATCCTGCGCGGCATCCTGCGCCCGGAAGATCCCAAATTCGTCAGCGGAGCAGAGTTTTCCTGCCGTGACGAACAGGGGAAATACCACATCCTCGGCTACGGTTTCGATCCCGATTCGGAGAGCATCCGCGAGCTGGTGGGAAAAGGACACGGTCTTCGCATGAAAAAGGTCCGGATGCGTCTGGATTTCCTCCGCGACCGTTTCGGCTTCGATTTTCCTCCGGAGGAGATCGAAAAGCTCCTGGGTCTTGCCAACCCCGGAAAGCCGCATATCGGCAATCTGATGGTCCGTTACGGCTTTGCCGAAACAAAAGAGGCCGCCATCAGGGACTATATCGACAAAGCCCGTATCCGCAGCGAGTACATCCGGCCGGAAGAGGCCGTATCGGGCATACTGGGCGGAGGCGGCATCCCGATCCTGGCCCATCCGATTTACGGCAGCGGCGATCAGCTGATCATGGGTGAGGAAATGGACGAAAGACTGAAGCGGCTGATCGGTTTCGGGATACGCGGCGTGGAGGCGTTTTATTCAGGCTTCACGGAAAAGATGAGTTCGGAAATGCTGGCCTTCGCGGAGAAATACGATCTGCTCGTTACGGCCGGCAGCGATTATCACGGAAGCAACAAACTGGTGATCCTGGGCGATACGGGGTGCGACAACGCGTCCGAAGGCCCCCGGGGTATGCTCCGGTTCCTTGACGAGATCGCCCAAAAGAACTGAAAAGTACGCATTCCCCGGACGTCCTCCGCGACATCCGGGGAATGCGGCGCCATAGATATCTCCCGCCCCGCGGCGAGGGATCGGCGGGAAAACGCGAACGAACTATTTGCCCGGATCACCCGTCCCGATAACGGAGGCTTTGCTCCGTCCGGGTGACGGGGAACGGCCAAACTAAACAAAAAGAGGAAGAAAATGAAAAAGACGATTATTGCGGCGATCCTCATGGCGGCTCTTATCCTGGCAGGCTGCTCGGGCGGCAAACTGACTATGGAAAGCAACGATCAGACCCGCGGAGTGGACGTGCGCTCGGAGCATTTTTCCGAAGGCTCGGTCAGGGGAAACGTCACTGTGGAAGAAGGGGAATGCCTGATCGTGAGCCCCATGCTCGATCAGGGGTATTTTATTGTCCGGCTGACACCCGAAGGCTCCGACGAGCCGGCGATCCCTGCGATGGAGATCCGGGGAAAGGCCATGAGCGCCTATCACGTTTCTCCCGGATCCTATGATCTGGAGGTGCGCGTGGTTGAGCGGACCGACGGCGCTCTGAGCGTCATGCCCTACGACGAGAAGGCGTATGCCGCCGAAAACGACGCCCTGGCGCAGGCTCTCGGCGGGCTTGGGCTGCCGGAGGGACTGCTTCCGGAGGGGACGCTTCCCGATAACTATCTTTCCGGTATCGAGTTGCCCGATATGACGGGGATGGTCGCGGCAGACCGCTATGAGGTCGCCACATCCGTAAGCGGGCCGCTGGTGGAGATCATCGCCTTCAATGTCCGCGCCGCGAGCCTGAGCGGCGATTGGGAGTCGCTTTCAAAGCTGATCCTTTACCCCATCGATGTGAACGGAAAGACGCTCCATAATGAGGAGGAATTCCTGTCGTACACCGCCGGCCGTTCTTTTACCGCGGAATTCATCGATTCCATGACGGCGGAGACCTGCCACGACATGTTTGCCAACAGCGGGGGCATCAGCATGGCCGACGGCTATGTCTGGCTCGGAGAGTCGGCGGAATCCGGCATAAAAACCGTGAAGATCATTTCTCTGTCCGGCATCGAGAACTGACGGCTTGACAGGGGGACGGTTCTCTTGTCAAACAAAAGCAGGTATCGCTCAGGCGATACCTGCTTTTTCTGTCGGGACTCTTTACTGCTTCTTCGCGAGAAAAGCGTTCACCGCAGCCATGATCATATATGATCCCAGCAGAACGGCAATGCCTCCCACAGCGGAAACGACGGAATCGGTCTTCTTCTTTATGGCTTTTTTGAACATCGGAAAGCTCCTTTCTTTTGCTCCGTTTATCTCATCAGCTCACGCAGGCGCTTGGGCAGGCGCTGGTTCTGAAGATCGTACAGGTCGATCACCCGTATCCCCAGCTCGGCGCCCCGCTTGCGGAGAGGGTTGTTTCCGCGCTCCGCCGTAACGATGGCGGCGCGGGCGACATTGCCGCCGAAGCGGTCCCGCAAGATCGCCAGCTCATTGAGCGCCTCGGTTTTCGCATCGCAGGTTTTGCAGCTGATGAACAGCGGCACGACGCCGCGTACGCACATTACATCCAGCTCGTTGCTTACCGGGTTTTCCTCCAGATCGTCCCAGTCCACGATCACGCTCGAGCGCACGTCCCCGAACAGTTCCGTATCCAGGCAGACCTTGTATACATACAGCTCCAGCACACTGCCGACATCTCTCAGCCAGGCGCGGATCTGCCCGTCGCGAAAGCGGAAGGACACCTCCTCGCCGCCGATCGCAAGATCCCGGATCAGGCCGATCTCTTCCAGAGACCTCAGAGCCGTTTCCGGCGCGTCAATACGGGAGGCGCGCTGCCCCTTTACGGTATACGGGCCATGTGCGTCCAAAGAGTAGGTGCCGTCCGGACGGGTGGGGGAGAGGCGCTGTATGTAGGTGACGACGTGCTCCCATTCCCGCCGGTTTTCCATGTAAACACGGAAAAAGGGGTCAAAATCGTCCAGGTACTCCGAGAGAATGGCATTGTCAACACGTCCCCGGCGTATGGACCCTCCGGCCATACGGAAGATGTCCTCCACGCTGTACTCGATAGCACAGGGGAGAGCATCGGCGAAGGGGGCGTTTTTTATGTCGTAAAACCGGTTCTTTTTGCGGCTGTAGGTGAACACCGGGTGCCCGCTCTCGGCACAGAGCATGCCCGCCGCGAACAGCACTGCGTCGGTCCCGCCCGTGATGTCGATGGCGCACTCTCCGTATCGCTCGGTGATCATCCGCAGAAGATCCAATACAGACCGGACGTTGTAAATATCCGCCTTATAGAATATGAGCTCGACCTTCTGCCCGCGATGGGCGAAATAATTCCTCAGCTTTTTCTGCACCAGAGCGTCCGCGGCGATATCCTGCGGGCAGATATAGATCACGACCCGGGGCTTGAACACCTCCACGCCCAGCACGTTTTCCAGCGGCCGTTCGTCGTACAGCTCGATCAGGGTATCTGTTTCCATGCGCCGATCACCTCAAAGTTCAATACGGGTACCCGGATATTTTCCGCGCGGCCGGGCGAAAATATCAGCGGAACTGACGGAAGCAGCGGGCGAACCGATCCTCGCCCAGCCGGACGGCCGCGAGCACGCTGTTCATCAGTTCCGGCGGAGGGAGCTTCCCGTTGCCGGAAATGAGCAGCATATCCGCCCCGTCGTTGTCGTCGACGTCTATAGTCCAGTTCAGGTCTGTCGGGACGGCGTCAGCCTTGTCGGTGTATTGGAGGTCCCATTCCTCCAGGCGGCCCTTTTCAAAAGCCTCGGCAAGGATCTTTTCACCGAGTTCCTCCGGGATCTCCAGCCTGACGTCTATTACCTCGTCATCCTCGTCGCTGTCCTCGTCTTCTACAAACTGATAAAAGTCGATCGTGAAGCCGCTACCGACGCGGTTGAGATTAAACCAGGTCTGATCAAGTCCGCGGCTGAAGCTGATTCCGAAAGCGCCGATCGTTTTCACATCCATGGGTGTGTCCTCCCTGTGTTTATTTACAATAGTATTATACATCGCCGAAGGCGCTTTTTCCAGTACGCTCCGGAAGAAAAAAGCCCCGCCTTGAAGGGGGGCTTTTTCTGCGCTCTTCACGGCCTTATTCCGCGTAGGCTTCTCTGGTGAGGTAATACAGGAATTCGGCGATCCTCGGGTGCTGGGGCGGGAAGGTGGAATTGAGGATCACGTTGCCGTACTTCCCGAAACGATCCATGAAACGCTCGGCGGACTCCCAGGCCTCTTCGTCGCTCATGCCGGGAGTGGAATCGGTGGGGAAGCCGAGAGCGACCTTGTCGCCGATAAGACGATAGAGAAGATCATAGTCGTTGATGTTCTCCTGCGGCATCCACAGATCGATGCCCGCCTCGGCGAAGACCGGAGCGATGATATCGTTGCGTCCGCAGCTGTGGAGCTCGAAATACATCCCGCGCTTGTGGCACGACTCCACGATCCGGCGGAGATAGGGGACGATCATCTCGCGAGCCGTGTCGGGGGAGAATTGCGGACCGCGCTGAGTGCCCATGTCGTCGTTGAACATCAGCACGTCGCAGCCGTAATAGCGGTGATAGCGATCGATCAGATCGTCGTAGAAGGTGCACAGTTTGTCGAAAAAGCGATGTACGCCCTCCTGCTGGTCCTCGTCCACATAGGCGACCATGACGTCGCGGAAATTCATCAGCGAGAGCATCCGCTCGTTCAGACCGTTCATCAGCCACACGCGGGTCATGCGCCGGGGCGTAAACAGGGCCTCGTTGGCCTTCGCGCTGCCTTCCCAGTCCCAACTGTCGAGGTCGGGGAAGGAGATATAGTCCTCCCAGTGGGTGATATCCTTGATCTTGGGGTTGTCGCCATGCACCATGGACCCGCCGGTCACGGGGACATAGTCCCACTGCACGCCGAACATATCCGGTCCGCCGTCGCATTTCCCACCGGGGAGATGGGGCTCGCCGATCTCCAGCGACCAGGCGCGCACCTTATGATCGGGGACGATCGCGGGAGAGAATGCCGTCATCTCGGTGATGTTCGGGATATACGCGGGCTTCTCATGCCGGAACAGCCGTTCAAAGTTCTCTCTTTCGGTGATCACATAGTTGCGCATGGGCTCTCTGGCGTCCACTCCCCAGGGGGAGCGGTACTCGCCGATCTGCTTCCACTCGTCGGAGTATTTGTCGATTAAAGCCTGATCCATATCTGTCCTCCTTGTCTGCCGTATCCGTCCCGCTGCCCCGGAGGGAGCGAGGACGGTCCTCCTCGGGATCCCGACAGGATCCACTTTTCCATATTCAATTATATCGTTTCCGCGGCGGGGGAGGAATCCTCAGAACCATGGGATTTCCCTCCGCGATTTCTACAAAAAGCAGAAACGCTCCCCGCGGGAACGGTGAGCGGACAGGAAACGGCAGGGCATCCGCTCTTCGGATACCCTGCCGCTGAACGTTTATTGTCCGGATAGGAAGCCGCGGATCTCGCTCAGCCTTTTTTCGGCTTCCCTGCGTCCGATCCGGTACACCCGGTCAAGCTCCCCGGGATCATGCTCCGTACGGCGGATCCCGAGACTTTCCGGCGGCCGGATCACCAGGATCTCCCCGCGCCGTTCCTTTTCATCGATCTCTGCCATCTGCCGGTTGTATACTGTGTGCCGCTCGCCCATGGCTCTTACCATCTCCGGAGTACCGCTCATCGCGATTTTTACCCAGGGCATGGAGAGAGAAGGCGCTTTCCGGTATCCCTTGGGGCGGGTGAGAATGTAAACGTTTCGGTCGTAACCCGCGCGCTCCATCACCCGGTAGGGGACCGGATCGGCGATCCCGCCGTCAAGCAGGCGGTGCCCGCCGGTTTCCACGATCCGCGTGGCCGGCCGGGCGACACAGGGAGTCAAACTCATCAATATCAAGGCGGGGGATTCCATCGCAGCCGTTTCGGTCGTGGCCCACAGCGAGGATGAACCGGTCCAGCCTGCCGAAAACGTCGAACTGCCGGCGGAAGAGACGGGAACAGAAACTGAGAATACAAACAATTAATTTTTAATAGACCATGAAAAGAATCTTATTCGCACTTGCACTGATCGCATCCGTTTCGATCGCTCATGCACAGGTCAAACCTGCCGCTGATATCCAGAAGGCTATCGCGAAGGCCGAGGCCGCCGCGCAGAATGCCAAGAAAGCCGCCAATCCGGACACCTGGATCAAGATCGGACAGGCCTACCAGAACGCCTATTCCAATCCGACCGCGAATGTCGTCGGCGGGAACAAGACCGAGCTCCAGCTGGTCATGGGTAACGACAAGCCCCTCTCCTCCGAAACCGTCGAGATGGGTGGACAGCAGTATGAGAAGGTCGTCTACAAGGACAAGAACCTGTATTTCGATCAGAACGGCAGTCTCGTCATCACCGAGGTGACCAATCCTTCTTATCAGGGCGACGCCCTTGCCAAGGCTCTCGAAGCCTATAAGAAGGCTGCGGAACTCGATGCTGCCGGCAAGAAGACCAAGGCGATCACCGACGCCCTGAACACCATTGCCCAGAACTACAACCAGGATGCTTTCAACGCCTATTATCTCGGCAACCCGTCCAAGGCCAGCACCCTCTTCGAGAAGAGCGCGGCCGCCCTTGCCCAGGCCCCGCTTTCCAAGCTTGACACCGCTTCCATCTATTACGCGGGTGTCACCGCCATGGAAGCCCAGGAGTTCGAGAAGGCGAAGGCTCACTTCACCAATGCTCTGAAGAACAATTACTTCTCCGACGGCGGCGTGTACGCCAACCTGTATGAGTGCGCGATCAACCAGAAGGATACCGTGACCGCCCGCGCCTACCTCGAGGAAGGTTTCCAGAAATTCCCGGAGAATCCGCAGGTCCTGACCAACCTGATCAACCTCTACATCGCAGCCAACGAGGATCCGAACAAGCTCATCGACCTGCTTGGCAAGGCCAAGGCCGAGCTTCCCAACAACCCGTCCCTGTACTATGTCGAGGGTGACATCTACGGCCGTATGAAGGATTATGACAATGCCGTCAAGGCATACCGCAAGGCCTCCGAGGTCGATCCCAACTATGAGATGGGTCACTATGGTGAAGGTGTGATGTGGTTCAACCGCGCCCTGGCGATCCAGGAAGAGGCCGCCGCCCTTCCGTACAGCGAGTACAAGAAATACGACCAGTTGCAGGAAGAGCTGAAGGTCGCCCTCAAGAACGCCATCGAGCCGTTCGAGAAGTGCTTCGCCGTGACCAAGAACGACGCGGTCAAGACCAATGTCGCAGACTACCTCAAGCGTCTCTACTTCGTTTTCCGTAACGAAAGCGCCGACTATCAGGCCGCTTACGAGAAGTACAACAACTTCCTCGAGAACGCTAAGTAAGCGTCTGTTTCAGATGATGGAAAAAGCCTCCGGAGACCGGAGGCTTTTTTTGCTTTATATCGGACCGGGTATTACGGGTTTTCGGGATGTATGTACGCGGAGTTCTCCGTCTCTTCGAAAGCGCGGACGATTTTGGTGACGAGGGGGTGGCGGACGATATCCTCGGAGGAGAACCGGACCGTGGCGATCCCCTTGATGCCCTCGAGAAGCCGGATCCCGGCGAGGAGGCCGGAATCGGAGCGGCGGGGAAGGTCGATCTGCGTGGCGTCTCCCGTCACGAGGAACTTGGCGTTGCACCCCATTCGGGTCAGGAACATCTTGAGCTGCCCGATATTCGTATTCTGCGCTTCGTCCAGGATGACGCAGGCACGGTCCAGGGTCCGGCCCCTCATATAGGCCAGCGGGGCGATCTGGATCGTCCCTTCCGCCATGAACTCCTGCAGTTTCCGGGAGGGGATCATGTCCGCGAGGGCGTCGTACAGCGGCTGGAGATACGGGTCCAGCTTGTCCTTGAGGTCGCCGGGCAGGAAGCCGAGGCGTTCTCCCGCTTCGACGGCGGGACGGGTCAGGATGATCCGCTTGATTTCCCTGTTCTTCAGAGCCCTGACGGCGAGTGCGATGGCGACATAGGTCTTGCCGGTTCCGGCCGGTCCGACGGCGAAGATGAGGTCATTGTCGAAATAGGCCTTGACCATCTCCTGCTGGGTCTTGTTCCGCGCTTTGATCGGCTTTCCGTCCGTTCCGTGCACTATGACGGCGTTCCCGTCCAGCCGGAATCGGTCCGGAGAACTCTCCCCGTCGAAGATGTCGTCTACATCGTAAGGGGTCAGGTTCATCTTGTGGTGCCGTCTCCGGATCAGTTCCTCCAGTTTGGCGCTGAAAGAAACGATATCCTCCTCCCGTCCGTCCAGGATCAGTTCATGCCCCCGTGCCGTTACCTTCAGCTTCGGGAAATAGGAACAGAATTCGGTGAGGATGCGGTTGCCGGCGCCGTAGATTTCAATCGGGTCAATGGCTTCCAGTTGGATCGTTTTCTTCATATACGTGGTTTTCTTTTTGTACTTTGCGATACGTCGAGACCATGTTGTCGTAGTCTTCCCTGACCCGCCAGGCTCCCGGGTTTTCCAGGTAGGAAGCGACCGGAACGACGGTGTAGGAATCGTCGATCATTCCCGGTTTCGTGCACCAGAGGTAACGGACTCTCGGCGGTTCGACGACGGCCCGCCCGTCCTTTCCGATCCGGATATCGACGGCGGCGCAGAGTTCGAGGCGGGCGATCAGGTCATTCTGGTTCGACACGGCGTTCCCCAGTGAATAGATGACCGTTTTCCCGTCGATGACCTGGATGTCCTGTGCGACGTGCGGATGGGATCCGATGACAAGGTCCACACCCTGGGCGATCATCCACCGGGCCAGTTCTTCCTGGGACGGGGAGTGCCGGAACGGGGATTCGTCTCCCCAGTGGGGAAGGGCGACGATCACATCGGCCCCCGCGTCCTTCGCCCGTTCGATCGCTTTCCCGATGTCCATCCGGTTCATCCGGTTGACCCTCGGCCAGGCGACCTCGGATCCCATGTTCGTTCCGTAGGTGAAATTGATCAGGGCGATGAGGATTCCCTTCTTCTCGATCAGGAGGGGGTAGCGCCCCCTCATGTCCTTTTCCGAAGAGACGACGCCGGTATGGCGGACGCCCCGTTCCTTTTCAACCCGGTCGCAGACCTCGACGGTTCGCCGGAGACCGGAATCTCCCTTGTCCAGGATGTGGTTGTTGGCGGTCAGAAGGACGTCGAAACCGGCGTCGGACAGGTATTCGGGATAGGAGTCGGGGCCGGAAAAGCTCGGGTAACCGGCGGAAGGAGGCCCGGCCAGGGGGAATTCCATATTGCAGACCGCTATGTCGGCCGAAGTGATCCAGTCGGAAATGGGGCGGAAGAACGAAGAGTAGTCGTAGCACTCATGCCGGTCGCGGGATGCGTCTGGATGGTCCCTCCGGTACATCTCGAATG
>CACXMX010000031.1 GCA_902768805.1 Oscillospiraceae bacterium
TCGGAGGACACGGCGATGTTGGTGCGGGTCTCCATGGGGAAGCCGTTCATGTTGCCTTCGCCGTAGCCGATCTTCATGTTGCGCAGAGCCTGGCAGCAGCAGTCCATAACGAAGTTCCACTCGATGCGCTCGGGGTCGATGTCCAGACGGCGCAGGCCGATGGACTCGAGCTTCGCATCGTCGTAGTTGCGCTCGTGCTGCATGCGGGCGTTCAGAGCGACCATGCCCAGGTTGTGCGCGTTGGTGATGTCGTTGATATCACCGGTCAGGCCCAGGGAGAACTCGGTCATGGGGATCAGCAGCGCGTTGCCGCCGCCGGCAGCGGTGCCCTTGACGTTCATGGTGGGGCCGCCGGAGGGCTGACGCAGGCAGCCGCCGACATTCTTGCCCAGCTTGCCGAGACCTTCGATCAGGCCCAGGGAGGTGGTGGACTTGCCTTCGCCCAGAGGAGTCGGGGTGATGGCGGTGACTTCGATGTACTTTCCGTCGGGCTTATCCTTCAGGCGCTCCATGATCTTCAGGAAGTCCAGCTTGGGAGTACGGCCGTAGGGGATGATCTCCTCAGGCAGAAGTCCCATCTTCTCGCGGAAATACTCCACGGAAGGAAGGCGGGCTTCGGCGTCCTCAGCGATTTGCCAGTCTTTGTAAACAGTAGGGTCCAGCATGCAGTTTACTCCTTTCAAATAATGGTTTTTCATTTGAAGCGGCGCTCTGCCGGTCGCGGCTTTCCGATCGTTTCGCGAACCGGACAGTACGGGATTTCATAATAATTATAGACCAAAACAGACCTTAGTCAAGACAATTCAACTCCGGTTTTGTACAATGTTTTTGTCTATGTTGCCCCGGACGAACCTTTGAATTTTCCTACAAAATATAGGAAAATGGTTGTTATGTAAATCGAGGCTTGGAACATCCCCGGAAAGGGCGGGCCTTTCCGGGGACGAAACGGGTTCAGATGCCGGCCTGCTCAAGCAGGGCGGGGATGTGCTTTTCCCAGCCGAGAGCCATGATATGCACGCCCTGGCAGTAGGGACGGCAGGCCTTGATCACGCGCGCGGCGATCTCCACGCCGGTGATGCCGGCCTTGGCGCGCTCCTTGTCGGCGGCGAGCTCGGCGAGCATGTCGTCGGGAACGTGGACGCCGGCGACGTTGTTGTTCATGTAGCGGGCCATGGCCGCGCCCTTCGGGATGATGACGCCCAGCTGTACGGGCTTGCCGAACTGCTTGGCCTTCTCCATGAACTCGATGAACTTGTCGGGCTCAAAGACGGCCTGGGTCTGGAAGTAATCCGCGCCGGCCATCACCTTGCGCTCCATCTTGGCCAGCTGCGCGTCGACGGAATCGCTGCAGGGGGACACCACGGCGCCGGCGGCGAACTTCGGGGGCTCGCCCACGAGGTCGTTGCCGCCCAGGTCCTTGCCGGACTCCAGCAGGCGCACGGTGTGCAGCAGAGAAACGGAGTCGAGGTCAAACACGGGCTTGGCGCCGGGGTGGTCGCCCAGCTTCGTGTGGTCGCCGGTGAGGCACAGGATGTTCTCGATGCCGAAAGCGGCGGCGCTGAGCAGATCGGACTCCAGGGCGATGCGGTTGCGGTCACGGCAGGTCAGCTGATAGATCGGGGTCAGCCCCGCGTCCTTGAGCAGCTTGCAGGTGGCCAGAGAGCCCATGCGCATGACGGAAGACTGGTTATCGGTCACGTTCACGGCGGTGATGCCGCTCAGATAGGTCTTGGCTTCCTCAATCACGCCTTCGAGATGGAAGCCCTTCGGAGGACCGACTTCCGCGGTGACAACAAATTCTCCACGATCAAATAATTCAGAGATCTTCATTCTTTAATGCTCCTCATCAACAAGTATTTTCGGGAAACCCGCTCAGACGTCCTTATCGGTCGCGTAGTTGCGCAGCTGTACGGGGCACTTCAGCGCGTCCAGACGGCCCACGGCCTCAAGACGCCGGTAGATGCGCTCCCAGCCGCATTCCATGTTCGGATCGACTTCGCATTTGCCGTTTTTGGAACCGCCGCACTGGCCGTTGACCAGGCTCTTGGAGCAGGCGGTGAGCGGGCAGATGCCGCCGGTCAGATTCAGGAAGCACTCGCCGCACTGATCGCAGTTGACCTCCAGAGGCGTCACGCCCTGGAATCCGGGAAGCCGGTAGGTGTCGCACCCGGCGTAAACCTTTTTGTCGGGCAGAAACTCGGCGACGCTCTGCACGCCGACGCCGCAGGAGAGCACCAGCACCGCGTCGGCTTCCGCGATCATGGTCTTCCGGCGCTCGAGCCGGAGCTTCAGATTCTCCGGATTGCAGATGTAATCCGTGGTGAGCACTCCGGTGACCTTCCCGGAGGCGAGAAGCTCCTTCTCCAGCTCCTCGGCTTCCGCCTCGGGGAAGCGGACTTCCTTGCAGCCGTGACAGTTGATGATAAAGACCTTGCCGGTCACCAGGGACAAGATCGATTCCTTGGATTTCAGTTCGGTTATCAGCATATCAGTTCAACCCCCTTACGGCAGCTTTGCCTTCCTTGATCCGTGTGACCAGAGGGATCTTGGACGAGCAGATGTACTCGCAGCAGCGGCACTCCATGCAGTCGTTGATGTTCATGTCCTTGAGGCCCTGAATGTTGCCGTCTTTCAGCAGGCGGTTGAAATAGAGCGGCTCGAGCTCCATCGGGCAGACGTCGGCGCAGCGGCCGCACTTGATGCACTCAACTTCCTGAGTGTGGTCGTTTTCATAGGCGATGATGCCGTTCGTGCCCTTGATGACGGCCACGTCGACATTCGGGATGGGGATGCCCATCATCGGGCCGCCCATCTTGGTGACGACGTCGTCGCAGGTGAGACCGCCGCAGGCCTCGATAACGTCTTTGGCGCTGACGCCGAAGCGGATGAGATAGTTGCCCGGATTCTTAATGCATTCGCCGGTGACGGACACGATGCGCTCGATCAGAGGCATGCCCAGCTGGATGGCGTCGGAGATGGCCTTCACGGTGCTGACGTTGCAGACCACAGCGCCCACGTCGGCGGGCAGTCCACCCGAGGGGACCATGCGGCCGAGGACGCGCTTGATGAGCATTTTTTCGGCGCCTTGCGGGTACTTGGTGCGCGCGACGACGACCTCGATGCCGTCGAGACCCTCGCACTTGGACTTGAACAGTTCGATGGCGTCGGGCTTGTTGTCCTCAATGACGATGATGCCCTTGGGGGAGGATACGGCTTTCATGACGGCGCGCAGACCGAAGATGACCTCGTCGGGGTAGCCCAGAAGCAGCTTGTGGTCGGCGGTGATCATGGGCTCGCACTCGCAGGCGTTGATCAGGACCGCGTCGATGGGCTTGCCCGGAACGAGCTTGACCGAGGTGGGGAAGCCCGCGCCGCCCATGCCGGCGATGCCCGCGTCCTCAACGATCTTTACGATGTCCTCGGGACTCAGGTCTTCCAGAGCGCCCTTGGGCTTGACGGATTCGTCGAGAGTGTCCTTGTGGTCGTTGCGGATCACCACGGACAGGCCGCCTCTGGTGGCGGGGTGGACGCGCTCTTCGATGGCGATGACTTCGCCGCTGACGCTGGAGTGGACCGCCGCGCTGATGAATCCGGCCTTCTCGCCGATCTTCTGGCCGACCTTGACATGATCGCCTACCTGCACGATGGGGTTGGCGGGCTTGCCGGAGGCCTGAGAGAGGGGGATGACCATGATATCCGACTCGGGGAAGACCTCAACGGGGCAGTGCTCGCTCATTTCCTTGCGCTCGGAAGGATGCACACCGCCGTAATAGCCGTCCAGACGCTTCTCGCGAATGGACTGCACATATTCGCTGATGACCTTGAAATTGACTTTGTTGTAGTCGCGCAGCTGTACCGGCTGCTTTTCGAACTCTTCGAGCCGTCCGGTCTGCTCAAGCTTGCGGTAGATCTTCTCCCAGGCGCAGTCTTTGTTGGGATCGACCTCACACTTGCCGTCCTTTGCACCGCCGCACTGTCCGTTGAGAAGACTCTTGGAGCAGTCGACCACCGGGCAGATGCCCCCGGTGATGTTCAGGAAGCACTGCGCGCAGGCGTCACAGGCTTTTTTGGTAAGAGCCATGCCGTGATGACCTGTGTAATTGAGGGAATTGCTGGCGGCGAAGACCGGCTTCTTCACCAGTTCCGCCATGGTCTGGATGCCCAGACCGCAGGAGACCACGAACACGCACTCGGTGCCCTCGGGGATCACTCCGGCCAGCTTCCTCTCGGTCTGGATCCTGTTGCACAGAAAATCGACCTTGAAGGAGCCCGTGACGGTTTTGCCCTGTTCCTCGGCAAGCTTTACGAATGCCTCGCAGTCGGGCTCATCGACGGACGTGAACTCCTTGAAGCACTTGTTGCAGGCAACAACGAAGATCTTGTCCGTACCGGCGAGCACCGAGGAGAGCTCTTCGGCATCCTTCAGCCTGTACTTGGTATAGTTCTCCAATTTCTCACCTTCCTTACTTGATTTGACGCGCATAATAAGCCCGGAAGTCTCCGCTTGCCTCCGCCGGCTCTGAAACGGAGCGTTGGGATCCATACCAGGCTATTAAAATACATGGTAAGTATAGCATACGTTATTTCCGATTTCCACTAAAAATAATATCAAACCAAATATAAAAATCACTCCGGGGGCATCTGTGCCGAAAAGAGCCGGGGCCGTCCCGAAGGACGGCCCCGGCGAGACTCGTTTATTCTCCGAATACCTGCTCTCTGAGCTTCTGCCCGGTGGGCGTGGCGGCCAGACCGCCGCCGGCGGTCTCCTTCAGCGAGACCGGCATGGCGCCGCCAACCTCACGCATGGCGTCTATGCACTCGTCCGCGGGGATTTTCGGGGCGACGCCCGCCAGAGCGAGATCTGCGGAGGAGAAGGCGATCATCAGTCCGGAGACATTCCGCTTGATGCAGGGAATCTCCACCAGCCCGGCCACAGGGTCGCACACCAGGCCGAGCTGACAGGCAACGGCGATGGCGCAGGCGTCCGCGCACTGCCCGGGTGTGCCTCCCATCACCTCCGTGAGTGCTGCGGCAGCCATTCCGGCGGCGCTGCCGCATTCCGCCTGACAGCCGCCCTGGGCGCCGGAAATGCCGGCTTTGGCGGCGATTACCATACCGAAGGCTCCGGCGGTGAACATGGACAGTAGGATCGTACGCTCATCGACGCCCCTGTCCTCATACAGGGACACCAGACAGCCGGGGAGAATGCCGCAGCTTCCGGCGGTCGGCGCGGCTACGATCCTGCCCATGGCGGCGTTGGTGCCGGCCACGGCCAGAGCGCGCACGACGGCGCCGGCAAGGAAGGACCCGCACAGCCCGCCTTCGCTTCGGGCGGCGTACTGCTTCATAAGATATGCCTCTCCGCCGGTCAGCCCGGACATGGAGCGCAGGTCTCTGTTCTGACCGGATTCCACGGCCTGCCTCATAACGGCAAAGTTTTCGCGCATCCTGCCGAGAAGCTCTTCCTCCGGCTGCTCCATGGCTTCGGCCTGGTCGTGAAGTACCAACTCGCCGATGCGAAGGCCTTTTTCGGCGGCGGCGTCCGCGATCTCCCGGATCGATTCGTATTTGAGCATGACTGCCTCCTCAGAGCCGCCGTATCAGCAGCGCGTTGGTCACGTTTTCCAGCCGGCGGATATCCGCGATGAGTGAATCGGGCGGGCGGCTGTCAACTTCGATGGTCATGATGGCGTTGCCGCCTTTTCTCTCGCGGGAGAGATGGAAATTGCAGATGTTCAGCTCGGAATACTCCCAGCGCATCAGGTTGGTCACGGAAGCGATGACGCCGGGCCGGTCCAGGTGCATCACCAGCAGGGTATGGCTGTCGCCGTTGAAGTCCACCTTCATATCGTTGACCAGGTCTACGCGGATATTCCCTCCTCCGATGCTGGCGCCCTGTACCGACCCGCGCTCTCCGTTGGGGAGAACGTACTCAACGCGGGCGGTGTTCGGATGCGTGTCGGGGATATCCCGCCTGATAAACCGGTAGTCTATGCCGCGCCCGGAAGCGATGGCCAGAGCGTCGCGTATCTCTTCGGAATAGCTGTGATAACCCATGATCCCGGCCAGAAGAGCCCGGTCGGTGCCGTGACCGCGCCCTGTCCGGGCAAAGGAACCGGAGAGGGTGATGTCGAGCCGGGCGGGCGTCTGTCCGTCCATCAGCTTGTTTGCCACCCTGCCCAGCCGGACCGCACCGGCTGTATGTGAGCTGGAAGGCCCGATCATGATCGGGCCGATGATATCGAATACGTTCATTCGCGGACCTGCTCTCTCGTGATGATCCGAAAACTGCGCGCTCCGGGACTCAGGCCCGAAGCGCGCAGCTCAAAAGAGGCTCTCAGCCGATCATCTGCATGATCGCGGCCTTGGGGCGGGCGCCGACGGCTTTGTTTACGACCGCGCCGTTTTTGAAAACCATCAGCGTGGGGATGCTGGATACTTCGTACCGCATGGCGAGGCCGGGATTCTCGTCCACATCGACCTTGGCGACCTTCAGACGGCCGGCGTTTTCCGCGGCGATCTCGGCCACGATGGGGCCGACCATCTTGCAGGGGCCGCACCAGGTGGCCCAGAAATCCACCAGCACGGGGATATCGGAGTTGAGTACCTCCTGCTCAAAATTCTGTTCGGTTACAATGACTTCGGCCATGATGATTACTCCTTTTCGTGGGGATAGTAAAAACAGTATACCACAGTTTTCCCGGAAGAAAAGTCCCGGGGGAGTGATTTATGAAAAATGACGATGTTGCAAAGATTTCGTTTCTGATATAGTATAAACGGTAAGATCAGGCGCCGGGAGGATATGCCGCGTGGCAAAGGAAAGACCGCTCTCCGGGAAGGAACCGACCGAGGACAGAGAAGAATACTTTGACGACTACTGGGCGGAACCTCCCAGACAGCCGCGGGAAACACTCGATCCCCGCTCACTGACGGCGGTGGACCGGGAGCGTTACTATGCCCGCAGAGACGCTTACTATGCCGAACGGGACGCCTATTACGCCGAGAGAGACGCGTACTATGCCAGACGGAAAGCCCGCGGGAACAGCGGCGGGTATGAGGACGATTACGACGACGATTATGAGGACGACGATCCCCCGGCACGCCGCGCGCCGAAGCGCCGGAAACGCCGCCGGAGAAGAAAGCCGCACGTCATCCGCAATCTGTTTTTGCTGCTGATCATCGGCGGACTGATCGCCATGCTTCTGGGCATACCGCCGATCGGAGCGGGAGAAGGAACCCGGTTCGCCGGGAGAAGCGCGGTCCTTCTGGCGGTGGTGGCCGAGGACGGATACCATACCGACGCCGTCTTTCTGGTCACGCTTGAGCAGAAGACCCACGCGGTCCGCGTGCTGGAGCTGCCGGGAGACATGCACGCGGAAAACGATCCCGGACTCAGGCTTGACGAGGCGTACGGCGTCTCGGGCGGAGGCCGGCCGGGCGCCAGAGGCCTGATGAACCTGTGCGGAGATCTTCTGAGCTTTGCGCCCGACGGCTATCTCCTTCTGGACGGCGCGACGCTCAACCGCGCCGCGGCCATCGTAAACGGAGCCAAAAGCGAAGGATTCCCGACCACGGCGTCGGAGGCGGTGGAGTTTCTCAAACGCGTTTTCTCCGCGTCGAACATGAAGGCGCTGCCCGAACTGTGGCGGCTGATGCGCACACGCACGGAGACCGATCTCACGGCGATGAATTTCTGCTGGGCGGCGCGCGTGCTGGTGAAAAGCAATCCGAAAACGGTGAACGCCGATGTGCTGCCCGGAGAGCTGATCGTAACCTCCGACGGTGCGGCCTACCGCACCGTCGACCGCAAAGCGGCCTACACGCTGCTGCGCTCCTACAGTCCCTTTGTCCTTTAGTTCGATCGGAAAGCGACGCGCCGACAGGTCCGACCTATGGAAGAAAACTTTATTCTCTTTGAGAACGTAAAGAAAATATACCGTTCCGGCGAGGTGGAGGTCCCTGCTCTCCACGACGTCAGCTTCAGCGTGGCCAAAGGGGAGATCTGCGTGATCGTCGGCGAGTCCGGCGCGGGCAAAACCACGCTGCTCAATATACTCGGCGGGATGGATACGCTCAGTGAGGGGACTGTGACGGTGGACGGGGCGGTCGTGTCCTCCTTCCGAAAGCGGGAGCTCACCCGTTACCGCCGTACCGACGTGGGCTTCGTATTCCAGTTTTACAATCTGATCCCGAACCTGACGGCGCTGGAAAACGTGGAGATCGCCGCAAAGCTCTCCAAAAACGCGCTCGACGCCGGAACGGTGCTCGCTCAGGTCGGGCTCGCCGACCGGGCCGGAAACTTCCCGGCTCAGCTCTCCGGGGGAGAGCAGCAGCGCGTGGCCATCGCCAGAGCTCTGGCGAAGAATCCCAAGCTCCTGCTGTGCGACGAGCCCACCGGAGCGCTGGATTACCGCACCGGCAAGGCCATTTTGAAGCTGCTGCAGGACACATGCCGGAAGAGCGGCATGACGGTGATCATCATTACCCACAATAAAGCCCTGTGCGCCATGGCGGATCGGGTCGTTCGCGTGAGAAGCGGCACCGTGGAGTCGGTGACCGTCAACGAGACCGTCACGCCCGTGGAACAGATCGAATGGTGAGCGCATGAATCGCTATATCCGCAAAATGCTGCGGCGGAGCATCGTCTCCGGCCTTGGCCGATATCTGGCCATCCTCGCCATCGTAGCCCTGGGAGTCGGTTTTTTCGCGGGGCTCAAAAGCTCCATGCCCGCCATGCTCGCCACGGCGGATGAATTTATGAAAAGCACGCGCATGCCGGATTTCCGGCTTGTGTCCACGCTGGGATTCTCGGCGGAGGATGTGCGTGCCTTTGAGGAGCTCGACGCCGTGGATTCGGCGGAGGGCGCTTATTTTGCCGACGCCGCCGCCCGCCTGGACCGGGAGAGCGGCGTATATCATTTCATGTCGCTGACCGGGAAGGTCTCCGTGCCGCTGCTGACGGCGGGGAGGCTCCCGTCGTCACCGGGAGAATGCCTCGGCGACGACAGGGCTTTCGACCGGAGCGACGTGGGACGGGTACTGACCCTGGCGGAGGATAACGACGAGGATACCCTGTCGCTGTTTTCCCGCAGAAGCTACACGCTTGTGGGGCTGGCCCGCTCGCCCCGCTATATCAGCGACGACAGGGGCAGCACCACTCTCGGCTCGGGAAAGATCGAGGGATTCGTGATCCTGCCGCGCTCGGGCTTTTCCGGCGGCGCGTATCACGAGATACTCCTGTGGTGCGCCCTTCCCGGCGGGATCTACTCCGAAGAATACAATATCGCCCGGGACAGGACGGAGGGGATCGTGAAGCAGACCCTGAACCGCCGCGGAGTGTTGAGGCGCGGAATCCTTATGACACAGGCGCGTGAGCGGCTGGAACAGGGCGAGATCTCCATAGACGCGGGATGGGAAGAACTTTCCGCCGGACGCAGAGAGACTGCCGAGGAACTGGCCTCCGCTCTGGAGGAGCTGGACAGCGCCCGTACCGATCTGGACCGGGGCTGGGCGGAGGTGGACAGCAATCAGAAAAAACTCGACGAAGCCATGGCGAACATCCCTTCTGCCCGGGAGGAGATAGCCAAGGGCAGGACCCGGATCGAGAACTCCCGCAAGGACATACAGTCCGGCTATACACAGCTCGCGGAGGGACGCGCGGAGATCGAGGGGCGCCGCACCGAGGCCGAAGCCGGTCAGACGGAGATCGACGCCGGCTGGGCGGAGCTGGAGGAGAACGAGGCTCAGGTCCGGGAATACCGCGAACTTTACGACACGGCGCTCTCGACGCTCCGCGAGAGGGAGCAGGAGCTGCGCGATCTGCTCGCGGGCAGCGAAGCGGCCAAATACGCGGCCCTGGCTCCGTATTACCAGGCGGTCCTGACCGCCGAGGGTGAGGTCTATCTTCTCGAGCAGCGCATAAGCGACATAGAGAACGGCAGCGGGGACCCCGAGGAGCTGCCCGATCTGCGCGCCCGGTTGGAAGAGGCCCAACAGCGTCTGACCGATGCGCGGAGCAGCCTGGAAGAGGCGGAGGCCAACTACGACCCGGATACGTCCGAGACGCTCGAGACAGAGGAGATCATCGCCGAGCTGTACGCTTACGCCGACGAGATCGGAGAGCAGCTCAGGGACGGGGAAGCGCAGCTTGCGGACGCGCGGGCCCAACTCGAGGCCGCTCAGAAGGAACTTGACGACGGCCTGAAGCAGCTGGACGACGCCTCTGCGGAGCTTGACGCGAAGGAAGAGGAGCTCAAGGCCGGCGAAAAGAAACTGGACGACGCGGAGAAGGAACTCGACGACGCGGAAGCTCAGCTCGACGACCTTGAACGGAATTATCCGTCCAATCAGCGAAAACTCGACAACGCCCGCGCGGAACTCAGCGAGGGCGAGGAGAAGCTGGCCGACGGCCTGAGAGAGTACGAGGAAGGGAAGGCCGACGCGGAGCGCGAACTCACCGAAGCGGCGGACAAACTGCGTGACGCCGCCGCCGAGCTCCTTGACGCGAGGCATGAGACGGAGGACAGACTGGGACTGGAGGTCTTTGCGCTGAACCGCAGCACGAACGCGGGCTACGTGACCTTCGAAAACGACACGGGCATCATCGACGCCATCGCCAACGCGTTCCCGGTCTTTTTCGCGCTGATCGCGGCGCTGGTATGCGTTACCACCATGACGCGCATGGTCAACGACGAGCGCACTCTTATCGGAACCATGAAGGCCATGGGCTACTCCTCCGGCGCGATCATGGGGAAATATCTGATGTATGCGGGTTCATCCTCGCTTTTCGGCTGTGTCGGCGGCTTCTTTCTGGGAACGGCGGTCATCCCGCGGATCATCTTCCTCGCCTATAGCATCATGTATCATTATTCCGATCTGAGCTACTATTTCGATCCGCTGATGTACGCGCTGTGCATGGCCGTGGCGGTGCCGGGAGCGCTCGGCGTCACCTGGCTTGCCTGCCGCCGGGAACTGGCCGGGAAACCCGCCGAGCTGATGCGGCCCAAAGCGCCGGGCAACGGCAAGAGGATCCTTCTGGAACGCATCCCGTTTCTCTGGGACCGAATGCCGTTTTTGAGCAAGGTCACGCTGCGCAACGCTTTTCGCCACCGCGCGCGGGTGCTGATGATGCTTCTGGGCATCGGGGGCTGCACGGCTCTGATGGTGGCGGGATACGGCGCGCGCGACTCCGTGGCCAACATCTCCGCGTATCAGTACGAACAGATCTTCCATTACGATATCTCCGTGACGCTCGACACGGAATCGGCCGGCTCCGGGGCGCCGTCCGCGGCATTGTGGGAGGGGCAGTGCGAAGCTTTCGCCATGACCCGGCAGGAACCGGTGACGCTCTCGGCGGGGGGGGTCGAAAAAAGCACCCGTCTGGTATCGGCGCGCGCCGATGACATCGAAAAGGTGATCTCCTTCTACAACGACAAAGGTCCCGTCGCTTATCCCGGCCCCGGGGAGGCAGTCATCACCCAAAAGCTGTCGGACCGTCTGCAGCTGTCAGCCGGAGACAGGGCGGTCCTGCGTACGGACGACGGGCGGGAGATCCCGGTCGCGATCACGGCCGTATGCGACAACTATCTGAATCATTACGTCTATGTCTGTCCCGAGACCCTCGGCCCCCAGCCGGACAACACAGCGCTTCTGCGGGTCACGGAGGGCACGGATCCCGACAGGCTCGCGGCGCGCCTGCGCTCGGAGGAGGGCGTGAGCTATGTCTCCGTCACCGCCCGGGAAAGGGAGACCATGGAACAGTCCATGGCGAGCCTGGACCTGCTGGTGATCATGCTGATCGTGTGCTCGGGCGTGCTGGCGTTCATCACCCTCTATAACCTTACCAACATCAACAGCATGGAACGGACCCGCGAGATCGCCACGGTGAAGGTACTGGGCTTTTTCCCCAATGAGACGGCCTCCTATATCCTGCGGGAGAACCTGCTTTTGTCCTTCCTGGGCGGACTGGCCGGGTTGGGACTGGGCAAGCTTCTGCACCGCTTCGTGATGGAGCTGGTGGATGTGGAATACCTGACCGTGGACATCCGGGTGCTGCCCAAAAGCTATCTGTGGTCGTTCCTGATCACTCTGGCGTTTGCCGTGATGACCAACGCGGCCATGCGAGTGAAGCTGGAGAAGGTGGATATGGCCGAGTCCCTGAAATCCGTTGAGTGACAGCTGAACCGAATACGATCCCCGAAGAAAAACGCCCGCCCTGCAAAAAGCAGGGCGGGCATTTGGCTTATCTGCGTCAATCGGGCAGACAGTCGTATATGGTCTCGGTCCCGTCGGGCTGCACGATAGTGTATACGGTGAAGCCGTCGTACTCGAGCTGACCGTCCTTGCCGCCGGTGACGAGGCAGCTGGATGTGTAGTCGACGTTTCCGGTGGGCCGGCCGACCAGATCGTACAGATCCTCCACCGGCTGTCCCACCATGGCGAGGATCTGCTCCACCAGCGCGGAGACGTCGCCGGTATCGGACTCCGCCGGAGTCACGCTCGCGTCCGGGGCCACGGTAACGGCCGACGCCTCGGTCACGGCGGGTGTTTCGGCCGCGGCCGGAGCGGCGGTGGGCTCCGAGCTTTCCGCCTTTGTGCCGCCGCAGCCGGCCAGGGAAAGGACCAGCAGGGCGCACAGCAGTATGGAGATCGTTTTCTTCATATTAGTGTTATCCTCCTGAAATAAGATCGTCTGTTGCGCTGAGGGAAACAAGGACCCCGTCCGAGAGAAACACCGCGCGGAGGTCCCCGGCGCGGGCGCCCTCCGGAAGGATCGCCGCAAAACCGTCCGGCTTCGGAACGGCTTCATAAACAGAGCCGCCGGAAACGATATAAACCGGGGAATCGTCGTCGGGACGCACATCGGAGAACGTACCGGAAAAAACCGTGCCGTTTTCTTCGCGCACCAAGATCCGGCCTCTGTCGGACGCTCCGGAAACAAGCTCCGCGTCCCGCGCCGGAGCGGGCAGGGGGTGAGTATAGTCGTTCAGATAATGCAGATTCCGTTCCACCAGCTCGATCACCAGCACTCCGTTTTCGGGAAGGACGGAGGGATCGTATTCGTTGCGGCGGGAGAATTCGGATTCCGCGAAGCTCTCGGCGAGATAGGGGTAGAGATTCCGCCCGAAGGAGTCCCGGTACAGGAACAGACTGCCGTTCCCGGGCCCCTGCGCGCGTATGCGCGCGTTGTCGGGGTTGGCCGTATTGGCCGTAAAGCGGAAGCCCGGAGCGTACGCCGGGTCCGGATCGGGATCCGTGCCGGCGGGAAAGAGCATCTCGTAAAGGTCTCCCTTATGCGCTCCCTCGGTGAACGGTCCCGAGTAATAATCGCTTTCGATATCCAATGCGGAAAGGATCGTATCCGCGGCCAGCGCGGCGCCTTTTCCGTTCCAGTGGCTGTCCGTCGGGAAATACAGGATCCCGTCTTCCCGTTCAAACGCCGAAAACAGGTCGGCGGTATGCACGCCCATGGAGGAGAGCGCGTTTCGAAGCGCTTCCGCGTTGGAGGGGCCGTCCGCCACAGGATACACCGGCATCGCCTCGCTGTAAAGGGAATTCTTATTCGGCGCGACCGTGAAAAGGAACCGTCCTCCCCGGCTTTCGACGTTTTCCTGCAGCAGATAAAGGGTCCGCGCGGCGCACCAGATCTCACGGCCGCTCATCCGGGACGTCCGGGTATAGTCGCCGAGAGTCGGCGCGTAATACAGCCATCCGCCGCGGCCCAGTATCACGTCCTCGGTTACCGAGGTGTGAAACAGCGCGGCGCTGAGCTTTGCCCGGGCGGTCACCGCTTCCCCGCGAAGGAAGAACCGGTCCCCGACATAATCGGCAAGCTCCGGGAGATAATCCGGATCAAGAGAACCGTCGCGCTTTGTGAGGGCCGGCCTGACGGCGAGGACCTCATTGGCGCCGGCCTTCGACTCCGCGCCCAGCGCGAGACCGGCCGCGGGCACAAGGCACACGGCGAAAAACAGCAGTGTGAAGATAAGGGAACGCATCCGTCCTGTCATATCCGCGCCTCCCTCAGAATTGCTGGTAGATGAACGGCGTGAAGCCGCCGCCCGCCATGGCGCATATGCACACGATCAGCCCAATCAGCGCGAGAACGTTCGCCGCCGTTTCGGGAAGGCGGGACCGGATCCTTCCGCCCAAAGGCAGAGAGAACAGCGCCCCGGCGATCAGGAAAAAGCCGCGTTCCGGAGAGAGGATCCTCCGGAGCGCCAGCGCGGATTGGATATCGCCGCCGCTGAAAGAAAACAGCCTTCCGATCATGACGAAGCCGTCTCTCACCGAAGCCGAGCGGAACATCACGAACCCCAGGAGCACGGCCGTAAGGGTGAGGACCCGCGTCAGCGCTCTGCCGGGAGCGGAACTTTCCGCGGCGGTCAGCTGCTTCGGGAAAAGGCGTTCCAGCGATACGAGCGCTCCGTGCCAGAGCCCCCACAGGATAAAGGTCCAGCCAGCGCCGTGCCACAGCCCGGTGAAGAAAAACACGATCAGCGTGTTGCGCACGGTTTTTGCAAGGCCCTCGCGGCTGCCTCCGAGAGGAATGTAGAGATAATCGACAAACCACCGGTTGAGCGACATATGCCAGCGGCGCCAGAATTCCGACAGGGTTCGCGAGGCATAGGGATGATCGAAGTTTTCCGGGAATGTACAGCCGAACAGAGAACCCAGAGCGATAGCCATGTCGCTGTAGCCGGAAAAGTCGTAGTAGATCTGCAGACAGTAAGCAAAAGCCCCCAGCCAGGCGAGAGAGGAGCTCAGCGCCTCGCCGGTCAGCGCGAAAACGCCGTTTGCCACGGCGGCAGCGCTCTCGGCAAGAAGAAGCTTCTTTGCAAGGCCGCGGGTGAACCGGCGCAGAGCGGCGGCGGTCTCCTCCGCGGAGACCGCGCGGCCGAAAGGCTCGGACCGGGCTGCGCGCCACGGAAGGATGGGGCCTGCCAGAAGGCGCGGGAAAAAGGCGATATACAGAAAGAGCAGGCCCGGCCGCTTCTCGGCCAGGGTGCGGTCGCGGAAGACGTCAACAAGGTAGCTGATCGCGTGGAATGTGAAAAAGGAGATGCCCGGGGGAGCGGCACCCACCCATGCCGGCGCGGGCGATCCGAAGATACCGAGCAGAAATCCGGTATACTTATAAAGACACAGCAGCGCCAGATCACCGGCTACAGCGGCGGCGCACAGCAGACGGCGAGGTCCCTTTTCACGGGAAAGCGCCAGCCCGAAGAGCCAGTTCCATACGGCGCAGAAGAGAAGCGCAGGCACCTGAGCGATCCCGCCGAACGAATAAAAGAGGACGCTCAGAAGCCCGAGCAGCACGGCTTTGGCTTTCCGGCCGGGAATCAGAGCGTACAGCAGCACCGAGCAGGGAAGGAATATGAAAAGAAACATGGCAGAATGAAATACCACGGATTATCCTCCCTTCGGCGACGCTGCGGCAGCGGACTTTCGTCCGATATCGGCGGCTCATTATAACGTAATTCGTCGGTTTTCGCAAGAGCGCCTGCGTCGGCGTCGTCATGGGGGAATGGCCCCGCTCGGGGATGCCGGGAGGTCCCCGGTTCGAATTTCGCACAAGTCAAAGCAAAACGCAGCCCCCGTGTGGGGACTGCGTTTTCCTGGAGCTGTTACCCGGATTCGAACCGGGGACCTCATCCTTACCAAGGATGCGCTCTACCTGCTGAGCTATAACAGCAAAGTTCATGCCCCCCGCAGGGGGCATGATGGCGACCGAGAAGGGACTTGAACCCTCGACCTCTAGCGTGACAGGCTAGCGTTCTAACCGACTGAACTACTCGGCCTCAAAGGCTTGTTCAGTATAAGAAATTTGCCTGCGTTTGTCAAGTGTTTTTTTCGACCCGAGGCAGATTTTTGTTGGGATACTCCCCGGAGGACAAATCCTATTCACGGAAAAGTACTTGTCATACTTCCGCAAATCAAGTATAATATACAAGTTACGATATTCAGCTACCGACAGGAAAGGCACACCGTGAGAGACAGTATTTACATCCGTGGCGCACGCCAGAACAATCTGAAAGACATCACCCTGGAGATCCCCCGGGAGAAGCTCATCGTTTTTACCGGGATCTCCGGCTCCGGGAAGTCCACCCTGGTCTTCGACACCATTTACGCCGAAGGCCAGCGCCGCTATGTGGAGAGCCTGTCCTCCTACGCCCGGATGTTCCTGGGCCAGATGGACAAGCCGGACGTGGACTACATCGACGGGCTTTCTCCGGCCATCTCCATCGATCAGAAGACCACCAGCCGCAACCCCCGCTCCACGGTGGGCACGGTCACGGAGATCTACGACTATATGCGTCTGCTGTGGGCCCGGGTGGGCACGCCTCACTGCCCCAAGTGCGGCAAGGAGATCCGCCAGCAGACCATCGACCAGAT
>CACXMX010000032.1 GCA_902768805.1 Oscillospiraceae bacterium
CCCATCCATTTGGGCTGCTCGAGGACCTCCGGCTTTTCATAGCTCTTTTTAAGATTCAGTGAGCGGTCGTAGAGCTTCCTGTAGGCGGAGTTGGAATAATTGCGGTGATCGGTCGCCTCCCACAGTGACGGATACTGCTCTATAAAAGCGAGCCGGTCCTCCGTAACCGTGAAAAGAGGCTCGCAGGTACCCAAAGCCTCCAGCGCTTCCGTCCAGGTCGGAGTGAACTGTCCGTCGGTAAAGGTGCCGGCACGGACATAGCGGTTTTGCGAGTCATAGACCAGTGTGCCGGGCCCTTCGATCCTTCCGGAGACCCAGGAGCCGGTGAAGGTGAAGGGCACGCCCTCGCTGTCTGCCGAGGTGAAGGAACCATGACCGTCCGGAATGCCGTCTGTGCCCTCACCGCTGTAAAGACCCGACGCAGCCTCTCCCTCCACCGACGCGGTCAGGTTTTCGCGTATCAGCGTGCCTTTCCCGGAGGGCCTGCCCTCGGACCAGCCTCCGTCCCAGACATAGCGGGACTGTCCGGCGCCGGTCCCCTCAAAACGGCCCGCGCCGTCGGGAAGCATGTGCTTCAGCGCGCCGGTATAGCGCCCGGTCCAGTCCGTACCGTCCTCGGAGAGCGTAAATTCCATGTCCGCCGCGGCGGTGGGCTCGGGCGTGGCGGTGGGTTCGGGTGTGGGAACGGCCGTGGGTTCAGGTTCCGCGTCCGGAGCGGATGCGGCACAGCCGCACATCAGAACGAGCGCGAGCAGCAGAGCGGAGATAAGTGTTTTTCTCATGTCCGCGCCTCCTCAACCGGGAAGGAGACCCTCGCAGGTCTCTCTGGGCGCCAGATCGTCGGACACGGAGAGCTCCCGGTAGCCGTGACCGCGGCGCCGGACCTCGTCCATGGCATACAGATCCATCTGCTTGTTCTCGGCGAGATAGTGCATCTCCATCTCCACGTCATAAGTGAGCAGGCCGTCCTCGCCCGGAATCTCCACCCAGCCGTGAGGCGCCTCCTCCTTGCCGTATTTTCCGCTGATGATCTTGGCGTCGTATCCCAAAGCCCGGGCGGCCGCCCAGAAGGCCGAGGCATAACAGTAGCAGTTGCCTTTTCCGGTGGAATACATCGTGATGGCCTCTTCCTGCGCCCAGCCGGTATCTCCAAGCAGATAATAATGACGGCGCAGATAGGTAAAGCTGTCGCGGACATACAGGTACATGGCGCGGAGCATTTCCTCACGGGTCATGCTCCCGTCGGTGTTGGCCGCGATGGCGGCGGCAACGTAATCGTCGAGTTCATAGCTTCCGGAGGTGTAACGGCCGTCGGGACCGAAATACAGCGATCCGATCCAGGCGTTTCTGATAAAGTGACCGGTTTCGTCCGCAAAGTAGGTCCTGCCGTCCACCCATACGAAACCCGGCTCGGGAAGCGAGCCTCCGCCCGCCCAGTCCCTGCCGCTGCGGGCGGCGAGGGCGATGTCCGCGGCGGCACGGCAGCCGTCGTCCACGTCGGGGAAAAGAGCGTTTTCTCCGTCGCTCTCCGGTTCGAGCAGGGCGTTGAGGATCACGGCGGCTTCCGCGCGGGTCACGCGCTCTCCGTCCCGCAGAGCCGACGCGTTCATGGCTGCGCTGACGGCGGGCTCCCCGTAATCGCGTTCGAGAGCGGAACGGAGACTGTCCGCGGTAAGCTCCTCGGCAGGGTCACCCGTAAGGTCCGGCTCGCGGTGCGAGGACCGGGCGAGAGCGTCGGCGAGCTCTCCGAGAGTGAGCGTCCTGTCGGGATAGAACAGTCCGTTTTCACAGTACATATACCCGCCGGAGTTCGGCGGTTCCGGCTCGGGCGAGGCGGTGGGTTCGCTCGTTGCGGCGGGTTCCTCCGTCGGTTCCGGTTCGGGTTCGGGAGGGGGCATGCTCTCCCGTATCCTCCATGCTCCGTACGCCAGAGCGTCCAGCAGCAGCAGCGCCGAGGCCAGTATGATGACCACAAAGACCTTCTTCAGGCCTTTCCTGCTTTTTTTCTTTTTATCCGATCGTTCGCTCATCAAGAGCCTCCGACAGCAGTTATTTACAGCAGATGTACGCCCCGCTCGCGGCAGACGCGGACCGTGTCCTCGTCCCAGATCCCCGACTGCACCTCACCGATATGGGCGCACCCGATCAGCAGCATGCACAGCCTTGACTGGCCGATGCCTCCGCCGATGGTGTAGGGAAGCTCTCCGCTGAGCAGAGCCCTGTGGAAGGGGTAATTCCGCCGGTCGTCACAGCCCGAGAGCGTGAGCTGGCGGTCCAGACTCTCCGGACTGACGCGGATTCCCATCGACGAGACCTCGAAGGGGCGGTCGAGCACCGTGTTCCGGAAAATGATGTCGCCGTTGAGATCCCAGTCGTCGTAGTCGGGTGCGCGCCCGTCGTGGCGGTTTCCGGAGCGGAGCGTTTTGCCGATCTGAGAGATGAAAACGGTGGGGTGGAGTTTCGTGATCTCGTCCTCGCGCTCGGAGGGCGTCAGATCGGGGTACATATCCTCGAGCTCCTGACTGGATATGAAGAAAACGTCGCGGCTCAGATGAGCGCGCAGTCTCGGAAACTCCCATTCCAGCTCATCGCCGGTCATACAGATGGCCGTAACGATCCTGCGCACCGTTTCGCGGAGATAATCCTCCGTGCGGTCCTCGAGGCGGATGGCCTTCTCCCAGTCCCACTGATCCACATATACGGAATGGATGTTGTCGAGCACGGCCTCATCCCGGCGAATGGCGTTCATATCCGTGTAGAGGCCTTTGCCCTCATAGAAGTTGTACTCCCGCAGAGCCCAGCGCTTCCATTTGGCCAGAGACTGCACGACCTGACACTCGGCACCGTCCACGGCGGGCACGTCAAAGGAGACGGGACGCTCCACCCCGTTGAGGTCGTCGTTAAGGCCGGTGTCCGTACGCACGAACAGCGGCGCGGAAACGCGTTTGAGATTGAGAGCGGAGCCCAGATTCTTCTGGAAGCTGCGCTTGATAAACTCAATGGCGCGCTGCATCTCATAGACGCTCAGCCTGGGCTCATACCCCTCGGGGATGTAGCAGTTCATATTGTCTCCTCCTTTTCATACTGCGAGAGAATGCTTTCCACATGGGAGCGCATGGCCTCTACGGCGCTGCGCGGAGAGGTGATCCGAGCAAGACCCCCGAAATTGCACATCCAGGCGAAAAACGGCTCTGTTACCGCCACGGAAGCCGTGACGGAGAAGCGGCCGTCTCCCGCGGGGACCAGCACCGCCTCGGTGCCGAACCGGTCGATGACGGCGCCGGCCAGAGAGTTGTCGAACTCCATCCGGACCGGTGCCGTCTCACCGGAGAACATGCCGAAATGGGCATTGGCGTAGGCGGACATATCCACCTCGGCGAATACCTCCGCGCCGTCGCGGGGGGAGCCTGTGCGCCGGAGATCCAGGATCTTGTCCACGCGGAAATGCTTGATGATGCCGGCGGCGGCGTCGTAGCCCACGAGATAGTAATTCTCACTGTCCCACATCAGCGCGTAGGGACTGATCTCGTACCAGGCACCGCCGTGGCGGAGCTGGCGCTGCCGGCTCGGATCGTACCGGAAATAATGAAAGAGGATCTTTTCGTTGTCTTCGATGGCCGCGTGCAGGTCGTCCACCAGATAGTAGATCGACTCGTTCATGGACTTGATGCGGTTCTTGACCCATACCTGCCGCCGCAGGCCCCGCGCCTGGTAGACGCTGGTGAGCGTTTCGATCTTTCCGATCAGCTCAAGCGATTTTCTGCGCGTGAGGAAACGGGAAGACTGGACGCTGTCCACCAGCAGGCGAAGTTCGGGCAGCTGAAAATCCCGGCTGCCCACATACCACACCGTGAGATTGCCGCGGCGCTCCCGCACCAGGTCGATCCCGAAAGCCATCAGCGTCTCCAGATCGTCGTAGACGGATTTGCGCTCGGCATTCACCCCCGCGGAGGCGAGAAAGGCGATGATGTCCGCCACGGTCACGGGATGATCCTCGTCGGAATACTGCTCCAGATACTGCCGGATCAGCAGCAGCTTCTGCTTTTGATTGGGTGATTTGGCCAACGTCTCCGCCTCCCGGATAACGAATGTGCCTATTATAGTACACCGGGCAAAAAAGAGCAACACAAAAGCACCCGGCGCCGGGTGCTTTTGCGGGCCGTGAGAGCCGCTGACCGAATGCCCTGAAGGAAGGGCCCGAGCAGGGACAGTTACGCCGAGATCACCCCGCCGCCGAGGACTGTGTCTCCGCCGTACAGTACCGCCGACTGACCCGGGGCAGCTGCGCGCTGAGGCTCGTCAAACACCAGCTTTACACCGCCGCCGGGCAGGGGATATGCCGTGACCGGCGCTTCCCGGTGACGGTAGCGGATCTTGGCCGTGCCCCGCACCGGTTCGGAGGGGATATCCCCCGAGATCCAGTGGAAGGAGGATACGGACACCTCGCGGGAGAAGAGCGCTTCGTTCGGCCCGAGCACCACGGCATTGTCCGCGGGACGTATCGCGCATACATACATGGGCTCTCCGAACGCGACCCCGAGCCCGCGGCGCTGCCCCACGGTGTAGTGTTCGATACCTCTGTGCTCGCCCAGCACCCGGCCGTCCCGGTCCACGAACGGGCCGGGTACGGAGGCTCTTCCGGTGAAGCGCTCTATCATGGCGGCGTGGTCCCCATCGGGAACAAAGCAGATGTCCTGACTGTCCGGCTTGGAGGCGTTGACAAAGCCGTTTTCCGCGGCAATGGCGCGCACCCGGTCCTTGGTGAGCCCCCCTAGAGGAAAGCGCACCTTTGAGAGCTGCTCCTGCGTGAGAGTATAGAGGAAATAACTCTGGTCCTTGTCCGGATCCAGGGCTTTTTTGAGCTTCCATCTGCCGTCGGCGAATTCTGTCAGGGCGTAATGACCTGTGACCAGAGCCGAGCAGCCCAGCTCCTCGGCGCGCCGCAGAAGGGCAGAGAACTTCATGACGCGGTTGCACTCTATGCAGGGGTTGGGCGTAAGTCCGCGCAGATAGCTCTCGGCGAACGGCGCCATGATCTCCTCGCGGAACTCCCGCATAAAGTTGAACACATAAAAGGGCATCCCCAGCCGGAACGCCACGGCGCGCGCGTCCTCCGCGTCGTTCAGAGAACAGCATGTGCGCCCGGTTTCGACGCCGGCGTCTTCGTTGTCGAACAGGCGCATCGTGCAGCCGACGCACGTGAGACCCTCCCGCAGGGTCAGTAGCGCCGCCACGGAGGAATCCACGCCCCCGCTCATGGCAATGAGAGCCTGACTCATCGGAAGCTCCTTATTCGGCGAAAAGCGGCGTGGAGAGATAGCGGTCGCCGGTGTCGGGGAGGAGAACGACGATCGTTTTGCCCTCGTTTTCGGGACGCTTCGCGGTCTCGATCGCCGCGTGGAGCGCCGCTCCGGAGGAGATGCCGACCAGAACGCCCTCGCGCAGGCCGATCAGCCGCCCGGCGGCGTAAGCCTCTTCCTCGGTGACGGGGACGATCTCGTCGAGGATCTTTGTGTTGAGCACCTCCGGAACAAAACCGGCGCCGATGCCCTGAAGCCCATGGGACCCTGCGGGACGGCCGGAGAGCACCGCGGAGGACGCGGGCTCTACGGCTATGATCTTTACGGCCTTTTTCGATTTGAGGTATTCGCCCACGCCGGTGAGGGTGCCGCCCGTGCCCGCTCCCGCCACGAAAATGTCCACCTCGCCGTCCGTGTCGTTCCAGATCTCGGGACCGGTGGTCTCAAAGTGGGCTCTCGGGTTGGCGGGGTTGACAAACTGGCCCGCCATGAAGCTCCCCTCGATCTCGCGGGAGAGCTCCTCGGCCCTGGCGATGGCTCCGCTCATCCCCTTCGAGCCGTCCGTGAGGACAAGCTCCGCCCCGTAGGCTTTCAGAAGCATGCGGCGCTCGACGCTCATGGTTTCGGGCATGGTGATGATCAGCCGGTATCCTCTGGCCGCCGCCACCGCGGCGAGCCCGATGCCCGTGTTGCCGGAGGTGGGCTCTATGATCACCGATCCGCTCTTGAGGATACCCCGCTCCTCGGCGTCGTCCAGCATGGACTTGCCCACGCGGTCTTTCACCGAGCCCGCCGGGTTCAGGTATTCCAGCTTTGCCAGAAGCCGCGCCTTGAGCGCAAATTCCTTTTCGATATTCCGCAGCTCCAGCAGCGGAGTACCGCCGATGAGCTGGTCCACACTGGTATAGATTCGGGACATGATCCAACCTCCGATCAAAGTCGGCACCTGTTCCGCGCGGGCCGGCGCGGCCCGGTGAACGTGCCGTTTATGCCGGGTAATCATACCACCGGCGCGGCGTTTTGACAAGCCGGACCGGCCGGCCAAACGGGGACTTGCCATCGGCGGCAATTTGGGTATAATACCTCCGGGAAGCATAGTAAATACAAAAAACACAGGGAGGTGCCGTATGGAAAAATTCGTCCCCTATGAAAAGCTCTCAAAAAAGAAAAAAAGAGAACTGGACAGACGACGCAGGAACACCTGGGGCAGCCTGAATCCCGTGACGAGGAACACGGCGAACCCAAAGGCGTACGACAGGCGGAAGGCACGGAAGCGGGATCGCGATGATCTCACAGCCGTGCCTTCCGTGTTTTCCGGGAGCCGTTCCTCCGGAAAAAAGAAGAGCGGGGAGACAAGCGTATTGCGCGGGGCCGTAAAATATGTTACCATCACGCCGTTCATCTCTTATTACGATCCGTGCGAAACGAAGGGCTGTGACAGATATGACAAAATCGGCTGACGATCGCGGACTGCGCCGAAAGGGTACGGCGGCCATGCTGTGCGCCTCCTTCTGCTTTTCTCTGGGCGGCCTGTTCATCAAGGTGATCCCATGGAATCCGCTGGCGATCAACGGAGCGCGCAATCTCATCGCGTGCTGCGTGATCGGGCTGTATCTTCTGGCGACCCGGCACAGGCTCAAGTGGAATTTTACGGTATTCGTGGGAGCGGTCTGCATGGCCGGCGTCACGACTCTTTACGCCGTGGCCAACAAGCTGACGACAGCCGGCAACACGATCATACTGCAGTACACCGCTCCGATGTGGATCATCCTGTTTATGTTCCTGTTTTTCGGAACCAGACCCGGAAGGAAGGAGATCACCGCCATACTGACGGTCCTGGCCGGGATCCTGTGCTTCTTTTTTGAGAGCCTGTCCCAGGGGAAGATCCTGGGGGACACGCTGGCTCTCCTCTCCGGTATTTTTTATGCCGGGGTATTCATGCTCAATGAGTTTGAGAAAGGAGACGCCCTCTCCTCCATGTTTTTCGGTCAGCTTCTGTGCGGGATCTGTCTGTCCCCGCTGGTCCCGCGGGAGACGGAATTCGGCGCGCCGGTCCTGATCCCCGTGATCCTGCTCGGAACGGTGCAGGTCGGACTGGCCTATGTGTTTTTCTCCGTCGGAACAAAGCACACCGACCCTGTGACCGCGTCCATCATCAACGCGCTGGAGCCCATTCTCAATCCCCTTCTGGTGGCGGTGTTTTACGGGGAAAGGCTGGGCAGACTGTCGCTGATCGGCGCGGTGATCGTGGTATGCGCGGTGCTGTGGTACAACCTGGGTCAGAACAGAGCCGCCGGGAAACCGGATACGGAATAAAAGCCCTCTCCAAAAGCCCCTCGGATAAAAGGAAAACTGCCGGCGCCGGGAACCTGTTCCCGGCGCCGGCAGTCTGCCGTCATAAACGGCCGTATCGCAAAAAAACACTTGACATGTTAGAGACCCATAACTATAATCGAACAATGTTAGAAGAAACTAACAATGGTTTGTACTGTATAATCATTGGGGACGGATCCCCTGGGGCCCGTTTCGCTGTGAGAGGATGAAGAAAATGACACTCAGAGAGATCGGGGAAGGCCGGTCCGCCCGCGTACTGGCCGTGGGCGGCAGCGGCGCGCTGCGGCAGCATTTTCTGGACATGGGGATCATACCCGGCACGGATGTCCGGGTCGTAAAATACGCGCCCATGGGGGACCCCGTTGAGATCTGCCTGCACGGATACGAGCTCACGCTCCGGCTGGATGACGCCGGGAAAATAGAGGTCGAGCCGATATCGGAACAGGCCCGCAAACCTGCGTCGCAGCCGAATCCCGTCAGCGAGCATCTCGGACTGGGCGAGGAGGGACGGTTTCACCCGAAGGGGAGCGGGGATCCTCTTCCCGACGGGACGCTGCTCACGTTCGCACTGGTCGGGAACCAGAACAGCGGCAAGACGACTCTTTTCAACCAGCTGACGGGTTCCAGACAGCATGTGGGCAATTTCCCGGGCGTTACCGTCGACCGCAAGGACGGCGCGATCCTGGGGCAGCCGCATACCGCCATCACGGATCTGCCCGGCATATATTCCATGTCTCCCTATTCCAGCGAGGAGCTCGTTTCCAGGGATTTTGTGCTGAATGAAAAGCCGAAGGCGATCATCGACATAGTGGACGTCACCAATATCGAGCGCAATCTCTATCTTACCATGCAGCTTCTGGAAATGGACATTCCCGTCGTGATAGCGCTGAATATGATGGACGAACTGACCGGAAACGGCGGTTCGGTGGACGTGAACGCCATGGAGGCCATGCTGGGAGTTCCCGTGGTGCCCATAGCCGCGGCTAAAAACCAGGGCGTACAGGAGCTGGTGAACCACGCGGTCCATATAGCGAAGTACCGGGAAAAACCGACTCGCCAGGATTTCTGCGATGAAAAGGATCACAACGGGGCCGTGCACAGATGTCTGCACGCGGTGATCCATCTGATAGCGGATCACGCCGAGGCGGCCGGGCTGCCGGTCCGTTTCGCCGCCTGCAAGGCGATAGAAGGGGACAGCCTGATCATAGACCGGCTCTCGCTGGATCAGAACGAAAAGGAAACGCTCGAACACATCACGCTGCAGATGGAGAAGGAGCGCGGGCTTGACCGGAGCGCGGCGATCGCCGATATGCGATTTGCCTTTATCACAAAGGTCTGCTCGGCCTGCGTACGAAAGCCCGAGGAAAACCGCGAGCACGAGAGAAGCCGTAAGATCGACCGCGTCCTGACCGGCAGGTATACGGCGATCCCGGTTTTCATCGGGGTGATGGGCCTGGTGTTCTACCTGACGTTCAACGTGATCGGCGCCGGCCTGCAGGACCTGCTGGAGGTTGGGATAAAGGCGCTGACCCTCACCGCGGACCGGGCGCTGGCGGCCGCAGGAGTCAACGACATGCTTCACGGCCTTGTCATCAACGGGATATTCGAGGGCGTAGGAAGCGTTCTGAGCTTTCTGCCGATCATTGTGACCATGTTTCTGTTCCTCTCCCTGCTGGAGGACAGCGGCTATATAGCCCGCGTGGCTTTCGTCATGGACAAACTGCTGAGAAAGCTGGGCCTTTCGGGACGAAGCATCGTTCCGCTGCTGATCGGGTTCGGATGCACGGTCCCCGCCGTCATGGCGACGCGTACTCTTCCGAGCCAGCGCGACCGGAAAATGACCATACTTCTGACTCCGTTCATGAGCTGCACCGCGAAGCTCCCGATCTACGCGTTTTTTGTGGACGCGTTTTTCCTGAGGCACAAGGCGCTTGTCATGATCGGGCTGTATGTGCTGAGCATCCTGATCGGAATTGTCGTCGCCTTTCTTTACAAAAAGACAATGTTCCGGGGAGAGGCGGTCCCCTTCGTCATGGAGCTTCCGAACTATCGCATGCCGAGTGCGCGCAATACCCTGCAGCTCCTTTGGGAGAAATCGAAGGATTTTCTGCAGAGAGCGTTTTCGGTGATCCTTGTCGCGACGATCGTGGTATGGTTTCTCCAAAGCTTCGATTTCCGGTTTAATCTTACCGCGAATTCGCGCGACAGCATTCTCGCCGGGGTCGCCGGCTTCCTTACGCCTGTGTTTGCGCCGATCGGGCTGGGCGACTGGCGGATCGTGACCTCGCTGATCTGCGGCTTCATGGCAAAGGAGAGCGTCGTCTCCGTAATGGAGGTGCTCTTCGGCGCGCCGGGCGGCGTGGCCGCGGCCATGAGCCCGCTGCCGGCGCTGTCGATGCTCGTTTTCAGCCTGCTTTATACCCCGTGCGTGGCGTCGGTGGCGTCGGTGCGCCGGGAACTCGGGCGCGGATGGGCGCTGTATATCGTGTTCTGGCAGTGCGCGGTAGCGTGGGGCGCGGCTCTGCTCGTGCGCGTGATCGGCCTGATGGCGGGCATGGTCTGAGGAGGGGAAAACATGAACTTGGCGGATATCGTTATCATTGCCGGCGTGGCTTTGGCGGTGTTTCTGGCGCTGCGCCGTATGTACAGAATGAAAAAGAGCGGCTGTTCCTGCGGCTGCTCCGAATGCGGCAGAAACTGCGCGGGCGAGCGCCGCGGATGAGGCGGACAGAAAAACGGCCATCGTGAGATGGCCGTTTTCCGTTCCGCCGCAGGATCAATGCGTCCGGTACCAGTCTTTCGCGTAATTCATATAGACGTCGTTCACGACGTCCATTTTGTTCTTCCCGCTGCCGCTCAGTCTGCCCATGGCATACGCGGAAAAGATGAAGCCGCCGTTCGGGGCCAGCTCATCCACATACCGCATGAGGGCTTCCCGGAGCGATTCTTCGTCGACTTCCCCGTAGGTCATGGGATCCTGCGGGTCCCAGCCTCCGGAGATGATGAGGCCGCGCCCGTATTTTTTCTTGATGGCCGCAAGGTCGTTGGAGGGCTGGGCAGGGTTCCAGGACCTGACTCCGAAATCCATCCAGTCGTCTATAAAGGCCTCGCAGCAGCCGCAGTCGTGCATGTCGAGATATACCCCGCTGTTGAGCACGATCTCCGCCTCTCTGGCGTGGAGCGGTTTGATCATCTCCCGATAGGTCTCCGGCGAGATAAAGGGGGCCCGGGCTGTGGCCGTATCGTCGGGAATGCAGACCGCGTCCGGCTTATAATACAGGCAGACGTTTTTCAGCACCTCGCAGTTGAAGTCACACAGATAGCTCAGCATGGCATAGCACTCCTCCGGCTCCAGGGCGATCGCCACAAGACCGTCGGTATGTCCCATAAAGTCCATCAGGCGCTGGAAAATCTTGCCCCAGTAAAACACGAGCCCCGTGGTGCTGCGGTCGATCCCCTCCAGGTCCTTTTTTGCCAAAGCCTCCCAGTCCACGTCCGAGATGTCCGGGGCCTTGATTTTGTACCGCCAGCGCGTGATGTCGTCCAGCACGTAATGGCCGGGCATCGGAATGGGGGCGCCGCCGAATATCTCCTCCTTGCCGGTATACTCCACGCCGAACTCATCCCGCTTTACGCCGGGCTTTTTGACGTCGATAAACGCGGAGCATTTGAATTCGCGGAAACCGCGGTTGGGTATGTACTCGGGCATTTCGCCCCTGTACATCCTGAGCAGGTTCTCTTTGGGTGACAGCATGGTTCTCCTCCTCCTTTTCCGCAGGCCGACTTGCCTATTCCCCTGCATTATAGCACAGCGCGGCCGCGTGACAACAGCTTTCGCGCGGGAGCGGATCATGCTCCGGACAGGGGATCGTTGACGGCAGGGAAGTACCTCCGATCCGGCAGGGGCAAACCGCTGCGCATGCAAAGACCCCCGCCGTCAGGCGGAGGTCTTTGCCGGTTTATTACGGACGCTCAAAATCCGTTCCTTCCGAAAGCCGCGAAAAAGCCCGGGCTTCTTCTATTCGTGCCTCGGCGGTTGAGATGACCGCCTTTACCGCGTCGGAACCGAGCAGCAGGCGGAACGGCGCCGTTTCGGAAAAAGCCATGGAATAGATCAGCTCGCCGGCTTTCATGGGATCGCCGGGCTGCTGCCTCAGGTTTTCCGCGTTGGCGTTTTTCCATGTGGAATCTTTATAGGCGTCGATCGTCAGCGGCGCGCTTTTGAGCGCTCCGTCATAGAAATGCGTCCGGAAAGAACCGGGCTCGATAACCATCACACGGATCCCCAGCGGCTTGAGTTCCTTACACAGTCCGTCGCTCAGCAGATCCAGGGCAGCCTTGCTGGAGGCGTAATATCCGGAACCGACAGCGGAACGCTCGGCAGCGATACTGGTCGTATTCATGATAACGCCGGTGCCTTTTTCTCTCATGATCGGAAGCACTGTCCGGATCATGCTGACGGGGCCAAAGAGATTTGTTTCAAACAACTCCCGGACAGCCTCTTCCTCACCCTCCTCCACGGAAGAGCGATACCCATGACCGGCGTTGTTTATCAGCACGTCTATCGTGCCGAATCTATCAACAGCCAGATCGACAATCTCCTTCATTCTGACCCGGTCGGACATCTCCAGCTCCATCGGCAGGCAGGTCTCCGGATAGTCTTTCGCGATGGGCCCGAGTCTCTCCGCGGAGCGGGCGGTTATCACCGCGTTGTCTCCGTGCCCGAGAACCGCTCTGGCGATACCTTCGCCGATGCTTCCGACGCTCGCCCCGATGATCAGCCACGTTTTCTTCATTTCGCGCATGCTCCTTTGCGTTCTTTTTCCGCTCCGTCCGGGCGGTTTCTTTCTGTCGGAAAGGATCATAGCATGGCCGACCGGAAATGTACAATGCTTATTGCGGAACTCACTATAACATGATATTATAGTGAAAACCGGAAAGGAGTCGCTGAAATGCCGGAGCTTCGTCATTTGGAATACCTGGTATGCATTGCCGAGGAAGGCACCTTTTCTTCCGCGGCCAAAGCGCTGCACGTCTCTCAGCCGGCGCTGACACGGGCCATGCAGCGGCTGGAAGAAGAACTGGGAGTGCGGCTTTTCGAACGCACGAAAAACCGCGCGGAGCTGAACGAAGCCGGAAAGCTGGCTGTAGAGGGAGCGAGATCCGTGCTGAGCTCCGCCAAACAGATGACGGAAAGAATGGAGCGGTACCGCCGCAGTCTCACCACCGTGACGATCGGATCCTGCGCGCCGGGTCCGACCTTCACGCTCATCCCGCGCATGACCTCACTGTATCCCGAGTTGACGATCTCCTCCGTTCTGCAGCCGGAGGGCACGCTCCCGGAAGGGCTGCGCAGCGGGGCGTTCGGGATGGTCGTGCTCTCTCATCCGTGGCAGGAGCCGGACATACTGTGCCGGCCTTATATACGCGAGAGCCTGATGGTATCGCTCCCGCGAACACATCCGCTCGCCGACCGCGAAACACTGCGGATTTCGGATCTGAAAGGACTCACCATGCTGCTCTCGTCGGGTCTGGGCATCTGGCAGGATCTTCATGAAAAGAAAATGAAGGATGTACATTTCATTGTCCAGAGCGACCGGAAAACGCTGCGCGAACTGGTGACTGCGTCGGACATTCCGAATTTTGTTACCGATATTTCCCGAAAATACGTGTCCTTTGTTCCGGAAAACCGGGTCGTCATACCATTGGCCGATGAGGAAGCCTGTGTGCAGTTCTATCTGTGCGCCGGGAAAAAGCACCGAAAAATGCTTGACAGGATACTGGAAGAATTCTGAAAGGAGGGCCGACTTTACAGCGGGCACTGCCCGGTGATCCGCATTGCCGGGTTCACCGGACAGGGAAGGAACGTAATATGGAATGGATATGGTATATCATCGCCTCGATCGGCGCGGGGATCGGAACAGGACTGGCCGGGCTTTCCGCCGCAACCGTAATGGTTCCGATCCTTATTGTGCTCTGCCCCTCCTTCGCCGGAGAGACCGGCGCCTATCAGGCAACGGCGATCGCGCTCGCCTCGGATATCCTCGGGTCGGCGGTCACGGCCGTTACTTACGCCAGGCATAAAAACCTGGATCTGAAGCGCGGCCGGATCATGCTTATATGCATTCTCGGGATGTGTACGGTCGGCAGTTATGTCGCGTTTATCGTCGGCAATGTGGTGCTCAGCGGCTTTACTCTGTTCCTCACTTTTTTCATCGGCATCCGTTTCCTCGCAAAGCCCGATACAAGCCGCAATGACCGGCCGGCGAAAGGGAAAACACTCGACAGGAAAGGCGTGGCCGTTTCCCTTTTCTTCGGCCTTACGATCGGCTTCGGTACCGGATTCGTAGGAACCGGCGGCGGGATGATGATGCTCATAGTGTTCACCGCTTTTCTCGGGATGGAACTGAAGACGGCCGTCGGGACGAGCACTTTTATCATGACCTTTACGGCGCTGATCGCGTCCGTCAGCCATATTCTGATCCATCCGGCCATCGTAGTGGAAAAATGGGACGTGATGCTCGTGTGCATCCTTGCCGCTGCCGCGGCGAGCCTCACGTCGGCAAGGTTTGCCAACAGAGTGAATAACCGCACCGTGGGCCTTGTGACCGGCGCGGTGCTCACGATCCTCGGCGCGGCCATGCTGACGCTTAACTATTGGGATCATCTTTCGGCGTACGCCCTGTTCCCCGATACGCTTCGGTGTCTGGGCATTTTTGCCTCGTTCATCATACCGTGCGTGCTGGTCCTGCTGCCGATCCGGCTGCTGACCGGGATCCCGTCCTTTGTTTTCCGCAAGCTCCTTCATATCGTAGGCTTTTCCAGCATATCGATCATGATACTGACTGCGCCGAGCTGGCAGTCCGCGGCGCTCGTCTCGGTCATGATCGCCGCGGCGGTGTATCCTGTTCTGTATCAGCTTGAAAAAGAACCGTGGTATGCGAAGCTCTTCGTACAGAAGGGACCCGGAGAGATCAGAAAAAGCCTGCTGATGCTTTTCCTTATGTTTGCCGCTGTTACTGCCGTGACATGGGGTATGTTCGGTAAGCCGTTTCTTTGTGCCGCCGCGATCCTTATGTGGGGCACGGGCGACGCGGCGGCGGCGCTGATCGGGATCCCCTGCGGGAAACACAAGGTGATGATAAAACCGGCGGACGGAAAGAAGTCCTGGGAAGGCAGCTGCGCCATGTTTGCGGTCGCGTTCGTCTGCGGTTCCTGCGTACTGTATTTCGGAAGCGGAATGCCTGTACAGACAGCGCTCCTGACCGCCGCGGCCGCCTCGCTGTTCGGCACGGCGACCGAGCTTTTCAGCCCCAGCGAATGGGACACGGTGACGGTTCCGGCAGTGACCGCGGCTGTTCTCCTGCTGTCGGGATCGATCCGGTGAGCCCGGCAGATCCCGATTTCCGGCGGAGGCTCAAACAAAAAACGGACAAAAGGATCGGCCGGGTTGGATGACCCGGCCGATCAAGCATGTATTCAGCTCTCCTCGTCTAACCACCGGTCCGCTTCCCCACGGGAGCGGAAGACGGTGATCCGTCTGGTATCCCGGTACCGGCGCACCAGTTCATCGATCAGCGGGATCTGGTCCTTCCGAAAATCCAGGATATACTGCCGAAACCCGGGATCGAATTCCTGCTCGATCCACGGCATGTCTTCGCGCGCCGTACCGATCCTGGAGGCGGCGCCCAGCAGACACTCTTCCGGAGGCAGATCCAGAAGGAAAACGTCCGTACAGGCCTCAAAACGCAGCGGCAGGGTCCTCTGATAGTTCCCGTCAATGATCCATTCATCGGTACGCAGAACAGCCGAGAGCTTTTTGTCAAATTCCCCGCGCGTGACCGCAGTTCTGTCCGGCTTGTGATAGAGCATATCCAGATAGTACAGCGGAAGACCGGTTTTGTCCCTCAGCTTTCTCGCGAAGGTGCTCTTCCCGGCGCCGGGGCAGCCGATCACAATGATTCGTGAGCCGTATTCCCGCATAGGTCACCTCCGTTCCGGGACCGATCCCGATTTGTACGCATAGTTTCCGGGCGCTGTTCGGCACAGAAGGATGCAAACGCATGGTATCACAAAAAGCACAGCACGGCAATTCCGTCAAAATCACCGTGCTGTTATGGGAAAAGACTGTTATTTCAATAAAGAGGCTGCGTTTTCGTCAATCGTTATTCGCTTCGTAAAGGCGAAGGAAGCGCCTTGCGCCATCGACGAGGAAGGCGAAGTTCCGCTCGTCGCAGACGGTGTCCCGCGGCGTGTGGATCCGCGCCATGTAGAGTCCGATGACAGGGGCCTTGTGCATTGCCGCCACCCCTACGGCATAGGGAAAGTTGACCTGATCCGAGGGGTAAAAGCCCCCGAGCGGACCGCAGAGGTGCACCTGCTTGTCCCCCGCGGAGAAGAAAGCCTCTTCGAGCGCTCGGCCCGCGCGCTTTTTCGCTTTTCCGTTCTGAACGATCAGAATGTGATCGCCGTCCGAGACGCAGTCGAAATTGATGACGAGGCGGCCCTTCACTGCCTTTTTGTGCCGCGAACGGAAAAACGCGGAGCCGAAGAGACCCGTCTCCTCATGGTCGAAGAAGACGAA
>CACXMX010000033.1 GCA_902768805.1 Oscillospiraceae bacterium
CGGCGGGAAGATCAATGAGATCGTGCCGCGCGAAACGGACGCGGACGAAGAGGAATTTGTTCTCAAAATCGAAAACGAAAACGGCGAGATCATCGGCGGATGTATTGCCTCGGCTTACGAATACCACTGGTCCAGAATGTTCCTTGACACCCTTTGGGTGGATGAACGCTGCCGTCATCAGGGGCTGGGCTCTATGATCATCCGTGAAGTCGAGCGTATCGCGAAAGAGAAGGGCTGCCGGGTCGTGACGCTCGGCACCGCCAGTTATATGGCAAGACCGTTCTACGAAAAACACGGCTACACGGTATTCACGACTCTGAAAATGCCAAACGGCTATATCAGTTATTCCCTGGTCAAATATCTTGACAGGGACACGCCGGAATACGTGCCGGCCAACAACAGCGGCGCCCGGTTCAGGGTTTCCCTCGGCAGCGAGGACGACGCGGAGGTCATCGAAAACGGCATTCGGACATACAGCGAGACCTATGAGCCGCAGTACGAGAGCGTTGATCATGATAAGAAGCTTGTGGACAGGGACGGCCGGTTTATTGCGGGCGTGATCGCGGATGCGGATAAGGGCGCCTACGGCTTTGTGGACGCTCTGTTTGTGGAAGAGCCGTTCAGACGCCGGGGTTTGGGGACATATCTGCTGCGGGAAGCAGAAAAAACAGCGAAGGAAAACGGCGCTTCCATGGTATTGACGAACGCGGGCGACTGGAATGTCGGCTTTTTCAAAAAGAACGGGTATCTTCTTCGGGGCGAACTCAAGGACGTTCCCAAAGGGCACAGCTGCTATGAACTCTACAAAATGATCTGAAGCATGTGCACCGAACAGATCCCGCTGCGTTTACAGGGGAAAAGACATGAAGATAGAATGGGTCGACGGATACAGCATCTCCGTGATCGGCGATCATAAAGCAGTGACGATCTCCGCGAACCGGGAAGGTCTGCTTTCCCTCGCCCGCCAGCTCCGGGCGCTCGCGGAGGGCGTTCCGGGAGATCATATCCATTACGATGTATATAACTCCCTTGAGGAGGGTTCCGCGGAAATGACCGTTGAAAGAACAGAGTGATCCTCTGTTGAAGGAGAAGCGGAAATGGACCTGATTGTAAATGACAGTATTCGGCTGAAACCGATCGACCGGGAAAACGCGGCATTGCTTTTCCCTTTATTCAAGGCCGATTTAAAAGAGATATCCCAATGGTTTCCTTTTGACGAGGATTATAAGCTGGAATACGACCTTGCTTACGTTGACGAAAAGGTCCCGCCGTTCGATGAAACCTTTGTGATTTACCGGAACGGAGAACCGTGCGGAAGAGTGGGCTTATACGATCACGATCAAAGCAAGGGCGAGATATATCTGTATTACTGGGTGGCCTCCCCTTTTCGAAGAAAACATATCGCGCTCGACTCCGTTCTCGCCGTAATGGACTATCTGGGATCCCTGGGACTGAAGCGTGTTCTGTTCGATGTGAAAAAAGGAAACGAATACAGCATCGCGCTGATCCGTTCTTTACCCGGCGCCGTATTATTATCAGTCGAAGCCGGCGGCCTGATATACGCCTGTCCGCTCCGGCGGCCCGGCTCGGAAAAGTCGGAGCCGGGATCAACGGCACCGATCCCCGTGTGAAAACGCGGATAATTGAACCAGCGGGAAGGACCGGGCGACCGGTTCTTTTCTTTTCCCGCAAAAAGGACGGTTAAGCGCGTTTTCCGGGATCGCCGCTCTTGACAGCCCGGCTGCGAAGAAGTAGAATAAGTTATACAAATCATACTTATTATACCGGAGGGCTAAAGCAATGAGCACGCCAAAGGGAAAACACGCATGGACCGCTACAGTAGGAGAAAAAGGGCAGATCGTTATCCCCAAACAGGCGCGGGAGATATTCGGGATCAGGCCCGGGGATACGCTGATCCTGCTCGGCGACGAAAAGCGCGGTATCGCCATCCCCCCCAAACAGTCTTTTTCGGAGTGGTTCAACAGAGCGTTTTCCGAGAATGACGAGGGCTGACAGATGAAAAAAGTTGCTGTATTCTGCATTCCCGCGCACGGTCATACAAATCCGATGCTTGCGGTCGTTAAGGAGCTGGTTTCCCGGGGCGACGAGGTGCGCTTTTACTCATTCAGCGAGTTTCGGGAAAAAATAGAGCGTACGGGCGCGGCATTCATCGGCTGCGACAGATTTCTTCCCGAGCTGAGCACAAAGGAAGAGGAAAACCTGAAAAAGGTATCCTCTACCGAGATGTCGATCCAGGATATCCGGATCACGGCCGCGATGGACGACTTTCTGCACGGCGAGTTCACCTCCTTCAGGCCGGATGTCGTTTTTTCGGATTCCGTATGCTTCTGGGGAAAGCTGAACGCCTGGAAATACGACGTTCCGCTGGTAGTGTCCACCAGCACATTTGCCTTTAACCGGATGTCCTCTACCTACATGAAGAATTCGCCCGGAGAGGTCGCCGGGCTGATCTTCGGTCTGCCGAGGGTCTCGCATGAGTTAAACAGGCTGAAGGCCTTCGGCTACAAGATCAAGGGGCTGTTTTCTCTCATACAGAGCGACAATCAGACCGATTCGGTCGTCTATACATCAGAGAAGTTTCAGCCCTATTCGGAGAGCTTCTCCGATCATTATCTTTTCGCGGGGCCTTCCCTGCTGACGGATATCAGCCCGGACAAAAATCATGAGCGTCCCCTTGTGTACATATCACTCGGCACGGTCATCAACGACCGTCCCGATTTTTACGGCAAGTGCATCGAGGCGTTTAAGGGTGAAGATCTGGATGTGATCATCTCCGGCGGAAAAGCGGTGGATACAGCTCTCTTCGGCGAGCTGCCGGAAAACATTAAAATCTACCCTTACGTCGATCAGCTTGATGTCCTGTCAAAGGCGGATGTGTTCATCACACACTGCGGTATGAACAGCGTATCGGAGAGTCTGTATATGGCGACGCCGATGGCCTTATATGCCCAGACGAACGAGCAGGAGGCGGTCGCCAGAAGAGTACGAGAGATCGGCGCGGGGATCGATCTGAAGGATGATTCCGTAGCGGGGATTAGGGATACCGTCAGGAGGATCCTCGATACGCCGTCGTATAAAAACGCGGCCCGGGAATGCAGCGAAGATTTCAGAAGCTGTCCGGGGCCGGCGGGCGCCGCGGACTTTATAGAGAACGCTCCGCATGCCTCGGACGGCATCGATGTGATCAGGGATCTCGGAAGGGCTAGCGCCGTCTCACAGACTGTGTGCAGTATTGCGTATATCATTTTGGGAATCATTCTTTTCCGGTAAAAAGCCGGATCCGGCCTTAAGGAAACGATTACCTCCTCCGGACGGCATTTACGGATAAAGACGGTATTGTCGGACACTTTATCATGAGATATATTGATGGGGATAACGAAACGGGCATGACAGCGGAAGAATTGTGGGAAAGGTCCGGTCTGACCGGAACGTATGAAGCATGGTCCTTCGCAGAGGCGCCCGACAAACTGGCGGAGCTGGTCGTTCGGGGCATTAAAACCGCGACCTGCTCGGCATACGACCTGTATCGGATAAACAGCGAGCCGATCCCACGGGCCGGAGATTACAGTATTATCCTGAACTCAAAGAAAGAGGCCGTGTGCATAATACAAACGCGGAAAGTGACCGTGACCGAATTTCGCAGGGTCACCCGGGAGCATGCTTTCAAGGAAGGCGAAGGCGACCGGTCACCGGAATACTGGCGAACGGTCCATGCCGTCTTTCTGGCCGGTGAGCTTGCCTCTGTTCACAGGGAGTTTGACGAGAATACAAAAGTGGTCTGCGAGGAATTTGAAGTAGTTTACAAACAGGACCGGGCTTGAGGGCATGCTGCCCCCGCTTCCCTGTCCGGTTCCACGCAGACTTATCGGTCCGGTGCCGGATCGCCGGTCAATGAGTCAAGCCCGGGCCCGTAGGGAAACAAAAAGGAGAGACTTCATGGCACGTCAGAGCATCTTTGATATGAAGGTTTCAAAAGTCTACCCTCTGCTGCTTCAGAAGGTGGAGCGCAAAGGCCGGTCGAAGGAAGAGCTGGACACCGTCATCGCATGGCTGACCGGGTACGATATGAACCGGGTCGATCCGGAAATGACCTACGGAGACTTTTTCCGGCAGGCCCCCGCCATGAATCCTCGGGCAGAGCTGATCAAAGGCAAGGTCTGCGGGGTGCAGGTGGAAGCCGTCGAAGATCCCCTGATGCGGAATGTGCGCCGGCTGGACAAGCTGGTGGACGAGCTGGCAAAGGGCCGGCCTCTGGAAAAGGTACTGCGATGAACGGTGGGAAACGCTATGAATACGACGTGATCCACGTGATGATCGATGAAATGGAGACATGAGATGCGGGAACCTGACGCCGATACCCTGATGTTCTTCGGCCGGCATCTGGACGCGCTTTCGCTGTACCTGACTTTCGAGGAGCTTCTCTTCGATTCCTTCCCCGAGGTGAACAGGCGGGTGCAGAAGACGCAGATCACGTTCTTCAATCGTCACGTCTTTGCCTGCGTCTCCTTTGCGCGCGTCAGGCGGAAGGCTGAGCTTCCGGCGGGGTACATGGTGATCACGCTCGGCCTCCCCTCTCCCCTGGATTCGGAGCGTGTCGCGGTGAAAACGGAGCCCTATCCCGGAAGATGGACGCATCATTTCGTCGTCAGCGCTCCGGAGGAGCTGGACGAAGAAATGCTTTCATGGATAAGGGCTGCTTATGATTTTGCGTACGCGAAATGAGGAGCGGTATATGATCTGTTTTTTGACGAGCAGAATGGACGACCCCGGCACGGGGCGTCTGAATCCTGCCAATCGTTTTGCGGATGAGCTGCGTGCCTGCTTTCCGGATCGCTGCCGGGCGCTGTACATATGCTCAGATCCGGACGGATGGGATAAAACGGACCTGTACGCGTCGCTCACCGAAAAGATGCTGGAGGACGCCGGGTTTTCGTTTGACCGGTTCCGCACCCTGGACGGCAGGAACGAGGATTCGGCGGAGGATCTCCTGCGGGGTTCGAACTGCGTGATCCTTTCGGGCGGACATGTTCCGACGCAGAACCTCTTTTTTGAAAAGATCCGTCTTCGTGAATTGATAAAGGACTGCAAAGGCATTATCATAGGGATCAGCGCCGGAAGCATGAACAGCGCGGATATCGTTTATGCGCAGCCCGAAGAAGACGGCGAAGCGGTCGATCCGGCCTATCAAAGATTCCTTACCGGTCTGGATCTGACGAAAACAAACCTTCTGCCGCATTATCAGGAAGTCAAAGACGACGTGCTGGACGGGCTGAGGGTTTTCGAGGATATCGCCTGCCCCGACAGCATCGGCCGGACCTTTTACGCCATTCCGGACGGGAGCTATCTGTTTGTAAAGGATGGCAAAGAAGAGCTGCGCGGTGAAGCGTATAGGGTGAAGGACGGTCTGATCTCCCGGGTATCGTCTCCCGGCGAGACCGTTCCTCTTTAGCAAAGCTGTATGTACGCGGACTTCAAACAGCTCACCGGCCGTGTCGGCGAGGAATGCTTATGACGGTATATAACAATCCCTTCCACAGCGGACATGTGTATCTGCGCATCGGGGAGCATGAAGCGGACGGGATCCGGCCGCCGCAATTCGAAAAGCTGCTGGCCGAGTACCGCAGGCCCTTACAGGCGATGGTTTCATCAAACGACCGCGGAACGGTAGATCTGCTGGTAAAGTCCGGTTTCATCCTCAAGCGCAGATGCTTTGAATGCAGCTTCTCCGCGTCTGATCTGCTTTTTCCGCCGGAGGCTGAGGCAAAACCGCTGACGGAAACGGCACGGGGATCCCGGGACTATCCGGAATGCTCGAAGCTGATGTATGCTTACTACCGTGATACCCACGAACCGGTCAATCCGGTGACGGCATCGGAAAGCGAGTTCCGCGAGACCCTGCCTGCGTCGGCCGTTTATACAAAAGCGGAGGGAATCGTGGAAGCCGCGGCGTTTATCGAAGGAAACGAGATCGCCTACGTTTGCTCGCGCGCCCTGGACCGCTTTTCGGACTTTGCCCGATCGCTGCTCGCCTATCTGTTCAGCCGCTATGAAACGGTCTCGTTTGAGGCGGACGACACCGACCCGGCGGCGACGATGCTGCGGAACATGTTTTCTTCCGCAAACGAAGCGAGCTGGGATACCTACGTCAAATACCCGTGAGACAGAAAACCGTTCTCTGAAAACCGGTGAGGATCTTTTGAAGCATCTGCGGCACTCTCAGGCTCCGGAGCTGCGGATTCGCCGCGGGACAGGTTATTCGGATTTGGAGGGCATGCCGGATGAATGTTGAAAAAGCCGGACCGGAGGATGTGAAGGCCCTTGTTCATTTGCGCATCAGCTATCTGACCGAAGACAACGGCAGCCTGGACGCCAGGGATCTTGCCGCCGTCAAAAACGGATTGCCCGCTTATTTCCGAGCGCATTTGAACAGGGATCTGTTCGTCTACGTGATCCGAGACGGGCAGGCCATTGTTTCGTGCGCGTTCCTTCTGATCGTTGAAAAGCCCATGAGTCCGGCGTTCATCAACGGCAGGACGGGAATCGTTCTGAATGTATATACCTGTCCGCCCTACAGACGGAGAGGATACGCCAAAGTGATCATGGAAGCTTTGCTCTCCGAGGCAAAGGAAAAGGAAATCTCAAGTATAGAGCTGAAAGCCACGGAGGCCGGATATCCTTTGTATCGCTCGGTGGGATTCACGGACGATGCCTCCGGGTATCACTTCATGAAGTGGACGTGTCCGTGATCCCGATCCCGGCTTGCCCATGGGCGGAGCCGCGGCCATTGGCTTTGCTCTGCCCTGCCCGGACCGGGTCATGTGAGGAAAAACCGTATGATAAGCATTTCGCTGAAAGCCGAACCGATACCGGCGGACCGGATCCCGCGGACGCTGGAAGAACACGGTATCCTGACCAATCATTACGCGGAGGAGTATATTTCCCACCCGCGGTTTTTCGCCGGGTTAAAAAGAGAGCTCACCGTGACCGTCGCCTCCTTGCGGGAGATCGGTCTTGCAGACGGCGCTTCTCTTGAGGAGCTTTTCCGCCATATCCGGGGAAGCCGGCTTAGGCCCTGTCCCCCCTGCACAGGCCTGTTTCTCCGCCTGGCGTGGAGGGATCAGCCGCAGAGCCGGAACTCCGTTCTCAGCGGGACCCATTCCGCTCCCGACCTGTCGGTCACGGTCCTTTCCGAGATCCCGGAACAGAGCGATGCCTTTCCGAAGGGTCTGTACCTTCGCAATGTGGACGGAAAGCTGTGGCTGCGCGGATATATCTGCGATGCCGCCTACCGCTTTCCCGGCGACGCGCTGTTCGCGTTTGAAGCAATAAACGAGTGAGAATATCAAAGGCGGAAAGGAAACGGTCCGATCATGATCTACAGCAAAACGGTCACCCTCAGGGACGGGCGGCTCTGCGTACTGCGAAACGGCACGGAGCCCGACGCGCAGGGGGTGCTGTCCAATTTCATACTGACGCACGGCCAGACGGAGTTTCTGACGACATACCCGGACGAAACCACTCTCACGGTGCTGCAGGAAAAGGAATATCTGAAAAAGAAAACGGAAAACCCCAGGGAGATCGAGCTTGTGGCCGAGGTCGACGGCGTCATCACCGGAACGGCCGGTATCGGCGGCGTGGGCAGCGCGGAAAAAACAAGCCACCGCGCCTCCTTCGGCATCGGCATCGACAGGGCATGGTGGGGCCTGGGCATCGGGAGAGCGCTGACCGAGGCGTGCATCGAGTGCGCCGCTGCCGCCGGATATACCCAGCTTGAGCTTGAGGTCGTGGCGGACAATGAGCGCGCCCTCTCCCTGTACAAGAGCGTGGGCTTTGTTGAGTACGGCCGGAATCCCAACGGTTTTATCTCCCGGAAGCTCGGCCGCCAGGCGATCGTCCTCATGCGTCTTGAGTTGAAGTGACAGGGCGGAAAGGAAAAGCCATGCGTCTGAATATAGCGCTGCTGCAGCTGCTGCCGGAAGCCGGGTTGGACAGGCAGCTGAAAAAAGGGGCGGCCGCCTGCCTCGCGGCCAAAAGGATGGGAGCCGACATCGCCCTGTTTCCCGAAATGTGGAGCAGCGGGTATGTTCTGCCGCGGGAAAGCGGCGATGCGGATGTATCGGCCGTCGGCGCCGGCAGTGAGTTCGTGCGGGCCTTCGGCCGTCTCGCGCTCGAGCTCCGCATGGCGGTCGGCATAACGTTTCTCGAACGGCATGAGCCCGGGCCTCTCAATTCCCTGATCCTGTTCGACAGGCACGGCGAGGAGCGCCTGCATTATTCCAAGGTCCACACCTGCGCTTTTGACGCGGAAAAGGTGCTCTCCCCCGGAGATGGGTTCCGGGTCGCCGACCTGGACACAGACCGCGGAACGGTTCGCGTGGGAGCCATGATCTGCTTTGACCGCGAATTTCCCGAAAGCGCGCGGATCCTGATGCTCAAGGGCGCCGAGGTCATTCTCGCGCCCAACGCCTGCCCGATGGAGATCAACCGGCTTTCCGCCCTGCGCACGAGAGCATATGAAAACATGCTGGCTGTCGCCACGTGCAATTATCCCAAGGGTCATCCGGACTGCAACGGCCGCTCCACGGTCTTCGACGGAGTCGCCTGGCTTCGCGATGAGCCGGACGTGAGAGATATGTGTATTCTGGAGGCCCCGGAAGAGGAAGGCATCTATGTGGCCCGCATCGATATGGATATGCTCCGGGATTACCGCGAGCATGAGGTGATGGGAAATAAATACCGTCACCCGGACCGCTACGGGATACTCTCCCAAACGGAGTAAACGCGCAGACGCCGGCGCTGTCCGCGCTGCCTCGAATAAACGTATATCCCTTCCGTGCCGGAGGACCGGGATCTGAAAGGAAGAATGATCATGACTTTTGAGAACATGGAGTGGACAAGAGAGCCGAAGGAGTGCCTGATCCTGCCGGACCGGATCGAGATCACCACCCTTCCGCATACCGATCTGTGGCAGAGAACGTATTATCACTTCCGCAACGACAACGCCCCGGTTCTGCAGACGGAAACGGAGGAGAAGTTCTTTTCCTTTATTGTAAAAACGGACTTTACCCAAAGCTGCCGGCGTTTCGACCAGTGCGGCATCGTCATGTACCTGGATTCGGAAAACTGGCTGAAGGCGTCCGTGGAATATGAAAACGAGTCCTTCCAGCACCTCGGCTCCGTTGTGACAAACCACGGGTATTCCGACTGGGCCACCACGGCCATCCCCGCCGGCGTGAAAGTGATGTGGTATCGCTTCAGCCGCCGGGAGGATGACTACTGCATCGAGTGCTCCCCGGACGGCGAGGCCTTCACGCAGATGCGGGTATGTCATATGTGGGCCGGCGCGGGACGGATCCGCTTCGGGATCTATGCCTGCAGCCCCGAGGATTCCTCTTTTACAGCCGTGTTCACGGATATGAAGATCACCGAATGCGCATGGAAGGCGCATGACGGCCAGCAGCCCGACTGACCCTCCCCCGGTCCCGTCCGTGACAGCGCTCACAGCGGTTCGGCAGCGATCCGGTATTGACAATATGATTTATTTATGATATCTATTTGATATCACTTCGTGCACTGCATGAAGACCAAAACGCGACAGCGAAAGACAGAGGCGAAAGCAATGAGCGAGAGAGCGATGCTTGAGATCAGGCATTTTACCAAATCCTACGGAGGAAAAACGAAGGCCGCGGACGACGTGAACCTGTCCGTCTACGGCGGAGATATCTGCGGCTTCATCGGCCATAACGGCGCCGGCAAATCCACGACGATACGGGCCGTGGTGGGGGTCCTCGATTTTTCCCGGGGAGAGATCTTCATCGACGGTCACTCCGTGAAGGACGATCCGATCGCCTGCAAGCAGGTCACGGCCTATATTCCCGACAATCCCGACCTGTATGAAAACCTGACGGGGATACAGTATCTGAATTTTGTGGCCGACGTGTTCGATATCGGCGCCGCGGAGCGGAAGGAACGCATCGGAAGGTACGCGGATCTCTTTGAGATCAGGGAGGCTCTCGGGGATCTGATCGGATCCTACTCCCACGGCATGAAGCAGAAGGTGGCGATCATCTCCGCGCTGATCCACGAGCCGAAGCTCCTCGTACTGGACGAGCCCTTTGTGGGACTTGATCCGAAGGCATCCTTCACGCTCAAGGAGATCATGCGCGAGATGTGCCGCGAAGGCACGGCAATCTTCTTCTCGACCCATGTGCTGGATGTGGCGGAAAAGCTCTGCAACAAAGTAGCGATCATCCGGAAAGGCCGGATCATTGCCTCCGGGACCATGGAAGAGCTCACGGAGGGCCACTCTCTGGAAGAGGCGTTCCTGGAGGCGGACAATGAAAAATAAGAACCTCCTGCTGTTCCGGACACTGCTGTTGTCCACAAGCCGGAGGAACACCTACCGGTACTCCCGGGACAAAAAGAAGCGGGGAAAAATCGTCGGAAGCGCTGTGGCGTCGGTGCTGCTCTACGCTATGCTCATGGCGTACTGCGGACTGATGTGCTTCGGCTACGGGTTGATCGGCCTGATCGACTCGGTCCCGGTACTGTGCGCCCTGACGATCGCGGCCATCGCTTTCTTTATGACCGTATTCAAGACAAACGGCTATCTGTTTCAGTTCAAGGAATACGACATGCTGATGTCTCTTCCCTTCAAGGCGAAGACTGTCGCGGCAAGCCGGTTCCTGTATATGTACGTCAAAAGCCTGCCGTGGTATCTGTCCATATCCGCGTCCATGCTGATCGGATACGGGTATTACGCCCGTCCGGAGACCGCCGTGTATCCGGTTTGGCTGATCCTCTCTCTCTTCCTCCCCCTGATCCCCATGCTTGGCGCGGCGTTTGTGGGCTTTCTGATCGCGAGGATCAGCGCGGGCTTCCGGAAAACGAATCTGCTGCAGACGGTCATCACCTTCCTGTTTGTTTTATTCTTCTTCTTTCTCCGCTTTTTCCTGCAGGATATGTTCGCCAACGGCAAGGCGGAGCAGACGCTGGAGGCGGCCTCCGCCATGACCGAAAGCGCGGCGGACGTTTATCTGCCGGCGCGGTGGTTTTCCGACGCGGTTCGGAAGCTTGACCCCGTGAGCATTCTGCTCACGGCCGGGGTGAGCGCCGTACTGTTCGCCGTCATATTCCATATAGTGGGCCGCTCCTACCGCAGCATCAATTCCGCGCTGAAATCCCACGCCGCTTCAAAGCGCTTTACCCTGAGAGCGCAGAAAAAGCGCAGTCCCGCGGCCGCGATAGCCTTCAAGGAGTTCCGGCGCATGACGGGCTCTACCCTGTATATGACCAACGGCGCGATGGGCGAGGTCCTTGCCGCCCTGGTCGGCGTCATCACTCTCGCCGTCGGTTCCGACAAAATCGTGGCGCTGGTGACAGGGGGGGCGCCTCTCGAAGCGCACATACTCCGTCCGGCGATCCCCTTTATCGTCTATTTCTTCATAGGCATGTTTGCCACCACGGTATGCTCCCCTTCTCTTGAAGGAAAAAACTACTGGATCGTCCAAAGCCTGCCGATCGATAAAAGGACCCTGTATCGCGGCAAAATGCTCTTCAACATGCTGCTCTCGGTGCCGTTCATGGCTTTCTCCACTCTGTGCCTGTGCTTTTCCGGGGGTGTGCCGCTGCTCGAAACGGCCTCGTACCTGCTTCTCGGGTTTGCGCTGTGCGCTTTTTCCACGGCATGGGGCTGCGTGTGCGGGGTACGGCATATGCGTGTCGACTGGGAGAACGAGGTGGAAGTGATCAAGCAGGGCCCCGCGGTGATGATCTACCTGCTGCCGAACATGTTTGTCGTCATGATACTCACCGTGCTGGTCGTGTTCCTGGGCATGGCCCTGGACCACGTTCATATAGCGCTCGGATTCACGGCAGCGGCGGCGCTGTTCGCCGCGTTGAGCTACAGAAGAGTCATGAAGCTCGCGGACAGGACCTGACGCCTGAGTGCGATGCCGCCTTCCCTTCCGCCCGCCGCGAAACCGGATATCCTTTTGGTGCGAAAGGACCGGCGCGGAATGACCTCCGCTCCGGCCGGGATCGAGGGTTCCACGGTACGTAGGGTGCTTTTTGCGGCCGGGCGTGATAGGCTCGGGGCAGAAGGAGGCGGATCTTATGGACCGATATGTTACGGGAGCCGCGATACGCAGGCTCCGTGAACGCAAAAAGATGACTCAGGAAGAGCTGGCGGAGAAGATCTTCGTCAGCGGAAAAGCTGTCAGCAAATGGGAGACGGGGCAGGGATTCCCCGATATCAGTCTGCTGGAGCCCTTGGCCGGGGTGCTGGGGATATCGGTGATCGAGCTGCTTTCGGGTGAGGATATCCGCAACGTGAACCGCTCCTCCGACATGGCACGGAGCCGGTTTTATGTCTGTCCGGTCTGCGGCAACGCGATATGCTCGGCCGGCGAGGCATTGGTCAGCTGCTGCGGCATCACGCTCCCGGCGCTGGAGCCGGAGAGTGCGGACGCAGATCACGCGATCGGCGCGCGGATCTCGGAAAATGAGTACTATGTCTCTGTGGATCATCCGATGTCCCGGGAGCATCATATCTCGTTTCTGGCCGCGGTCTCCGACCACTCCGTTCAGTTCGTAAAGCTGTATCCGGAAGGAGGAGCGGAGGCGCGCTTCCGTATCGACCGGGTAAAGTATCTGTACGCATACTGCAATCGGCACGGGCTGTACCGGATAAGCCCGGGGAGAGACAGCCGGGAATGATCCCGCCAAACTCCTCCGGCCGAAGCAGCCCATGAAAGAGGGGACACATATGTATCAGGAAAAAATCATTGTCGGCGAGGGGACTCCCTACCCACTCAACGGTCTTCTGACTTTCCCGGACGGAATGACAGGACCTGTGCCGGCGGCCGTGTTCGTGCACGGTTCCGGGCCCAGCAATATGGATGAGAAGGTCATGAAGCTCACTCCGTTCAGGGATCTGGCCGGCGGGCTGGCCGGGCACGGCATCGCGTCTTTGCGTTACGACAAGCGCACCTTCGTACACGCGCGGCGCATGATAAAAGGGCACAGGACCGTCACGGTTTGGGAAGAGACCGTCGAAGACGCGCTGCTCGCCGTGGAGCTGCTGAAAAAGGACCGCCGGATCGATCCCGAACGGATCTTTCTGCTCGGCCACAGCATGGGCGCCATGCTGGCCCCGAGGATCGACGCGGAGGGCGCGGACGTGCGCGGACTTATTCTGATGGCCGGTACGCCGTACCGCCTGGAGGATATCGTTCTGCGGCAGCTCCGTCAGGCGGGGAACGGAAAATCCCTCCTCAAGCCGGTCGTCGCCCTGGAGGAGAAGTTCTACTCCAAAAGATTCAGGGACCTTTACGGAATGAGCGACGACGAAGCGAAGAAAAAGAAGTTCGCCGGGAACCTGACTCTGTACTATTTCAAGGAAATGGGCCGGAAAACAGCGGCGGACTACCTGCTCGAGAGCGGCAAGCCGGCGCTGATCCTGCAGGGCGGACGGGATTTTCAGGTGCTCGCCGAGGAGGATTTCCGCGAGTTTCAGCGTCTTCTGGCGGGGCGGGACAACGTCTCTTTCCGTCTGTATCCCGAGCTCAACCATGTTTTCGTGAAAGCGATATACGATGATATCCTCAAGGCCTCGAAGGATTACCGCGTCGAGCGGCATATCGGAGACGAGGTGATCGGCGATATCGCGCGCTTCATTCTCCAAACCGGCAAAGCCGAATAAGCGGCTGCGAAAACGGAAAAGGAAGGATCGTTATGCTCAGGCTCTCGGAAGTGACGGAAGAAAACTGGCAGGAGGCCGCTTCCCTGTCCGTAAAGGAAGAGCAGAAGGGCTTCGTCGCGCCGGCTGTCGGCATCATCGCCAGAGGATACGTATACCGCGCCTGCCGCGGCAGGGTTTTCGTTCTCGAGGACGACGGTGCGGCGGTCGGTCTGGCTCTGGTCCGAGAGTTTACCGACGAGCCGCCGGGCTATGATCTGCAGCAGTTCATGATCGACCGGCGATATCAGGGCAGAGGGCTCGGCTCCCGGGCGCTCAAGCTGATCCTTGAGGAGCTGCGAAGAGAAAACCGCCATGACCATGTGGAGGTATGCGTTAAGAAGGCCGACATTGGGGCGATCCGTCTCTACGAAAAGCACGGCTTTCGCGACTCGGGATATGTCGATGAGTCTGTGCCGGACGCGCTGAACATGATCTGCTCCCTAACGGAGATGCGCCCATGAAACGGTATATCGCCCTGCTGCGGGCAATCAATGTCAGCGGGAAAAACATGATACCGATGGCCGATCTGAAAACAGGATTCGAAGAGACGGGGTATCGGAACGTAAAAACTCTGCTGAACAGCGGGAACGTGGTCTTTGACGCCGAAGAACGGCCCGAGCCTGTACTGGCGGAGGCTCTTTCTTCCATGATCCGGGATCGTTACGCATTGGATGTTCCCGTATTCGTGATCCTCCGGGAGGATCTGAGGGACCTTTTGAAAAGGGCTCCGAGCTGGTGGGGGACTGACGACAAGGCCGTATACGACAATCTGATCTTCCTGCTTCACGGGAGCGACGCCGGGGAGATAGCCCTGAAGATCGGAGAGCCGACCGAAGGTTTGGAGAAAATTGAGATCTGCGGCGGCGCCGTGTTCTGGTCCTTTCTTCTCGGCAGGCACTCGAAGGCCAACTGGTGGAAAAAGACCGCCATGCCCGGCATCGGAGAGCATCTGACGATAAGGACCGCCGGCACATGCCGGAAGCTTGCCGGGCTCTGATCGTTTCCTCTCTACAGGAGGCAGCTGTATGAACGAAGTCAGCAAAACACTGTATATCCCTCTTTACGGCAAGGCGCTGGTGAGTGGGAAGGGCGTCATCCTCCGCGATCCCGCTACCGAAAGGATCTGGGAAGCCGAAGGATTCCCCATCCGCGGCAGATCCGCCTCAAAATGGCTGGCCTATAACATGGCCATGAGAGCCCGGGTCTTCGACGACTGGACGGACCGGATGCTGGAGCAGCGGCCCGACGCTCTTGTGCTGCACGTTGGCTGCGGGCTCGACAGCCGGTGTCTGAGAGTGCGGCGGCCGTATCGGGAATGGATCGACTGCGATCTTCCGGACGTGATCCGGGCGCGAAGAAAACACTATGAGGAAACCGCGAATTACCATATGTGCTTCCTGGACGCCTCGCGGCCCGAGCAGGTTCTCTCCCTCCCCGGCAGCGACACGGTCATCACCGTGCTGGAAGGTCTGAGCATGTATCTTCCGCCGGAGAGGCTGCGGGAATTCTTCCGCGCGCTGTCGGATAAATACGCCGAGGTGCGCGTGCTGATGGACGTGTACACCGAATTCGGCGCCAAAGCCTCCAAATACAAAAACCCGGTGAACGACGTAGGCGTCACCCGCCTGTACGGCATCGACGATATTGGCGCTGTTCTCGGGGATCTGCCGATCCGTTTTGTGAGAGAGCACTCCTTTACTCCCCCTTCCCTGACTTCGGAGCTGAAAGGCGCGGAGGGAGTTTTTTTCCGGCTGATGTTCACCGGCAGGATCTACTCTAAGATCTACCGTCTCTACGAGCTGTCCACCTGAAGGCCGTCCGCGGGAGATCATCCTCTTTATACGCAGGAGATGAGCATATGGCGTCAAGCAAAGGGTATCTGGAATTCATTCTCGAACAGCTCTCCGGGACGGAGGGCGTGACGTATCGTTCCATGATGAGCGAATACATTCTGTATGTGCGCGGCAAGGTGATCGGCGGGATATACGACGACCGTTTTCTTGTAAAGCCGACGCCCTCCGCGCTGGCGCTGATGCCGGAAGCGGCGCGCGAACTGCCGTATGAAGGCGCGAAGGAGATGCTCCTTGTGGACAATCCCGAGGACAGGGAGTTCCTGCGGACGCTGATGGACGCCCTTTACGACGATCTGCCCGAACCGAAGCCCGGACGAAAAAAGAAAAGCTGAACGGCGGACCCGTTTCGGGCCCGCCGAACAATTCAACGAAAGGACCAAACAGCCGAATGGAAGAGCGCGGACTTTTCGATACGGACCGCCTGATCCCGACCTATTTCAGGCTGGCTCTGCCGGTCGTGTTCAGCATGGTGGTCACGCTGGTATACAATCTCGCGGATACCTACTTTATCGCCCGGACCAACGACGCGCTTCTGGTTGCGGGAGTGTCGCTGTGCGCTCCTCTTTTCAACGCCCTCATGGCCATAGGCAATATCTTCGGTCAGGGCGGGAGCTCCCTGATCTCCCGTCTTCTGGGCGGAGGGCGGAACGATGCCGTCCGGCGAGTGAGTTCCTTCTGTTTTTATGTGTCTCTGCTCACCGGAGCCGTACTCGCCGCGGCGATGCTGGCTTTTCGCCGTCCGCTTCTGGCGCTGCTGGGGGCGAGCGCCGAGACATACGCCCATGCCGAGTCCTACTATATCGTCATCGTGGGGGCCGCGCCTCTGGTGATCCTTTCGTTTATCCACTCCAACCTGATGCGGAGCGAGGGGATGTCCGCGCTGTCCATGACGGGCACGGTGGCCGGGTCGCTGCTGAACATCGCGCTCGACCCCATATTCATCAGTGTTCTCGGCTGGGGCGCCGCGGGAGCGGCGATCGCCACGGTGCTCGGATACGTACTCACGGACGCGCTGTGCCTGATATTCGTCCGGAGAAAGAGCGCCGTGCTGTCCGTCGACCCCCGGCTCTCCCGGGTAAACCGCTCGGAGCTGACGCAGATACTGAGCGTAGGCACCACGGCCGCGATCACCAATTTTGCGACCAGCGCGTGCATCATTTTCATGAATCAGTTCCTGCTTCCCTACGGAGACGACAAGATCGCGGCGCTGGGCATTGTTCTCAAGATCACGATGGTCGTTCAGCTGATCCTGGTGGGCTTCTCCTTCGGGGGCGTTCCTCTGTTCGGCTATCTTTACGGTGCCGGGGAGACGCGCAAGCTCCGCAGGCTCTTCGGTTTCTGCTCCGCGTTTCTCTGTACCCTTGCTCTGGCGGAGTCGCTGCCGGTATATGTGTTCTCCTCTTCCCTGCTGCGCGCGTTTATCGACGATCCCGGCATCATAGCCGACGGAACGGTCATGCTGCGCTGGCAGATCTCCGGTATGGTGTTCTGCGCCGTCGTACTGCTCTGTACCTGTCTCTTTCAGGCCACGGGCAAAGCTCTTCGGGCGCTGGCTCTGTCCCTGAGCCGGCAGGGCGTGGTTTTTCTGGCGGTCTTCTGGGCGGCCACCCGTATCGCCCAATACCGTGGTTTTCTGGCCTCTCAGCTTCTTGCCGACGCCGTGAGCGCCGTGCTTGCCCTGGTGCTGTACCGATCGGCCTATGGGAAAGGAAAAAACACATGACGATCAGGAAAGCGATCCTCCCGGATTTGGACGCTGTGGAAAAGCTCTATGAAGAGGTCCACGACGCCGAGGAGTCGGGAAGGCAGACCATCGGATGGATCCGGGGCGTCTACCCTGTCCGCTCCACGGCGGAAGCCGCGCTGGAGAGAGGAGATCTGTACGTTCTCATCTCCGAAGCCGGGATCCGCGGCGCCGCGATCATCAATCAGATCCAGGTCGATGTCTACGCTCTCGGACATTGGCAGTATCCCTCGCCGGAGGATGAGGTGTGCGTACTGCACACTCTGGTGATCTCGCCCGAAGCGTCCGGCCGGGGACTGGGGAAAGCCTTCGTGCGCTTCTATGAGGACTATGCTCTCGCCCACGGCTGCCGGGAGCTGCGGATGGACACCAACGAGCGCAATGCCGCCGCCCGGGCCATGTACCGGAAGCTCGGCTACCGTGAGACCGGCATCGTGCCCACGGTGTTCAACGGCATACCGGACGTCCGGCTCGTGCTGCTGGAAAAACACCTGTAAAAACCGAAGGTGTTCAGCCGGGTGTTCATAAGACAGTTATAAAAATCAAACTGATTTGGGCATCCGGCCGGCAGGATCGGCAGCAAAAAAGGAAGATGATCTGCATTTTCATGTGCCGGTCATCTTCCTTTTTTCGATATAGAGCTGTAATTGTTGATCTGCTTACTCTTTTCTCTTCACCGGCACCCAGACCGCGCTATGGTAGTCGGGATCGGTTTTTTCTCCGTTTACACAGTCATACCACTCCACGCTGGCATTGCCGCAAAGCTCATACTCCGGATTGCCGGGAAGCCACTCCCGGAAGATTCGCGTGTTCAAGCTCTGAAGCGCATCCGGGATCGGGCCGATGCAGTTGAACACCGCCCAGTCGCTCCGGGGAAATTCATAAACGGCCATGCCTTTCGGTACGTCGCCGCCCGTGTATTTGCCGGCAACGAGATACCGGATCTTTCCGCCGCCAATGTCATCGATACAGACGCCATATTCCCCGATGCAGTTGTCCACCAGGGCCTGCTCATAGGGATTCGCCGGTGCGTTTCCGGCGTACACGTTGTACGCATACTTTTCACAGATCTCATCCCAGTACTTTGGTATCTCAGCGTATGCGGTTTCATTGTCAAACTCTTTCTGAAAGCCGATGACCTTAAACGGGAACATCGGTGTGATTTTGCAGTCCATCTGATTACCTCCCTGAATGGATAGTTTGATCGTCAAGGGGAGGAATGCGTTGATTGCCGCTCCGCCGCGCACCTGTGACGGTGTTGCGCCATGGAACCGGGAGAAAGCCTTTGTAAAGCTTTCCGGCGTTTCATATCCGTAACGAAATGCAATGTCGATCACTTTATCATCCGTCTCCTTCAGATCCACCGCCGCCCGGTACAGCCTGCGGTTCCTGATATACTCCCCGATACCGTATCCGGTCATCAGAGAGAAGCCCTTCTGAAAAAAGAACGGAGAAAGATACACCCGGTCTGCCACATCCTGCGCACTGATGTCGTCAGTCAGATGCTCTTCCATATAATCGATCGCTGTACGAATACCGGTAAGCCACTCCATCGGCGGATCCACCCTCCCTTGATGGGCTCATTGTATCTCTCAAAGCGGAAATTGTCCTGTCATATCCTGCTCAGATCTGTCCTGCAGGGGTGTCTTTCCTTCTGATTATTCTGTTGACATTTTTATAAAGTCAAGAACGATTCCGTTGACTATGTCCGGCTGATCATCGTTTGCATTATGCGCTGCGCCTTGAATCAGGATAAGCGGAAATCCGGTCCGCCGCGACCATTCCTTGTTATATGCTGCTACCTTCCCAACTTTATCCCTGTCACCAAGCAGCAGAATCGTTCTGCATGGAATATCTGACTTCTTGTTTTCCGGAATAAAAGCAGCTTCACCTATATACAGCAGGTGACAAAGCTCATTCTTTGTATAGGAAGATAACATAGTGAGCATTCGATTCTGCGCAGTCTCTGTTGCTCCGCATATCTTTGCCATGGAAGATCTTAGCAGTTTATCGGGAAACACTTTGCACATCCACTCTAAT
>CACXMX010000034.1 GCA_902768805.1 Oscillospiraceae bacterium
GCCTCTGATCACGATGCTGGGCCTGTCCATCGGCTCGCTGCTGGGCGGCACCAGTGTGGTGGAGGTCATCTTCTCCTACCCGGGCATGGGCAAGATGGCAGTGGACGCCATCACGACTCTGGACTACAACATGATCCAGGCGTTTGTGCTGTGGGTCGCCCTGATCTATATGGTCATCAATCTTCTGGTCGATATGTCCTATAACTATATCGATCCGCGGATGCGGCTGAAGAGGTGACGAAGATGGAAAAGAAAAAGAATAAGTATCTGAGCAACAAGACCTTCGTGATCTTCGGCATTCTCGCCATCATCATCTGCCTGGTGGCGATCCTGGCGCCGCAGATCTGCGGAGATGTGGACCCCACCAAGGGCAGCCTGGCGGACTCGATCATGGAGCCCTGCGCCGAGCACCCCTTCGGCACGGATAAGCTGGGCCGCGATATCTTTGCCCGGGTCATCTACGGAGCCCGCTCCAGCCTTTCCTCCACCCTGATCCTGGTGGCGGTAATCCTGGTCGTAGGGACCTTCCTTGGGATCCTCGCCGGTTATTTCGGAGGCTGGGTCGACGCGGTGATCATGCGTATTTCGGATATGATGATCGCCTTCCCCGGTCTGGTGCTGGCCATAGCGGTGGCCGGCATCCTGGGCCCGAGCATGCGCAACGCCGTCATCGCCATCTCGCTGGTAAGCTGGCCGAAGTACGCCCGCCTGGCCCGGTCCCTGGTCATGAAGATCCGCCACACGGACTTTGTGGCGGCGGCCATCGTCACCGGCTCCAAGACCCCCTATATGCTGTGGAAATACATGTTCCCCAACACGGTCACCACTCTGGTGATCACCGCCGCCACCGACATAGGCTCGATGATGATGGAGCTGGCGGCTCTGTCCTTCCTGGGCTTCGGCGCCAAGCCTCCCACGCCGGAATGGGGCCAGATGCTCAATGAGGGCCGAAGCTTTATCCAGACCGCGCCCTGGATGATGCTCTATCCGGGCCTTGCGATCTTTATCACCGTCGTGGTCTTCAATATGCTGGGCGACTCGCTCCGGGATATTCTGGACCCGCGGAATGAGTGAGGGGGGAATATCGATGGCATTGCTTGAGATCAAAAACGTTGATATTTCCTACGGGAAAAGGGTCACCGTCAAAAACGTCAGCCTGGACCTGAACGCGGGGGAGATCTGCTCCATCGTGGGCGAGTCCGGCTCGGGCAAGACCACGGTCATCCGCGCCGTCCTCGGGCTGATCGCCGGAGGCGGCAAGGTCACCGCCGGCGACATCATCTATGAAGGACGCAGCCTTCTCAAACTGTCTCAGGCCGAGTGGCGCGACCTCCGGGGTCACGACATCTCCATGATCTTCCAGGACAGCGGCGCGATGATGAACCAGACCCGGCTCATCGGGAACAGCTATGTGGAGTATATCCGCACCCATGAAAACATCTCCAAAAAGGAAGCCTGGGACAAGGGCGTGGCCATGCTGCAGCGCATGCGCCTGCCCGACTGCGACCGCATCATGAATTCCTACCCCTTCCAGCTCTCCGGCGGCCAGCGTCAGCGCGTGGGTATCGCCATGGGGATGACCTACCAGCCGCGGCTGCTGCTGGCGGACGAACCCACATCCGCGCTGGACGTGACCACCCAGGCGCAGATCGTGCGCCAGTTCATGGACCTGCGCGACGAATACGGCACGAGCATCATCATCGTCACCCACGATTTGGGCGTGGCTTCTTACATGGGCGACAAAATCGTCGTCATGCGCAACGGCGAGATCGTCGATCAGGGCGACCGCGACCATATGCTGAACCATTCGCAGAACGACTACACCAATATGCTGCTGGATGCGGTGCCGTCCCTGGGAGGTAGACGCTATGTTTGATGAAAAAGATCTGGTGCTGGAGGCAAAGCACGTAACACGACGGTTCCCCACCAACGACGGACGGCTGCTGACCGCCTGCAACGACGTCAACCTGAAAATGTACAAGGGCAAGACTCTCGGCCTGGTGGGAGAGTCCGGCTGCGGCAAGAGCACCTTCATGCGCTTCCTGGTCTGGCTGGACACCCCCACCGAAGGGGAGATCATTTTCCACGGCAAGGACATCACCAAGCTCAAGGGAAAGGAGCTTTGGGAGACCAGGCAGCACATCCAGATGGTGTTCCAGGATCCCTCAACCTCCTTCAATCCGAAAATGATCATCCGCGACATCATCTGCGAACCGCTGATGAACTTCGGGCGCATCAAGGCCTCCGAGAAGGACGCCAAGGCCCGCGAGCTGCTGGAGCTTGTGGACCTGCCCGGCGAGTTTGCCGACCGTTATCCCCACAACATGTCCGGCGGCCAGCGTCAGCGCGTGGCCATCGCCCGCGCCATCGCCCTGGAGCCCGAGATCATCGTCATGGACGAGGCGACCAGCGCGCTGGACGTGTCGGTGCAGAAGACCATCATTGAGCTGATCACCCGTCTTCAGCGGGAGAAGAACATCACTATCGGCTTTATCGCCCACAATCTGGGCCTGATCCAGTCGTTCGCGCACCAGGTCGCCGTTATGTACCTGGGCAACATCATCGAGGTCATGCCCGGCGAGGGCCTGGCCGAAAAGTGCGTCCATCCCTATTCCCGGGCGCTGCTGGACGCCGTGTTCGACACGAAAATGGACTTCTCCAAGCCCATCGAACTCATCAAGGGCGAGGCGCCCAGCCCGCTGGACGTGCCCGTCGGCTGCCCGTTCCAGGACCGCTGCCCCCAGTGTATGGACATCTGCCGCCGGGAGAAGCCCAAGCTGATCAGCCTTGAGCCCGACCACGAGGTCGCCTGCCATCTCTTTACGAAAGGAGAGAAACAGACATGACGAAAAAGTGGATCGTCCTTGTCCTGGCGCTTGCGCTCTGCCTAGGTATCGCGGCCTGCGGCGACAGCAACGCGACCAATGAGGTCCACAAAATCGGCGTCATCGTATACAACCTGGCCGACGAAGAGGTCGTCGGCTTCCGCGAATACCTTCAGGGATATATCCAGAAGACCTTTGAGATCGTCGAGTTTGTTTACTCCGGATCGATCCGTACGCAGGAAGAGGAGATGGCGTTTATTCAGGACGCCTGCGATCAGGGCGTGGAGGGATTCCTGTCCTTCCGCACCTTCGATCTGAAGGCGGAGGTGGAGCTGTGCGAAAAGAACAGAGCCTACTATCTGCTGGCCTCCGGCACGGTCTCCGACGAGGAGTTTGACTCCGTAGCCGACAACCCCTGGTTCCTGGGCATGTTCGGCCCCGGTATCGAGTTGGAGTATCAGGCCGGTCTGTATATGGCCAAGTACTTTGCCAAAGACTTGAGCAATAAGCAGTATCTGATCCTCAGCGGCGGCGCCGGCTCCGGCAACGAGATGCACTATCAGCGGACGCTGGGCATGCTCAACGGGTTTTCCACTCTTTCGGGTGTCACCTTCGGCAAGCCGGCGGAGGAACTGGCGGCCACTCCTTCGACGATCACCGTCAGCGCCGGACCCTACAGCGTCACCATCGTTCCCGGCTACCTGAGCACAGAGGAAGGGTTTGTGAGAGCGACCAACGTTTACACCATGGGACGATTCGACGTGGTGCTCTCCGCCCTGAACGTCGGAGATTTCTCCTCGGTGGTCCACGGCAGCAAACTCGGCATGGTCGACAGCTACAACACCCGCAACCTGCAGCTGTTTTCCAACGGTACGCTCCATTATCTGGTGGGCAAGTATTCCTCCAGCGTGGGCCCCGCCTTCGCGCTGATGCTCAACGCCGTCACCGGCTACGCCGGGGATTTCCGCAGCGAGGGCAAAGCGATCAAGGCCGCTCAGAGCTTCTGGACCTCCGACAGCGCCGAAGACTACAGCACGAAGTATGCTCTTTCGCAGAGTGAGACCATGAATGCTTATAATTTCGGGGACCTGAGCGCTGTGTGTAAAGCTTTCAACAGGGACGCGGACCTTGTGCATCTGATCGCTCTGGCGCAGGCGAGTTCTTACGAAGCGGTGCTGGTCCGCCGTACCGCGTGATCGTTCAAAGTTTTTTGAAAAAAAAGTATTGACAACCCGGGAGACCTGCTGTATTATAAACACATGAACAAACGTTCATATGAAATTTAAACAATACTACAGGGAGAAAGGAACCTGAATCATGAAAAAGACCTATAAGATCGAAGTCGACTGCGCCAACTGCGCCAACAACATGGAAGACGCCGCCAAGAAGACCCCGGGCGTCAAGGACTGCACCGTCAGCTTCATGACCCTGAAGATGAAGGTCGAGTTTGAAGAGGGTGCCGATCCCGCCGCTGTCATGAAGGAAGTTTACGCCAACTGCAAAAAGGTCGAGGACGACTGCGAGATCTTCCTTTAAGAGAATCCCTACGGCGCGGTCGATGGTTCGGCCGCGCCGGTTTTGCTGAATCCGTTAATATTTGATAGGGAAGGAACACATTCCATGAACAAAAAACAGAAGAATCTTCTGATCCGCATCATCATCGCGGCTGTCCTTTGGGTCCCCCTGTTCCTGATTGCCGAGGACATCTGGAAAGTGAACATGCATCCCGTAGCGCTGTTTGCCTTCTTCCTGGTGCCCTATCTTCTGGTAGGCTACGATATCCTGCGCAAGGCCGTTCTGGGCATCAAGAACGGGCAGGTCTTTGACGAGAACTTCCTGATGACCGTGGCCACCGCCGGCGCCATCGCCCTGGGCGAGTACGGCGAGGGCGTGGCGGTCATGCTCCTCTATCAGATCGGAGAGCTGTTCCAGAGCTATGCCGTGGGCAAGTCGCGGCGCAACATCACCGAGCTGATGGACATCCGTCCCGACTACGCCAACATCGAAGTCGACGGAGAGCTTGAGCAGGTCGATCCCGACGAGGTCGAGGTCGGCAGCATCATCGTGGTGCAGCCCGGTGAAAAGGTCCCCCTGGACGGCGTCGTCGTGGAGGGAACCTCCGCGCTGAACACCAGCGCCCTTACCGGCGAGAGCAAGCCCGTGGAAGTCGGCGTGGACAGCGACGTCCTCTCCGGCAGCATCAACATGACCGGCGTGCTCAAGATCCGCACCACCACCGAGTTCGACGAGTCCACCGCGTCCAAGATCCTGGATCTGGTGGAGAACGCCGCCTCCCGCAAATCCAAGAGCGAGAACTTTATCTCCAAGTTTGCCAAGGTCTATACCCCCATCGTGGTCTACGCCGCGCTGGCGCTGGCCATCCTGCCCCCGCTGGCGAGCCTGCTGCTGCACATCAACGTCCCCGTGGATCCCGAGTACGGACTGTGGGGCACATGGATCTTCCGCGCGTGCACCTTCCTGGTCGTCAGCTGCCCCTGCGCCGTGGTCATCTCCATCCCCCTGAGCTTCTTCGCGGGGCTGGGCGGCGCGAGCAATCAGGGCGTGCTGGTAAAGGGCTCCAACTATCTTGAGACCCTGTCCGAAGTCAAGGTCGTGGCCTTCGACAAGACCGGCACCATCACCAAGGGCAACTTCGCCGTCACCGCCGTGCACCACAGCCCCCTCGATGAGGAGAAGCTGCTCGAGTACGCCGCGCTGGCAGAAGCCCATTCTTCCCACCCCATCAGCAAGAGCCTGAAGGACGCCTACGGAAAGCATATCGACCTTGCCCGCGTGACCGATTATCAGGAGATCAGCGGCCACGGAATCACCGCCGTCATCGACGGCGATCAGCATATCGCCATCGGCAACGAGAAGCTGATGACGAAGGTCGGCGTCGAGGCTCAGCCCTGCCACCATGTCGGCACGATCATCCACGTGGCGCTCAACAATGAGTACTGCGGACATATCGTCATCTCCGACGAGCTCAAGGAGACCTCCAAGCAGGCTATGGCCGAGCTGAAAAAGGCCGGCGTGGAGAAGACCGTCATGCTCACCGGCGACGCCAGAGCCGTGGCGGAGAAGGTGGCGGCCGAGGTCGGCCTCACCGATTTCCGCGCCGAGCTCCTGCCCGCCGACAAGGTCACCGCCGTGGAGGACCTCCTGAAAGAGTGCTCCGACAAGAGACGCCTCGCCTTCGTCGGCGACGGCATCAACGACGCGCCCGTGCTCTCCCGCGCCGACATCGGCATCGCCATGGGCGCTCTGGGCTCCGACGCCGCCATCGAAGCCGCCGACGTGGTCCTTATGGACGACGATCCCCTCAAGATCGCCAAGGCCATCAAGATTTCCCGCAAGTGCCTGCGTATCGTGAAGCAGAACATCGCGCTGGCTCTGGGCGTCAAGGCCCTGTGCCTCATCCTGGCCACGCTGGGCATCGGCGGCATGTGGGTCGCCATCATTTCCGACGTGGGCGTGATGATCGCCGCCGTTCTGAACGCCATCCGCTGCCTGTTTGTAAAGGATCTCTGATATCAAATGAGCGAAGAACAAAAGCACAGCGAACAAGAGCATAGCGAGAAGGAGCACAAAAGGACCCGCCGCGCCATCGATATGACCTCCGGTCCCATCGTGGGGCCCCTGTTCAGATTCATCTGGCCCATCATTTTCAGCAGCCTTTTCCAGCAGCTGTACAACACGGTGGATTTCCTGTACGTGGGCAACTTCCTGGACAAGACCGCCGCGGCGGCTGTCGGCGCGAGCTCCACTCTGATCAACTGCATCGTCGGGCTGTTCACCGGAATCTCGGTGGGCACCAGCGTCATCGCGGGCCAGGCCATCGGCGCCAAGGACCCCCAGCGCGCGAGCAAGGCGCTGCATACCTCCGTGACCTTCGGGCTGGGTGCCGGCACCGTGCTGCTCCTGCTGGGCATCGGCTTCGCGCCGAACATCCTGCGCCTGCTGCGCACGCCCGAAGAGGTCATGCCCCAGGCGGTGCTCTACATCCGCATCTATCTGCTCAGCGTGCCCATGCTGGTGTTTTACAACAGGGTCTCCGGCGGCATGCGCGCCTACGGGGACTCTCAGACGCCCTTCCGCATCCTGGCGGTCTGCGGCTTCCTGAATGTGCTGATGGACGCGGTGTTCATCGTGTGGATCCCCCTGGGCGTGGCCGGCGTCGGCATCGCCACGGCCGTCACTCAGAGCCTTTCGGCGTTCCTGGTGGCGTATGCCGCCTCCCGGCATCACCGGGTGATCCGGCTGTCGCGGAAGGAGATGGGCGTCGACTGGAAAATGCTCGGCGAAGTGCTGCGCATCGGACTTCCCACGGGTATCCAGACCATCATTATCACGTTCTCCAACATCATGGTGCAGTACTATATCAACGCTTTCGGCGAGACTGCCGTGGCCGCGTTTGCCACCTACTATAAGGTGGAGAACCTGATCTATCTGCCCATCGTCGGCTTCGGCCAGGCGGCCACCACCTTCTCGGCGCAGAACGCCGGAGCGAAGCAGTTCCGCCGCCTGCGCAAGGGCATACTGATCACCATGTTCATCGGCATGGCGGTGGCGGCGCTCAGCGCGGCTCTGATCCTGTCCTGGCCGAGGACGGTGTTCACCTGGTTCATGAAGGACCAGGACGTGGTCACCAACGCCCTTCGCATCGCCACGATCTCTTTCCCGTTCTACTGGGTCTACGTGGCGCTGGAGACCAACGGAGGCGCGGTGCGCGGCATGGGTTACACGCTTTACTCCATGATCGCGGTCATTGCCAATATGTGCGTGCTGCGTGTGGCGCTTCTGGCCGTCTTCTCGCGCGTGTTCAACACCATTGAGTCTCTGGGCGCGTGCTATCCCATTACCTGGGCCACCGCGGCGGTGACCTTCGTGATCATGTTCCATATTATCGTGAACAAAAAGATCCGCGAAAACGAACCGCTCGGAGCCTGATCGTTTACAAGTTCGTCAAGGACGAATAAAAATAAAGCTAAATTTTTAGAAGGAGGAAACAAAAATGAAAGGAAAGTATTGGTGGACTCTTATCGGAGGCATCATCGCGGGAGCTTACGGTCCCGATCTGCTCGCCAGCAAGGCTGTGCAGAAAGGACTGCGCTACCTCACCGCCGGGGCGATCATCGCCCGCGACAGGATCATGGCCGACAGTGAGAAGATCCAGGCGGCAGCTTCCGATATCGCTGCCGACGCCAAAGAGATCACCCAGCGCTATTACGATCGCTGCGACGAAGCTTCCAAGGAATTTGAAGACGCCGTCGACTGATCCGGAGGCGACGATATGAAGACCAGAGTCGTGCACCAGTCCCCCGGACAGCTGCACATCGATTTGGGAAAAATCAGGCTGTCCGCCGAAGAGGCGGACGTCCTGTACTACGCGCTCACCGAGCAGCCCGGCGTACATAAGGTGACTGTGCTTCCGCGGACCGGGCAGCTCGTGATCCACTTTGACACCTCGGAAATCCGTTACCGGGATGGGATCGTCCGCTTCCTCCGGGAGATGGACATCGCCGACCCCGAGCTGAAAAAGCTGGTCCCCGGCGTATCCGGGCGTGCCACCAGCGAGATGTACAAGGAAAAGCTGGGCACGCTGATCATCAAGCGCTACGCGAAGAAGCTGTTCCTTCCCGCTCCGATCCGGGCCGCCATGATCATATACAACGGCGCCCCGTTCGTGATCGCGGGCATCAAGGATCTGCTCCACAAGAAGTTCAGCGCTGAGATCGTGCATGCCTCGGCCATCCTCGCGTCCGTTCTGACCAGTGACTTCCCCACGGCGGACTCCATCATCTTCCTTACGGAAGTGGGCGAGCTGCTGGAGGAGTGGACCTATAAAAAGTCGGTTGACGATCTGGCCAGGTCTCTCGCTCTGAACATCTCCACCGTGTGGAAGATAAACGACGACGAGGCCGAGCCCGAGATGGTGAATCTCAGCCAGATCAAGGTCGGCGACCTCATCCGGGTTTACGTGGGCAACGTGATCCCGCTGGACGGCGTGGTGGAAAGCGGAGAGGCCATGGTCAACCAGTCGGCCCTTACCGGGGAGTCCATTCCCGTTCACAAGGAGCCCGGCATCACGGTTTATGCCGGCACCGCCATCGACGAGGGCGAGCTGACCATCCGGGTAACGGAGATCTCCGGCACCACCCGGTACGACAATATCGTCAATTACATCGAGGCCAGCCAGAGCATGGTGGCCGAGACCCAGAGCCAGGCGGAGAAGCTGGTGAGCCGGCTGATCCCGTACACCTTCGGGACCGCTGCGCTGACATACCTTCTCACGCGGAATGTGACCAAAGCCGCGTCGGTGCTGATGGTGGACTTCTCCTGCGCCATCGAGGTGGCCATGCCCATCTCCGTGCTGTCCGCCATGCGCGAGGCCAGCGGCCATCACATGACCGTCAAGGGCGGCAAGTATCTTGAGCTCATCGCGGAAGCCGACACCGTGGTCTTCGACAAGACCGGCACTCTGACCAAGGCTGTTCCGAAGGTGGAGCAGGTGGTGGCCATGAACGGCCGCGACGAGGATACCATGCTCGCTCTGGCCGCGGAGCTGGAGATGCATTTCCCGCACTCGCTGGCCAACGCGGTGGTCCGCGCCGCCAGAGAGCGGAACGTCAGCTACGGCATCCCCCATTCGAAGCCCGAGTATATCGTGGCGCACGGTATCGTCTCCGTAGCCGGAAATGACCGTGTGATCATCGGCAGCTGGCACTTCGTGTTCGAGGACGAGCATACCGTTGTTCTTCCCGAGGACGAGGAAAGACTCCATTCCATCCCCGCGGAGTATTCCCAGCTGTTCATGGCGATCAACGGGACGCTGGCCGCCGTGATCTGCATCGACGATCCCATAAAGGCGGAAACGCCGCGGGTCATCGAGCGGCTCAGGAAAGCCGGCTTCTCGAATATCGTCATGATGACCGGCGACAGCGAACGCACCGCGGCGTCCATCGCCGCGAGAGCCGGCGTCGACCGCTACTACTCCGAGGTCCTGCCCGAGGATAAGGCCCGCTTCGTGGAGCGGGAAAAAGCCGCCGGACACAAGGTCGTCATGATCGGCGACGGCATCAACGACTCCCCTGCCCTGTCCGCGGCGGACGTGGGCATCGCCATCAAGGAAGGCGCGGATGTCGCCCGCGAGATCTGCGACATCACCCTGGCGGGGGCCGAGCTCGAGCAGCTGATCGCGCTCAAAGAGCTCAGCGACAAGCTCATGGTGCGCATGAAGAGCACCGGTACGCTCGGCATTTCCATCAACGGCGCGATCCTTCTCGCCGGCATCCTGGGACTTGCCACGCCCGGCACCGCGGCGCTGCTGCACAACGCCTCCACTATCCTGCTGTGCCTGCGCAACATGCAGAACATGATCCCCCCGGAGGAAGACTACAGAACCCTTTGATACAGCCGGCCCCGCCTTTCCGGTCCGCACGATCGGAAAGGCGGGGCTTCCGCGCGTTCACCGGCGGGAATGAGACCATGCCGGCGGTGAATAACCGACAACGGCAATTCATATGATTCGGATACTTATGGGAGGCTGACGAAATGCACGAAGGAAAACACGGCATCATCGACGAGTGGGACGGCAAGCCCGAGCTCTTTGCCGAGGAGGATGACGGGGCCGGAGCGACATCCCTGAAAAAGGGGTGCATCGTGATGAAAAAGAACAACTTCCTCAAGGTGACCTATTCCCATCGCAATTCTGAAATGGAGGGGGTGGGCGCGAAGGTGGTCGACTGGATCCGAAGCGCCGGCGCCGCGGCCATCAGCGACTATTTCGACCGGGTCAAGGTGATCCGGGAAGAGGACCCCATGACGCCCGAGCAGGTGGAGAGCTATGCCAAATATATCCCCGAGCCCCTTCGCAAAAAGGATATGACCTGGAGCGAAGCGCTCGCCTGGACAAAAAACGCGGTGGCGCCGCTCAGGGACGGATACCCCTGGCTGATCGATTACTCGGGATTCAACGGCGTGTGGATCAACCGCTGGAGATATATCATCGATCTGGACGAGAACGTATTTATCGTGGTCATCGGCGGCATGGAGATGATCTGCCAGCCGGAGGACAAATACTCCAAAGATTTTATCTGGCCCGACAAGCTGGTGCACACGGAGATCGGACGGTTCCCGCTGGACGACATCCCGGCCGACTGGATCGACCGGTGCCGCAGGCGCTTCGGCAGCATGATGATCATCGCCGTGGACTACAGCAAAAACAGCGAGGCGACGCGCTCGGAGGAGATCCAGGAAGCGGGCGAGGGGCACGGGGGATACAATCCCTACGACACCGACTGGGAGAATATCAAGTTCTTTTACGGTCAGACCCGCTATACGGAGCAGATATCGGATATGGAATGATCCGGCAGATGTGAGCGGCGGCCGAACGGAATGCCCCGGGCATCCCTTCGGCCGCCTTTCCCTGTGCCGGCGGAATGGCGGAAAGATATGGACGAGATCATAGAATGGCTTCTCCGGCTGATCGATTTTGATACGACCTCCGAGGGACCGGACGCCGAACGATGCGTGCGGTATATCGCCCGGATCCTGGCCGAACGGGGGGTGCTCGTACACGCGTATACGACGGAGGGCGCCCTTCGGAGGGGGCATCATCTTTTGGCGGAGGTCCCGGGGGAGCGTGCCGAAACGGTGCTGCTGCACGCCCATTTGGACACGGCGGACCGCGGCGGGGAGCAGGACTGGCTCTTTCCCGCCGGACGGGCGTCCCGGCGCCGCGGCTGTGTCTGCGGGCGCGGCGCGCTTGACTGCAAGGGGCCGCTGGCCGTATGGATGAAGCTCCTGTCGGACGCGGCGGAGGGAAAGCCCCGGCCGTACACGCTGAAGCTTCTGGTCACCGACCTGGAGGAGCAGGGCGGGGCGGAAGGCCTGGGGGCTTTGCTGGCCGGGCATCCGGAGCTCCTGTCGGATGTGAAGCTCGTGATCGGAGAGGGCGGCGGATTCCCCTTCCCGTTCCGGGAGGATATGTACTACACCTTTCAGACAGGGGAGCGGGAGCCTGCGGAAGACCGCCCGGCCCGGACGGCCGCGGAAGCCGCCAATCGGGACCGGATCCTCGCCATGGGGGTCGAAAAGGGTTATTACAGCGAGGATATCCTCGCCTATGCCGTCCGGTGGGACCGCCTTGCGGGGAGAAGGCTGGACGTCCGTCCTCTGTATGAGGATATGGAAGACTTTTTCACCGCGGCCCCCGTCTCGGCCGTATACGCCGATCACGGGCCGGCCTTCGCCTCGGCGCTGAGGGAAGAGATCCCCAATGCCCGGCTGATGCCGTGCGTCACTCCCGGAACGAGCGACAACCGATGGTTTCGGAACGCGGGCGTCCCGGTCGTCGGCTTCTTTCCGCTGGACGCGGCCAATTCTCTCGGCGGGATCCACGGAAGCAACGAATACATCAGCGAGAGTTCGCTGCGGCTGGCCTATCGGGTCATATCCGGCGCGCTTGACAGGATAACGTAAAAACATCGGGAGGATCCGCCGCGATCCTCCCGATGTTTTGCTTTCCGCCGCTTGGGCGCTCCGGGGTCAGCCGTTGAATTCGCGGAGGATCTCTCCGCCGGGGGTTTTGAATACGACGGAGACTTCCCGTCCGGGCTCCCCTTCGTAAGCGGCGCAGGCCTGCCCCAGGCTCACGAAAACCGGACCGCAGGATCCGATCGTTTGGTCGTCGGCGGGCCGCTCGGTCTCGAACACAAATTCGCCGGTCTCCGGGCTCAGGACCAGCACTCTTGCCGCTCCGGACGCCTCCATCTCCGCCGCGGCGGCATCAATGTCTGAGCGCGCGGTTTCCAGGCCGGAGAGACGCTGGGCCTCGGTCATGACCAGCAGGAAGGTGCCGTCCTCCCGCTCCTCCGCAAAGACGGCTTTCTTTGCAAGATCACTGTTTTTCAGATCTTCAAAATACCCGGCCGGGAATACGACGCTCACCGGAGACTCGCCCGTGACGGGCAGACCGCGCTCGCTCCGGGCGATAAAGGCCCAGTATCCGGGGAAATCCGAGGCGGAAACGGTGTGGGACATGCCGTAGAGCTGCTTTCCCTTGGCCGCGTCGAGCATGGATGTGCGCACGGTCTCGTTGGCGTAGGTGGCAAAGGTCTTCAGCTTCCCGGTTTTGACGCTTTCACCGGTAACCAGACTGCAGAGCGTCGCGTAGGTCGCGGGGTGATACTGGTTTATGCGCGAGCCGCTGCGAAAGGTGAATGTCCCGATAGTGTCCTTATAGTCCAGACGCAGGATCAGAATAAAGGAGGCCTTGTCGGGATCGTCGGTAAGGACCAGTCCGCCGTCCCTCAGATTGCCGGAAACCCGAAGCAGATCCTCGGTGCTGATGGGCTTGTGCCGCGTGAAGGTCTTGTCATATCCGCCCTCGGAGATCCGTCCCGTGACCGGGTCGATCACGTCCGAAGCGCAGACGATGTAGGTGCGCGGCTGCGGGTCGGCGGGGTGAAATTTCGAGTAGCCGTTCACGCCGTATACTTCCTTGAAGCGCGCGTCCGTCCAGTTGATAAGAAGATCCGTCGGGAAGGACGTATTGGTGTTTACCCGGGGCACAGGCGTCGGGGTGGGCTCCGGAGTCGGCTCGGGCGTGGGCTCCGGAGTTTCCGTCGGGGCCGCTGTCGGCTCGGGTTCGGCCGCCGCGGGAGCGGCTGTGACCGGCACGGCGGTGGCAGCCGGCTGCGCCGCGGCTTTCCGGGAGCTGCAGCCGCACAGAGTCAGCGCGAGGATCAATACAAGAAGCAAAGCGATTTTTTTCATCTTTATCATTCCTTCCGCACAGATCGGTTTTTGAGAATTCGGGTTTTTGTATCTCCAGTATACAGGATCCCCTTATACAGATGGTCTGCCCCGTGCATACTGTAATCTTTTTTCCGCAAATCATAAGAGTATGCGCCGAGCAGACCCGCGTCCGGGCTTCGGGGTATATGCTCAGCATGCAGAGGACGGGCGGCAGCGCCGCCGGCCCGGTCGTGCCTGAATACTGTATGACGCGAACAGAAAGGACGGATGTATAATGAAAAGGATGGCAATGGTTCTGGTTCTGGTGCTTCTGATGGTCCTGTGCACCGGCTGCGGTGCGGAGAAAGCGGCCGGGGATAACGGCGGCGGAGAGGCTGTGCCGACCGCGGCGGAAGCGGCGGAGGCGGAGGAGGCCCCGGCCGAAACTCCGGAGCCGACCGCGGAGCCCACGCCCGAGCCGACTGCTGAGCCCACGCCCGAGCCGACCGCGACACCGGAACCGGCGCCTCAAAGCGGCTCTTTCAAGGCAGGAGATTACACCCTTTATTATGAGGTCGTCGCCCGGGACAGAGTCGCGGAAGTGGTGGGAGACCTGGAACGGTACGTGGATACCGAGGGTGTTGACATGGAGAAAAACAGGCTGTTTTATATCCATTACACCTCGGCGAAAAAAGACGGAAAAGAGGTACGGCTGGCCAACGCCGTCTTCGGCATTTCCTTCGGCAATGTCCGCTTCACGGTTGACGGAAAGGTATACACCCAGCCGTCTATTCTGATGAGCTCCGGCACGCAGACCTATCTGAGCTATCTGATCGTGCCCGCGGAAACGCCGGACACCGCCGCTGTTTCCATCCGGTATAATTAACCGTACAGAGCCCTGTCAAAAAGGAGGAACACATTATGAAAAAGAAGCTGACTGTTTTCTGCTTTTGCCTGGCCGCGCTTGTGCTGATCGCCGGCTGCGGAAGCAAGGCGCCGGCATCCGAAACGCCGGCGGAGACGGCCGCGGCGGAGCTCCCCGCCCGGGAAGAGGCAGAGACCGCTCCGGCCGGCGAGACGGTCCCGTCCGAGCCGGAACCGGAGCCCGCCCCCGACGAGCCGCAGACCGAATCGTTCTCCCTTGAGGAAGGCGCGCCTTTCCGGTGGAGGGAGTACGGGGGAACGATCGTCAAAACGGATACCGGCGGGATCAGCACCGGTATGTTTGTTCTCAAACCCGCGGATATGAAGGACGACGAATACTGCTTTGATCTGTATCTGGAGGTAGACGACGAGCTGCTGGATAACGAGGAGCTTGCCAAGGCTTTTTACGAGGCGGCCGTACTGACGGACGAGCAGGGGAACCGGTATCCTCCCCGGGTCAGCACAAGGCCCTCCGAAGGGGCGGATTATCTGTTTTTGTATGCTGTTCCGAACAGCGTGCCGGAAAACGAACTGCGGCTCGCCCCTGCCGAGTAAACGATGCCGGCCCGGGCACAAGCGCCGATCGTATATTCCGGTTATTTCGCCGGCTGATGAAAAAACAAAAATGTATGCACCGGGCAGACCATGGGGACTGCCCGGTGCGCTATTGTGTACATGAGGACAGGGAACGGCCCCGCAGTCACGACCAAAGATCCCGTTTCCGCGGAGGACTCCTGTCCGGGATATCGGAAGAACCTACAACATCTGAAGAAGGAGAATAAAAATGGAAGAACTGAGACGTACGGACAGCGGAGTGAGGACGGACCGCGAAGGAACGAGAGACATACGCACCCTGCCTGACAGCGGCAAGGCGAAGCGCAGGCCGGTCTTACGGATCCTGGCCGCCGTTTTGATGGCCGCGATGATCGGCACGGCTGCTTTCGGCGCCGGGAGACCCGGCTCACCGGCCGCGGAAAGCGCACAGACGGCGGCGCAGGTACAGGCAGCAGCCGAGCGGAAAACGGGGTACGCGCCGGCGATGCTGTCGCGGACAGCGAAAAGAAAACCGGCAGTCTCCGTCAGAAGCATCGGGGAAGAAAAAGAAGAGCTCTTCAGAGACGGGGATTACAGCGGGCAGGTCGACGCGAAAGGAAAAGACTCCGACGGCATAGAGCTGCCCAAGGCGGGAGAGGGCGAACGCCTGTATATCGGGTACGCGGATCTGCCGAACGTGGGCATGACGAAGGCGGCGCTCCTCCTTTCGGCCGACGGCAAAAGCGTTCATGACATCACAGTTTTCCTCAAAGACATCGACAGCCGGCTGGAAAACGGGGCGCTGTCGGGGATCACAAGCATTCAGACCAAGAATACCCAGGAGTATGAGCTTCCCGTAAAGGACGAACCTCTCGGAGAAAGCACACTGCTGGAGATCGCCGCGGAAGACGGCTTGATCTTTGTCCGAATGGACTACAGCTTCCGGTTTTACGGTCTGCGCGGCAGCGACTCCCGGACGATCCACCTGGGAGAGATGGAATTCTGGATGAAGCAGGCGGGATGATCGGAACGAGGATCCCGGAAAAAACAGCCCGGGATCCGTACGGATGCTCAAGAACTTATACATAAAG
>CACXMX010000035.1 GCA_902768805.1 Oscillospiraceae bacterium
TTTCCTTCACCTGCTCTGCCCCGCGGCGGCGCTGATCTCCTTCGCGTTCCGGCCCCGGATCGCGGCGCCGTCCGCGTTCGCCGCGATCGGCGTGCTGCCGGTGCTCGCGTACGCGGCTTTATATCGGCGGAAGGTCGTTGTAACGGAGGAGTGGAATGATTTTTACGGTTTCAACAGGGGCGGGAGATGGAAGCTCAGCCTGGCGGTCATGACGGTATGCACGGCGCTGCTCAGCGCGGCGATATGGAATCTATGAAGGGCGGCAGAAAACCATGAGCGGTGAATTAACGGGCGCATTTTCCCATCGGGGCTTTATGCTGGACGTCGTCCGCCATTACATGCCGGTAGGCGATATCGAAAAGCTGATCCGGGCAGCGTCCGTGTGCGGAATGAACCGCATGCACTGGCACCTGACCGACGACCAGGGATGGCGCGTCGAGATCCTCAGATATCCACGGCTTACGGAAAAGGGCTCTGTCCGCGGTGAAACCTTTTTTGGGGGAGTATCCCGGACGGAAAACAACAGCGGATATTACACACGCGAACAGGTCCGTCACATCGTGTCCTATGCCCGGGAATACGGGATCGAAATCATTCCCGAGATCGAGATCCCCGGCCATGCCGGCGCGCTGCTCGCCGCGTATCCCGAATTCGGCTGCGCCCGCTCCGGCGGCACAGCCGTGAAACGCTGGGATTACCGGGTCGAGATATCGGGAGGCATTTTTCCTTCCCTGATCTGCGCGGGCCGGGAGGAGACGCGCCGATTCCTCAAGGACGTCCTCGACGAGATCACGGAGCTGTTCCCGTTTCCCATGGTGCACATCGGCGGGGATGAGGCGCTGAAGCTCCACTGGAGAAGATGTCCCGACTGCCGCCGAAGGATGAGAGAGCTGTCCTTAAGCGACGAAAACGAACTGCAGAGAGAGCTCGTTCTTGACATAGGGGCATATCTGGCGGAAAAGGGAAGAGACACTGTCGTATGGAGCGATGTGCTGGAGGGAGGCATGCTGCCGCCGCACTTCATTGTTCAGCAGTGGTACGACGACGAGGAGCGAACCGAAAGATTCATGGAACAGGGCGGCCGCGTGATCTGTTCCGACTGCAAAGCCTATTATCTGGATTACCCCTACGGCCGTATCGATGTGAAAACGATCCGCGAATTCCCGAGGGTCCCGAAATACGCAAGGGGCAGGGAGGACCGGCTGCTGGGGCTGGAATGCCCGCTCTGGACGGAACGCGTGACCAATATCGAAAAAGCGGCGTTTCAGCTGTTCCCGCGCATGTGCGCTGTGGGGATAAAGGCGCTGGAATCCGGACCGCTCTCCGATGAGGAGTTTAACAGCCGTGTCGCCGAGATGACGGACAGGATCCGCGCCATGGGTCTGAACGCCGCTCCGATGGAGTATTGGGAGATGTCCGCCGAAACCGCGGAACGCGACCGTATTGAGGACCGGGAGAGGATCCACGCGCCGGAGGCGGAAAAATATGTGGAACAGGAGCAGACGCTGGTCCTTTTGGAGAAAACCGAGAGGTTTATGAGAAAGCTCTCCATTCCCGAAGAATTCCTGCTGCGCGCGGGCGACCGGATCCTGGCCGGGGTATACGGACAGGCCGTTCTTCCCGACGAAGACGGAGAGGAGGAACTGGCCCGCCAGCTGATGGAGGCCGTCCGAAGCAGGGAGGAAGGCGCGTGGCGGCGTTTTCCCGAAGAGATATGGCTCTCCACGATGGGGTGCTTTCCCCGTTTTATCTCCGAATACAGGGCTTCCTGCGGCCGCGACGGCTTCGACCGGGGGTTCTGGACCGTCCGGCAGGTGGGCTGCAGACTGTTTCGCATCGGGGAGCTGGAATATGAGCTCGCGGAGGACAGCGGCGAGGGGTACATCTCGCTGCATATCCCCTCCGACGCCGTGCTTGACGCCGGACGGCTGAACGATTCGCTGGAGCGGGCGAAGGCGTTTCTGAGAGATTACTTTCCCGAAAGATACGGCGAGAGGTTCCTCTGCGAATCCTGGCTCCTGTCTCCGGCTCTGGAGGATCTCCTTCCCGCCGACTCCCGTATACGCCGCTTTCGCCGCGCTTTCACGATAACCGACATTTTCCCCGACGACGACTCCGCTCTGCAATGGGTATTCGGCACAGCGGAAAAACAGAAAGACACCGTCGTTCCCGAGGATCTCCCCGAGAAGACCTCGCTGCAGCGCGCGATGAAAGCGAGACTTCTCTCCGGTGGGAAGCCCGGGAGCGCGATCGGCATCCTGACCGGGAGATTTTCGTAAAACGCTAAAGGAGAAAGGCCGGACATCCCCGGATGTCCGGCCTTGCGTATGCCTCTTTATGTTCAGCCGATAAAATTAGCGTTGACCCATCCGCTGCGGTACAGCCGGGGAGAGTATACCCAGATATAGCCGTTATCCGACCCGTTTCCGCAGATCTGAACAGAATCTCCGTTGTAAAGCTGCCCGATCTCGTTGGAATAATCGTAGCTGGGCGCGGTCCTCAGAGCCAGCCAACCCGTCTGTAGGTTGCACACGGTCTTCCACGGGCCGTCATACAGACCGCACCATCCTTCGGCTCCGCCGGCTATCGACTTGAGCTCCTCTTCGGTTACGATACGCTTTTCCGGATTCTTTTCTTCGTTCATGTTCATCCTCCTTAACGTGGTCATATTCATAAGAAGCGCCGGGGAATGACACGGGCCCGGCGGACGGCGCCGCTGATCACTGCCTGCCATGCCCTTATCACAATAGCACAACATCATTCGTCCTTCAAGAAAAAGCGCTGCCATGAGCGAACGGGAGGGCAGCCGATACTCGGGAAGAGCCCCGGGAGCGGTTGACCGTTCCGCCGATCTATAGTATGATGGCGCAAATCGATCGCAGAGAGGTATTCGCCATGTTCAAGCTGATAAAATCCGAAGGCCGGGCAAGGCGCGGCGAGTATACGACTCCCCACGGGACGATACACACGCCCGTTTTTATGAACGTCGGCACACAGGCGGCCATCAAAGGAGGTCTCTCGGCCGAGGATCTGCGCGCCGTCGGGTGCCAGACAGAGCTGTCCAACACCTATCATCTTCATGTCCGTCCCGGCGACGGGCTGATCCGTGGGCTGGGCGGGCTCCATCGGTTTATGAACTGGGACGGGCCGATCCTTACCGATTCCGGCGGCTTCCAGATCTTTTCCCTGGCCTCTCTCCGCAGGATCCGCGAGGAGGGAGTATACTTCAATTCCCACGTGGACGGGCGGCATATTTTCATGGGTCCCGAGGAGAGCATGCGCATCCAGTCCAATCTCGGGTCGGATATCGCCATGGCATTCGATGAATGCGTCGGCATCCCCGCGGAGAGAGAGTATGTGAAGGACTCCTGCGCCCGAACGGCCCGGTGGCTTGAGCGGTGCAAGACGGCGCTGGAGCGGTTCCGCTCCGAGGACGGCGCCGTGAACCCCGGCCAGGTCCTGTGGGGGATCAATCAGGGTGCCGTGTTCCACGATCTGCGCATAGACCATATGAAGCGGATCGCCGAGCTCGATCTGGCCGGATACGCGATCGGCGGCCTCGCGGTGGGGGAGACCACCCAGGAAATGTACGACACCATCGAGGCCCTCGAGCCGTACATGCCCGCGGACCGTCCGAGATATCTGATGGGCGTGGGCACGCCGGGCAATATCCTCGAATCGGTGCGGCGCGGAGTGGATTTCTTTGACTGCGTCATGCCGGCCCGCAACGGCCGCCACGGTCATCTGTATACGATGAACGGCGTGATCAATATAAAAAACGAGAAATACCTTCGGGACACGGGCCCCATCGACCCCGAATGCGGATGCCCCGTATGCCGCCGGTATTCCCGCGCGTATCTCCGGCATCTGTTCAAATGCGAGGAGATCCTGGCCCTGCGGCTGTCTGTAATGCACAATCTGTATTTCTACAACTCCCTTATGGAAAAGATCCGCAGCGCCCTGGACGAGGGACGTTTTGAATCCTTCTTCCGTGAGTACGCGGATAAGCTCGACAGGCGCATCTGATTTTTGTCTTGCTTTTGCGGGGGAAGGATACTATAATCATCTCAAATCTGCTTTGGAGGTTCTTACATGAAAAAAACTCTCATATCTGTTCTTGTGATATGTCTGTCCGCACTGGGACTGTCCGGATGCTTCCCCGTCGCCCAGCAGGCGGCCGGCGCTCCGCAGGGAGCCACCACCGGTTCCATGCTGGCGGCGACCATGCCGATGATCATTATCCTGCTGGTCATGTATCTGGTCATGATCGTCCCCGAGAGAAAAAGGAAAAAAGCCGCGCAGCAGATGCGCGACAGCGTCGAAGTCGGCGACAAGATCACCACGATCGGCGGCATGGTGGGCAGAGTGGTCCATGTCGGGCCCGAGCGCATCACCTTTGAGACCGGCGAGGACCGCGTCCGTATCGAGATCAACAAGTGGGCCATTTCCGTCAACGAAGGGAAGGGCGCCAATAAAGAGACAGTCAGTTCCGACGAGGTCATCAGCAACTGACCGATCATAACGCACGCCCCCGGCGGGATACACGAACAGCGTATCCGTATGCCGGGGGCGTTCTGCGCCTCCGGCACGGGTCCCGGGAAGGGGAGCGGGAGGAGAGCAGAATTGACGAAAATCAACAAAACGTACTCACGCCTCGCGCAGCCGTCCATTGATATAACAGGTAGCAATCACTTTTACAGATTTACATAACGCCGGACTGATAACCAATATATAGTGTGATTTACAAAAAGTAATCACAATATATTGGAGACACCCTTGATTTTACATTGTTTTTTCGAGTCCCGGTTTCAAAGGTATACATAATATTGTTTACATAAAGAATCGTCATAATTAACAAAAATGAAAAAAAGAGCAAAAAAGCATTGATTACCGACTGAATTTGTATTATATTGTGGATACTTAATATTATGTAAATTATTGTATTATGTTGTTTCTTTCCCTGCGGTCCCCATTTCAGAAAGAGAGGAGGGTATTCATGGACAACAGCTACTATTTCGATCTTTTCAACGATTATCTGGTCAACGTCAAAAAAGCGTCCAGCAATACTCTCAGCTCATATCTGCGGGACATCCGGCAGTTCGGAGATTATCTTAATTCTCATGATCTGCCCGGATACGCGGACGCCGGTGAGGAGGAACTCGGAGAATATATAACCGCTCTTCGCTCCGCGGGAAAGTCTGTCGCCACGGTTTCGCGCAACATCGCTTCTCTCAAGTGTTTTTACTCTTTTCTTCTTTCCAGGCATCTTGTCGATTCCAATCCTACGGGCAAGCTGGTTCCCGACAAGGCCACGCAGAAGCTTCCGCAGATCCTCACCAGCAAGGAAGTGGAGCTCCTTCTCGAGCAGCCGGAATGTACCGACGCGAAGGGCTACCGCGACAAGGCAATGCTTGAGCTCCTGTACGCCACGGGGATCCGCGTCAGCGAGCTGATATCGCTCAACATCACGGATCTGAACCTCTCGGGCCCCTGGATCCGATGCGTCAGCCACGATAAAGAACGCTTTATTCCTCTTTATCCCGCCGCTATCCGCGCCCTTTCCGAGTACATCGAGTTTGTCCGCCCTCAGATGATCGCTCACGACGACGAGCCGTCTCTGTTCGTAAACGTCAGCGGCGAGCGCATGTCCCGCCAGGGCTTCTGGAAGATCATAAAATCCTATCAGGTCAAGGCCCATATCGAAAAGGATATCACGCCGCATACCCTTCGCCATTCTTTCGCGGCTCATCTGCTGGAGAACGGGGCGGACCTGCGTTCCATCCAGGAAATGCTCGGACACGCCGATATCAGTTCCACGCAGATCTACTCTCAGCTTGTTAAAAAACAGCTCAAGGACGTTTACAACAAGTCCCATCCCAGAGCGTAACGGAATAAACGATACCCGGTCGAACGGCCTGTCCGTACGGCCGGGTCTTTTTTGTCCGTTCCCTCGGTCTTTCCGGAAAAAGGACATTGCGCGCGGCTCCCCGGCATGGTACAATTAATAGATAAGGGGTGTGAGGAATGCGCATTCTCGGCCTGGATCCGGGCATCGCCACGGTGGGATTCGGAATAGTGGACACGGAAAAAAACCGGCAGAAGCTGGTGAGCTGCGGCGTGATCACTACGCCTGCCCACACACCGCTGAGCAGCCGTCTGGATCAGATCTATACCGATCTGGAGGAGCTTATCCGCGTTTACCGTCCCGACGCCATGTCGGTGGAGGAGCTGTTCTTCAATACGAACATTACCACCGGAATATCCGTAGCTCATGGGAGAGGCGTTATCCTGCTGTGCGCTTACCGATGCGGGCTCTCCGTTTTCGAATATACCCCTCTCCAGGTCAAGCAGGCGGTCGTGGGATACGGACGCGCGGAAAAAAAGCAGGTGCAGGATATGGTCCGCCGCATTCTGAATCTTCCGTCCGTTCCGAAACCCGACGACGCCGCCGACGCGGTGGCCCTCGCTCTGTGTCACGCGCGCAGCAGCACCTCTCTTCTCAACGCGGAAGGAGTATACGATCCATGTTCTACTATATAGAAGGAAAACTCTCACTGATCGAACCCGGACTGGCCGTCGTGGACTGCGGAGGAGTCGGCTACGCGCTCAACACCACCGCCAACACGCTCTCGCGTATACATTCGGGGGATACGGTGCGTCTTTATACCTGCGAGATCGTGAGAGAGGACTGCTTCGATCTTTACGGCTTTGCCACGCGGGAGGAAAAGCACGCCTTTGAGCTGCTTCTGGGAGTTTCGGGGGTGGGCCCCAAGGCCGCGCTCGGCATTCTTTCGTCCAATACTCCCGAGGCGCTTTCCGTGGCGATCCTCTCCGGGAACGAGAGAGCGCTCACGGTAGTGCCCGGTATAGGAAAAAAGATGGCCCAGAGGATCCTTTTGGAACTCAGGGACAAGATCTCCAAGCAGATGGAGGGCGCTGTGCCCGACGGCTTTGCCCCCGGCGTATCCGAGGGACCGGCGGGAAAAGACAAACTCTCCGATGCCGCCGCGGCGCTGGGTGTTCTCGGCTACGGGAACAACGAGATCACCGCCGCGCTCAAGGGACTGGATATCCCGAATCTCTCGGTGGAAGACATCATCCGCCAGGCGCTGCGAAAAATGAGCGGTTGAGGAGGAACAGGCTATGGCGATCAGTTATTCCGCGGAACCCGAACAGGAGGTCATCACCCGGTCCGTCGTTCTGCCCGAAGACGCCTCGGAGGGCTCGCTTCGGCCGAAAACTCTCGACGAATACATCGGTCAGGAAAAAGCCAAGGAAAACCTTCGCATCTTTATCCGCGCGGCGAAGATGAGGGGAGAGGCGCTCGATCATGTCCTGCTTCACGGCCCCCCGGGACTTGGCAAGACCACGCTCGCGGCGGTCATAGCCAATGAGATGGGCGTGAATCTGCGCATCACTTCCGGACCTACCATAGAGAAAGCGGGAGACCTGGCGGCGCTTCTCACCAATCTTCAGGAAAACGACATTCTCTTCGTGGATGAGATCCACCGTCTCAATCACGCGGTGGAAGAGGTCCTCTATCCCGCCATGGAGGATTACGCCATCGATATCATTATCGGGAAAGGCCCTTCCGCCAACTCCATCCGTCTTGACCTTCCGAAGTTTACGCTTATCGGCGCCACCACGCGCAGCGGACAGCTGGCTGCCCCGCTTCGCGACCGATTCGGCGTCAACCTGCGCCTGGAGCTCTACACGCCCGACGAGCTGTGCAGCATCGTACGGCGGAGCGCCGGGATCCTCGGCATAGAGATCGAACTCTCCGGCGCCATGGAGATCGCACGACGCAGCCGGGGAACGCCGCGCATCGCCAACCGTCTGCTTCGCCGCGTGCGGGATTTCGCCCAGGTCACAGCCGACGGCGTCATCACCAGGGAGGTGGCGGATCTGGCTCTCAACCGTCTCGAGGTGGATCACATGGGGCTGGACAACCTGGACAGGAGGATGCTGCGCAGCATCATCACGTATTACGGAGGAGGACCCGTCGGACTGGAGACCCTTGCCGCCACGATCAACGAGGAGGCGGTGACGCTTGAGGACGTGTATGAGCCGTATCTGCTTCAGCAGGGCTTCCTTACGCGCACGCCCAGAGGCCGCTGCGTTACGCAGAAAGCCTATGAGCATCTGGGTATCGAGTTCCGCGGTCAGCAGCAGATGAGCCTGTGAGATTTCGTCATAAAATTAACAAATTGTACATAAATCGCTTGACTTTACAGGGAACCATCATTATAATCTGCATTACATAATGGTCTTATGGAAGATTACACTCATCTCAGCGACGAACAGCTGCAATCGCTTGCCGCTTCCGGGGATTCCGCCGCGGAGGAGCTGCTGGCAGACCGCTTCAGTTCTCTCGCGCAGCTGATCGCTCAGTCGTATCACATTGCGGGAGCAGACAGCGATGACCTCGCCCAGGAGGGCCGTGTGGGCCTGATATCCGCCATACGCGGATACAAAGATTCTTTGGGCGTTCCTTTTCACTCATACGCAGAGATATGCATACGCAGACGGATCTTCAGCGCGATCCGTTCCGCGGCACGATGGAAGCACACGCCTCTCAACAACGGCGTCTCTCTTGAAGAGACGCTGACCGCCCCCAAGCGCGACACAAACGCGAGGATCCTTTCCGAACAAAGGCGAACCCCTGAAGAACAGGTTCTGGCCAGAGAGAGCGCCGAAGAGTTTTCCGATTCCTTTTCACGGTTATTATCACCGTTTGAACAGTCTGTGATCCGGTTGTATCTGGACGGGTACTCATACCGTGCCATGGCCTGCCGGCTTGACAGAGACGAAAAATCTATCGATAATGCCGTTCAGCGTATCCGGCGCAAGCTGGCCCGGATCTATTCATCAGGCGATTTCAGCGAGAGCTGACGCAAATAATATCAAAGCCTTAGGGCGGAATTCAAAGAGAGGATCAATCATGTACGAGGACAAGACCCTGGTTTGCAAAGAGTGTGGAAAAGAGTTCGTGTTCACCGCCGGTGAGCAGGAGTTCTACGCCGAGCGCGGCTTCCAGAACGAGCCCCAGCGCTGCAAGGCCTGCCGTGACGCCCGCAAGAACGCCACCCGCGGCCCCCGTGAGTTCTTCACGGCTGTCTGCGCTGCCTGCGGCCGCGAGGCCCGCGTGCCCTTCGAGCCCAAGTCCGATCGGCCGGTGTACTGCAGCGACTGCTTTGCCAAGATCAAGGCGAACCAGCAGTAAGTTGTCCGTCGCTTGACCGCGACAAAAAGGAACGGGAACGGCATGGCTGCTCCCGTTCCTTTTTATCTTGATATTTTGCGATCCGCGTCGTATAATGCATTTGCAATCTAGCTCAGGAGGAGATCCCCATGTATCAAATCGAAAGAGACACCGTCATTTCTGAAATCCTTATCAACGCGCCCTACACCGCCCCTCTGTTCGAGGCGATCGGCATGCACTGCCTGGGCTGCGTTATGGCCAGCGGCGAAAACGTGGAAGAGGCCTGTGAGGTCCACGGCGTGGACGCCGATCTTTTTGTCCGTCACGTAAACGACTTCATTTCGTCGCACAGCTGAAACGGAACAGATCAAACGGCGGGGTTTTTCCTCGCCGTTTTCTTTTTTGGGAGGTCCGCTCATGGAATCAGTAAAACTCTCGCCGCGGCTGGAGACGATAGCGGATATGGTCCCGTCGGAAGCAAGACTTGCCGACGTCGGCACCGACCACGCGCTTGTGCCGATCAGACTGATCCTGGACGGGAGGATCCCGTCCGCGATCGCCTCGGATATACGGCCCGGTCCGCTGCAGCGCGCACGGAGCAACGCTTCGGAATACGGAGCGGAGAATATCCGATTCGTCCTCTGCGACGGGCTGAGCGGCATCGCGCCGGACGAAGCGGACGCGATCGTGATCGCCGGAATGGGAGGAGAGACCATCGCATCCATATTGAACGCCGCTGCGTGGGCCCGGGACGGGAAAAGCCTGATCCTTCAGCCCATGTCGCGGCCTGAGGTCCTGCGAAGGGAACTCGCCCGGCAGGGCATCCGGATCATGGAAGAGAGGCTTCTGGAGGAGCGCGGAAAGATCTACACCGTCATCGGAGCCCGCGGCGGCGAACCGCTTGACCTGTCCGAAGCGGAGTATTATACGGGACCGTACGCTCTGCTCTCACAGCAACCTCTTTTTCCCCGGCTTACGGAACGCCTGATCGATAAATTCCGCGCCGCTCTGGAGGGACTGTCCCGTTCCGGAGAGAGAGAAGGCTCCGGTCGCCGGGAGCGTCTGCGTACCGTTTACGGTGAGCTTCTGCGAATGCGCGGTCAATTATCGGAAATGAGCGGTTTTTAAGGCTTCTATTGGAACATATTGTACAAAAATCCTATTGCGTGCTTGTTCCTTCTGCCATATAATAAGGGAAAATTTCAAACGGAGGTCTGTATGATGAAGGAACTGTCCCGAGTATATTCTGCCGTGGCCCCCTCTGCGACGCTTGCGGTAGACGCCAAATTCAAGCAGATGAAAGCCGACGGGATCCCCGTGGTGGGGTTCGGGGCGGGGGAGCCGGACTTTGACACTCCGGATCATATCAAAGAGGCGGCGATCCTGGCCATACGCAACGGGGAGACAAAATATACTCCCGCCGCCGGCACCGTAGCGGTGCGGAAGGCCGTAGCGTACCGCATCAAAGAGGATTTCGGGGTTGAGTTCGATACCGGCTCGATCATCGTCTCCAGCGGCGCCAAGGCCTGCCTGTTCGCCGCGTTCGCCGCCGTTCTCAATCCCGGTGACGAGGTCCTGGTACCGGCTCCGTACTGGGTGAGCTACACCGAGCAGATCAAAATGCTCGGAGGCGTTCCCGTGCCGGTCTTCGCCGGAGAGGACCGCAGCTTCAAGGTCTCCGCGGCTCAGATCGAAGCGGCGGTCACCGGAAAGACCAAGGCCATTATCCTCAACAATCCCTCCAATCCCACCGGCATGATCTATTCCCGCGAGGAGCTCTCCGCCATTGCCGATGTCTGCGTCCGGCACGATCTTTATATCATTGCCGACGAGATCTATTACCGGCTCTGCTACGACGGCGCGGAATTCACCAGCGTCATCACCCTCGGCGAGGATGTTCTGAAGCATACCATCCTGATAAACGGCGTTTCCAAATCCTATGCCATGACCGGCTGGCGCTGCGGCTACGCCGCGTGCGGAGACAAAGCCGTCGCCAAAGTCATGTCCAACAGCATCAGCCATTCTCTGGGGTCCATCGGCACCATGAACCAGGCCGCCATGGCGGAAGCCCTGTGCGGTCCTCAGGAATCCGTGGAAGAGATGCGTAAGGTGTTTGAACAGCGTCGCGACTATATGGTTGAGCGCATCAACTCCATCGACGGGGTCAGCTGTATAAAACCCAACGGCGCGTTCTATGTGATGATGAACATCGAAAAGCTCATCGGCAGGACCCTGGGAGGTACGGAGATCCGTTCCGCCGGAGACTTTGCCATGGCTTTTCTGGAAAAAGGCCTGGTCGCCGTCGTCGCCTGCGACGCGTTCGGAATCGACAATTTCGTGCGCTGGACCTACGCGACGTCCCTGGACAACATCAAAGAGGGACTGGACCGCCTGGAGAACTTCCTCCGCGGCTGAAGCCCGTTTCCCGATCCGCCTCGACCCGCCGCAGGGTGAGGCGGATTTTTTTACGGCATCCCGGATCGGACGCGCGACGGCCTTGCCATCAGAGGGGTTCTGTGCGATAATGGACAGCGTAAACTGTCCGGCGGAGGAGGGTGCGCCTTGAAGTCAAAAACGGTATTTTATTGTACCGAATGCGGCAATGAAACCGGAAAATGGTCCGGAAGATGTCCGGCCTGCGGCGCGTGGAACACGCTTACGGAGGCGCCGTCGGTCCCGGCGCCGGGCGGAAAAGCCGCGCCCGGGAACGCGGGAAGCCGCCGCAATACGCCAAGGCGGATCACCGAGCTTGACGACGCGGAGGAGATCCGTTTTTCCACCGGCGTGACAGAGCTGGACAGGGTGCTCGGCGGCGGCGCCGTACGCGGCTCGCTCGTCCTGTTCGGCGGCGCGCCCGGCATCGGAAAATCCACGCTGCTTCTCCAGATCTGCGGCAATCTCGCTCAGCAGAAGGTCCTGTACGTCACCGGTGAAGAGAGCGGACGTCAGCTCAAAATGCGGGCGGTACGCCTCGGCGCGGAAGGGGAGGACCTCTATGTTCTGGCGGAAACGGACATAAACGCCGTGATCCGCAGCGCCGAAGAGCTTACCCCGGATATCCTGATCATAGATTCCGTGCAGACCATGTACAATTCCGATATCAGCTCCGCACCGGGGAGCATCAACCAGGTCAAGGACGCCACCATGTCCGTGATGCGCCTGGCGAAAACCATGGGCATCACGTGCTTTGTGGTCAGCCATGTCAACAAGGAAGGGGCCATCGCCGGACCGAAGGTGCTGGAACACATGGTGGACTGCGTGCTGTATTTCGAAGGTGACCGCTCCAGCAGCTACCGTATCCTCAGAGCCGCCAAAAACCGCTTTGGCTCGACCAATGAGATCGGCGTATTCGAGATGGCGGAAAACGGACTTCGTGAGGTACCTAATCCTTCGGAGACCATGCTTGCCGGAAGACCCGTGAACAGCCCGGGCACCTGTGTGACCTGCGTCATGCAGGGGACCCGTCCGATACTTACCGAGGTCCAGGCGCTGCTTACGCCTTCGTCATTGACGCAGGCGCGCCGGAATATGAACGGAGTCGACTACAACCGTGCCATGCTGTTGCTGGCAGTTCTGGATAAGATCGGCGGACTGCATGTCAGCGGCTGCGACGCGTATATCAACGTGATCGGCGGAATGGAGCTTGACGAGCCGGCAGCCGATCTGGCGGTCGTACTGGCCGCGGCGTCGAGCTTCCGCGATATACCCACGGGAGACGATCTCGCCGCCGTAGGAGAAGTCGGACTCACCGGAGCGATCCGCAGCGTACCCGACATGGAACAGCGTCTGCGAGAGATCAGCCGTCTCGGATTCAGGAGATGCGTTATACCCGCGCACATGAGAAGCGGCATTACGGTCCCGGATGGACTAAGGCTGCTGAGAGCGCGAAATGTACGGGAAGCGGTCAACGCGGTCCTTATATAATAAAAAGAGCAGAAAAACCTCCCCCAAATTAAACAAAATCTTTATTTTGTTTAATTATTGGTGGATTTGCGCATGGACAGATCTGTGTCCTCCCTGCTATACTCTCTTCCGGAGATGAGGTGAGCTTCATGGACTACAGGGATGAATCCCCGCAGATACTGCGGGATTATCTCACATATCACGAAACGATCAAAGGCCATTCCCGAGCAACGGTGGACGAATACTTTCTTGACCTGCGCAATTTTTTCCGTTTTCTGAAGATAGAGCGCGGCATCGTCCCCCGCAGTGCAGAGCTGGACGATATTTCCGTCATGGACGTGGATCTGGATTTTGTCTCGTCCGTTACCCTGGCCGAAGTCTACGATTACCTCGCCTTCCTCTCCCGGGACAAAGCCAGATTTACTCGGGCCCGCAGCGAGGAATACGGACTCAATGCGGCCTCCCGAGCGCGCAAGGTATCGAGTATCCGGGGCTTTTACAAATACCTGACGGTCAAGGCAAAGCTTCTGAGTGAAAACCCGGTCCAGGATCTGGATTCGCCCAAGGCGAAGCGTTCCCTTCCCCGCTATCTGACTCTGGAGGAGAGCCGCCGTCTGCTCGAGTCCGTGGACGGAGCCCATAAGGAGCGGGATTACTGCATACTGTGTATTTTTCTCAACTGCGGCCTGCGGATCTCCGAGATCGCGGGACTGAATCTGTCCGATGTGCGCGCGGATCATCTCCGCGTCCTCGGCAAAGGCAACAAAGAGCGTATCGTGTACCTGAACGACGCCGTGGCCAACGCGATCAACGACTATCTTTCCGTGCGCAAAAGCATTGCCGCCGTGGACCGAAACGCCCTGTTCCTGTCCTCGCGCCGGACCAGGGTGACCCGGGAAGGGCTGCACGCCATGGTCAAAAAATCCCTTCTCAGAGCCGGGCTCGACGCGGAGAAGTATTCCGCCCACAAGCTGCGCCATACGGCCGCGACGCTGATGCTCTCCAACGGTGTAGACGTGCGCACGCTGCAGGAGCTCCTCGGGCATGAGAGCCTGAGCACCACGCAGATCTACACCCACGTGGACAACACGGAGCTGCGCATCGCCGCGCGCGCCAATCCTTTGGGCAATTTTGAGCCGGAAAACAGGTCCGGCGATGTCGGATCGGAAGAGTGACATGGTCTTTTCAAGCGTAATCTTTCTTTTCTGGTATCTCCCCGCCGTACTGGCGGTGTACTATCTCATCCCCCGTAAATATCGCAATCTTTGGCTGTTTGCGGTCAATCTGGTGTTTTACGGCTGGGGTGAGCCTGTCTATATCTTTCTGATGCTGTTTTCCGTGGCGATCAACTACGTGAGCGGCCGGCTTATCGCGCTCTGGAGGCAGGACCGGCCGAAAAAAGCGAAAGCGGCGCTGATCGTCAACACCGCCGTGAACCTTCTTCTGCTGATCGTTTTCAAATATTTCGACCTTCTGGTCAGCACATTCAATTCCCTTTTCGGCGCCGGCGTGCGCGCGCCGGGGCTGGCGCTGCCTATCGGTATTTCTTTTTATACGTTTCAGAGCATGTCCTATCCTATCGACGTATACCGCGGCGACGCCGCCTGTCAGGGAGACTTTATAAAGTTCGGTACCTTTGTATCTCTCTTTCCCCAGCTGATCGCCGGCCCGATCGTACGCTACAAGGATATCGCGGACCGGCTGGAGGATCGGCGCGAAAGCATGGAGCAGTTTTCCTCCGGCGCTGCGAGATTTGCCGTCGGACTGGGCAAAAAGGTCCTTCTGGCCAACAATATCGGCGCGCTGTGGGACCGGTATGCAGCTGCCTCCTCTCTCACCCTCGCGGGGGCATGGCTTGGGGCTCTGGCCTTTTCGCTGCAGCTGTATTTTGATTTTTCCGGATACTCGGACATGGCGATCGGCCTGGGCCGGATGCTGGGCTTTGAGTTTTTGGAAAACTTCAGATATCCTTACATCTCACGAAGCGTCACGGAGTTCTGGCGCCGCTGGCATATATCGCTGGGCACCTGGTTTCGGGACTACCTCTATATTCCTCTCGGCGGCAACCGGCGCGGACTGAGACGGCAGCTTCTGAATATTCTGATCGTCTGGTCGCTCACGGGTCTGTGGCACGGCGCGAACTGGACCTTCCTGCTCTGGGGGCTGTATTACGCCTTCTTCCTCATTTTGGAAAAGGTTTTCCTGCTCCGTTATCTGAAGAGATCGCGCGTACTGGGGCGTGTTTACACTCTGATGGCGGCCGTGTTCGGCTGGATCCTTTTCCAGCTCGACAGCCCCGGGAAGGTTTTTGCCTACTGGAAGTCCATGCTGGGCCTGGCGGGCACCGGGCTGGCCGGAGCGGAGGATCTTTATCTCGCGCGCTCCTTCGGCTCGGTCCTGCTTGTCTCTGTACTTGCAGCCACGCCGCTGGGGAAAAGGATTTACGACCGGTTTTCTCCGCAGGTCAAAGGAGCGATCACGCCCGTTCTGATCATCACGTGTCTTGCGGTGTGCACGGCCTATCTCGTGGACGCGACCTACAATCCGTTCCTTTATTTCCGTTTCTGAGGAGGACGACATGAGCAGAAAAGCCGACAGAGCCGTCGTGTTTGTGTTCAGCGCCTTCCTTGCCGTGACGCTGGCGCTGAATCTTCTGTGGCCGAAGCGCGAGTTTTCGGAAAAAGAGAACCGCTACCTCAAGCCATTCCCCTCCTTTTCCTTCTCCTCCCTGCTCAGCGGCGATTACGCCGCCGGGATCGAGGAGTACTGCTCCGATCATTTTGCTGGCCGCGACCTGTGGATAAGTCTGAAGGCGCGTCTGGAGCTGGCTCAGGGGAAACGGGAAAACAACGGGGTGTTTCTCTGTGCCGG
>CACXMX010000036.1 GCA_902768805.1 Oscillospiraceae bacterium
ACCCTGAGGCGAGCAGAGCGAGCCCTCGCGCCGACCAAATGCGGCGGCCCTTGCGGGCCGCCGCGTGCGATTGCGCGAGTTTTCTCGACCGCGAACCCAGCGAAGCGGATCGCGGTCGAACCGAAGGTCAGTAGTTCTCGGCGCTGATCTCGAAATAGGACTGCGGATGGGCGCAGACGGGGCAGATCTCGGGAGCCTTGGTGCCGACCACGATGTGCCCGCAGTTGCGGCACTCCCATACCTTGACCTCGCTCTTGGCGAAGACCTCCTGGGCCTCCACGTTGCGCAGCAGGGCGCGGTAGCGCTCCTCGTGGCGCTTCTCTATGGCGGCGACGGCGCGGAATTTGGCGGCCAGCGCCGTAAAGCCCTCGGCCTCGGCGGTCTTGGCGAAGCCTTCGTACATATCGGTCCACTCGTAGTTCTCGCCGTCGGCCGCGGCGCCCAGGTTCTCGGCGGTGGAGCCGATGCCGTTGAGCTCCTTGAACCACATCTTGGCGTGTTCCTTCTCGTTGTCGGCGGTCTGCAGGAAGATCGCCGCGATCTGCTCAAAGCCGTCCTTCTTGGCTTTGGACGCGAAATACGTATACTTGTTCCGGGCCTGGGATTCGCCGGCAAAGGCGGCTTCCAGGTTCTTTTCGGTCTGTGTTCCGGCGTAGGGATTCTTTTTTTCTTCGGACATGATGCATACCTCCCGGTAAAAGATTTTCCGACTCCAATATAGGCAGTGCCGCCCGCGGTGTCAATCGTCAATACTGTTGAAAAAAAGCCCTCCGGAATGTACAATAGAGAAAACACGCCGAAGGAGACGGAAGATGGAAAGTCTGAACAGCGGCTGGGAATACATTCCCGAGTGGAGCGAGGCCTTTGCCCGGGGCGAGGGAACGGCGGAAACCGTCCGCCTGCCCCATACCTGCGGAGAGGTGCCGCTGCATTACGCGTCGCCCGACCGGTACGCGCGCGTGTGCGGCTACCGGCGCTACCTGTTCGTGCCCGGGGAGCTGCGGGGCAGGCGCCTGTTCCTGCAGTTTGACGGCGCGGGGCACATAGCCACGGTGTTCTGCAACGGACGGGAGCTGTACACCCACCGCTGCGGATACACGGCCTTCCGTGTCGAGATCACCGGCGCGGTGACCTTCGGCGGCAACAACCGCATCTGCGTGCGTCTGGACGCCACGGAGAACCCCTCCGTACCGCCCTTCGGCCATGTGATCGACTATCTCACCTACGGCGGGCTGTACCGGGAGGTGTGGCTGGACATCCGGCCGGAGACGTATATCGAGGATGTATTCGTCACCACGCCGCTGCTCAGCCGCGCCGAGGTACGCCTTACCTTCTCCGACGGGGCGGAGCACCGCTGCCGCGTCACGCTCCTCGACTCGGGCGGAAACGTGTGCTGCGTGCGGGAACGCAACCGTAATATTATTTATGTTAACTATAAGGAGGCCCGCCCCTGGACTCTCGGGGAGCCGAACCTGTATACCTGCCGGGCGGAGCTGCTGGACGAAAACGGGGAGACGGCCGATGAGCTGTCCGTCCGCTTCGGTTTCCGAACGGCGAAGTTTTACGCCGACGGGTTCTACCTGAACGACGAAAGGGTATTCCTGCGCGGCCTGAACCGCCACCAGAGCTATCCCTACGTGGGCTATGCGGCTCCGGCCTCCCTGCAGAAGGAGGACGCCCGCATCCTGAAGGAGGAGCTGTGCTGCACGGCGGTGCGCACGTCGCACTATCCGCAGAGCCGGCACTTTATCGACGCGTGCGATGAGCTGGGATTGCTGGTGTTTACCGAGATCCCCGGCTGGCAGCACATCGGCGATGAGGAATGGAAGGCGCAGGCCGTGGAAAACACCCGCGAGATGGTGGCGCAGTACCGGAATCATCCCTCGGTGATCCTGTGGGGCGTGCGCATCAACGAGAGCCCCGACGACAATGCCGCGGCCCATGAGCTGGACCCAAGCAGGGCGACCTCCGGCGTTCGCTGCATCACACAGAGCAGCCTGCTCGAGGACGTATACGCCTTCAACGACTTTACCCACGACGGGATCTCGCCCCCGATGAAGTCAAAAAGCGAGGTCACGCCCGACCCCGACAAGGCCCTCTTTATTTCCGAGATGAACGGGCACATGTTCCCCACCAAATCCTTCGACAGCTGGGAGCGCCGGCAGGAGCACGCGCTGCGCCACGCGCGCGTGCAGTCCGCCGCGGCCGCGGACGGGGAGCACGCCGGCTGCTTCGGATGGTGTTTTGCCGATTACCCCACCCACAAGGATTTCGGCTCCGGCGACCGCGTCTGTTATCACGGAGTCCTGGACGCCTTCCGCAATCCCAAAACGGCCGCCGCTGTCTACGCCTCCCAGGGAGAGGACGTACCCGTACTGGAGATCGGCTCGCCCATGGATATCGGCGATTACTGCGCCGGACGCCGTGGCGAGGTATGGGCCTTTACCAATGCGGACGAGGTGAGACTCTATAAGGCGGGAGAATACATCGCCTCCTTTGCGCCTCCCGCAGGAGGCCTTGCCCACGAGCCGGTCCGGATCGACGACGTCATCGGAGATCAGCTCGTGACCAAAGAAGGCTTCCCGCCGGAGAAGGCGGAGCTCGTAAAGCAGTGCCTGCTCGCCGTGGAGCGGCGGGGCATGGACCACCTGACGGCCGAGGACAAGATGCGCGTGGGAGTGTGCGTGCTCCGCTGGGGCATGACGATCGAACAGGGCAACGAGCTCTTCGGAAAGTACCTGGGCGACTGGGGCGGAGACGTGATCGAATGGCGCTTCGACGCCGTGAAAAACGGAGAGGTCGTCCGCAGCGTCGTCAAGGGGGGAGACCCCGTGCGGCTCTCCCTGGAGGCGGTGCCGAGCCACACCCGGCTTCGCGAGGGCGACACCTACGACATGGCCGCCGTGCGCATCCGCGTGCTGGACGAGAACGGGAATATTGCTCCCTATGCCCAGCTCCCCGTGCTGTTGAGCCTGCAGGGGGACGCGGAACTTGTCGGCCCCTCCGCCGTCACGGCCGAGGGCGGCATGTGCGGCGCTTATATACGCACGCTCGGGCGGTCCGGGCGGGCGAAGCTCACGGTCTCCGCCGAGGGAGCCGGGAGCGTATCCCTGGAATTTACGATTGGGAACTGAAGGGGAACGGATCGGAGGATTATCGGATGACGATCAACATTCTGGCTGTGGGCGACGTGGTCGGTCAGGGAGGCATCGCCTTTCTGAAGGAGCACCTCAAGGCGTATCAGAAAATGATGGGCATTTCCTTTACCGTCGTCAACGGGGAGAACGCCAATGTGGTGGGCATCACGCCCGCCCAGGCCGACCAGATCCTTGAGGCGGGCGCCGACGTGGTGACGCTGGGCAATCATACCTGGACCCGGTGGGAGCTCCAGCCCTATCTGGACGAGAAGGCGCGAATTCTGCGCCCGGCCAACTTCGCGCCCCAGTGTCCCGGACGGGGCGACGCCACCTATTCCACGCCCTACGGCCCGATCCGCGTGATCAATCTGATGGGCAAGTTCACGCTGGACACGAACACCGACAATCCCTTCGTCGTCGCCGAAAACCTGCTCTCGGACAATCAGACGCGCATGGTCCTGGTGGACATGCACGCCGAGGCCACCAGCGAGAAGCTGGCCATGGGCCGGTTCCTGGACGGACGCGTCTCCGCCGTCTGGGGGACCCACACCCACGTGCAGACCTCCGACGCGCAGATTCTGGACCGGGGGACCGGATACATTACGGATCTGGGCATGACCGGGCCGGCAAAGTCGGTGCTCGGCATCGCGCCGGAGCAGTCCATCCGCAAGTTCCTGGGCGATCCGCCCCGGCGCTACGCGGAGGCAAAGGGCCCTTCGAAGCTGGAGGGCGCCGTCTTCACCCTGGATACCGAGACCGGAGAGTGCACGGCGGCGCAGGCCGTGCGTCTGCAGCCGTGAGCGTCCGGATCCTCCACGCCGCGGACCTGCATCTGGACGCGGCTTTCGAGGGGCTCAGTCCCGAAAAGGCGGCTCTGCGCAGGGCCGAATTCCGCCGGCTGCCCTCTATCCTTGCCGACGAGGCCCTGCGACTGCGCGCGGATCTTCTGTTCCTCGCGGGAGATATCTTTGATTCCGGCCGCGTGTATCCCGAGACGGCGGAGGCGCTGCGCTCCGCTCTGAGCCGGCTCACGATCCCGGTGTTCATCGCGCCGGGCAATCACGATTATTATTCCATGCGCTCGCCGTGGGCCGAAACGGAGCTTCCGGGGAACGTGCGCGTTTTCACGAAGCCGGAGCTCGAGTGCGTACCCCTTGAGGAGCTCGGCGTGAACGTATGGGGCGCGGGATATACGTCCGCGTCCTGTCCGCCGCTGCTGCGCGGCTTTTCCGTCCCGGAGAGCGGCCGGACCGATCTGCTCGTGCTCCATGCCGAGGCGGACCGTCCCGACTCACCCTACTGCCCGGTGACCGCGGAGGAGCTTTCGCGCGCCGGCTTTGCCTATGCCGCGCTGGGGCACGTGCACAGCTTCGGCGGACCGCGCCGCGCGGGAGGGTGCGTTTACGCCTGGCCCGGCTGCTGCGCGGGCCGGGGCTTCGACGAGTGCGGGGAAAAGGGCGCCCTGATCGCCGACGTGTCCGATGCCGGGACGGAGGTCCGTTTTCTCCCCCTGGGGCAGAGAGAGTACAGGGAACTTTCCGTGAGAGCGGGGAGCGACCCGCTCCCCGCCGTGACGAACGCTCTGCCGCGCGATGCGGAGCGCTGCTTATACCGCGTCACGCTCACCGGCGAGACGGAGGAAGCGCCGGATCTCGCGGCGCTTGCCGCCGCCGTGTCGGGAAAGGTCTTCGATCTCACCCTTCGTGATGCGACGTATCGCCCGCGCCCGATCGACGGGAGCGACACGCTGCGGGGGATCTTTCTGCGCCGCATGCGCGAGAGGATAGATGCCGCTCCGGAGCGGGACCGCCCCATGCTGCTCGAGGCGCTGCGCCTGGGGCTGGACGCGCTGGACGGAAGGGAGGGGCCGGTATGATCCTCCGCCGAATGCGCGCGAATTTCGGCGTTCTCTCCCGCGCCGAAATGACTCTTACGCCCGGACTGAACGTGATCGAAGCGCCCAACGAATCGGGCAAGAGCACCTGGTGCGCCTTCCTCCGGGTCATGCTCTACGGCCCGGAGAACGCCCGCGGCGGCAGAAACGGCTCCAGGTCCGACCGCGAGATGTACGCTCCCTGGGACGGCACGGCTCCGGAAGGGACGCTGGAGCTGTCCTGGGAAGGGAAGGAGATCACGCTCCGCCGGTCGACCGGGCCGGCGGGACCCATGCGCGCGTTCTCCGCGGTATACACCGGCACGAACCGGAGCGTTTCCGCGCTCACGGAAAGGGACGCGGGAGAACGGCTGACCGGGCTCGGCGCGGAGGTCTTCCGGAGAACGGCGTTCATCGGACCGGCGGGGCTGCGCGTCCTTCCGGGACCGGAAATGGAAAAATATATCGCCTCTTCCGTCGCCTCGGGGGAGGAGGGCGTCTCTTACACCGAGGCGGCCGCGCGGCTTCGCTCCTGGCAGCGGAGGTACCGCTATCGGGATCAGGGCCGCCTGAGCGAGCTGGAGGCGCAGCTGCGCCGCTCCGAGAGCGAGCGCCGGGAGCTGGAGAGCCTCGCGCGGGAGCTGGAGGAGACCGAACGCAGGGAAGAGCGCGCCGCGGCCGCCTATTCCGAGCTGACCGACCGGATCGCCGCGCCGCCGAAAGACGGCGGGAAAACCCGTACGGAAGAGGAGCTGCGCCGCCGGGAGCGGGAGGCGGAGACGATCCGGTCGGCGCTGCGCTCCTCGCCCCTTGCCGGAGAGGAACCCGGAGAGGCTCTGCTGGATAAGGCCCGCGCGGACAGCCGCCGAAGCGCGCGGCTGCTGCGGGAGACCCATGACGCGGCGCCGGGCCGTATGTGGCTCGTCTGCTTTGTCCTTGCCGCCGCCCTCGCCGCCGCGGGAACGCTTCGGCCCGTCCTCCTTGTTCCGGCCGCGGCAGCGCTCGTCCTCGGAACGGCGCTGTTCGCCGCGCAGAGAAAACAGCAGCGCCGGATCGCGCTGAGGACACGGGAGCTCGCCGCGCTTCGAAAGCGCTACGGCACAACCGACCCGAAGGGGATCCTCGCCGAGGCGCGCTCCTATGCAGAGCTGGGCGGGGAAATGCGCACGCTGACCGCCGCCGCGGAGGAGCTGCGCGCCGGGCTGCCGGAGGGGGACGCTGACGGATCAGAGCCGCCGGATACCGCCGCACTCGCGGCCGCCGCGGAGGAACTGCGCGCCGTCTCCGCCGCCAAAGCGCGGCTCCTGGCGCGCCGGGACGCGCTCCCTGACCGGGAGACCCTTATCGACCGCATCGACGCTCTGCGCTCCGAGAGCGACAAAGCTGCGCGCACCTTCGCCGCGCTGGGCGCGGCGCTGGACGAGCTGGCCGCCGCAGACGAGGAGATGCAGGCGCGCTTCGCGCCGGCTCTGTCCCGCCGGACGGAGCGGATCTTCCGCGCGCTGACCGCCGAGCGGTACGACTCTCTCACGCTGGACCGTGATCTTACCGCCGCGGTGCGCCTCTCCGGGGAAGAGATGCCGAGAGCCGGCCATTATCTCAGCCGGGGCGCGAGAGATCAGCTGTATCTGGCTCTGCGTCTGGCTCTGTGCGAGGAGAGCGACTGCCCGCTGATCCTGGACGACGCGCTCATTGCCTTTGACGATAAACGCATGGGACTTGCGCTGGACTGCCTGCGCGAGCTGGCCGAAACGCGGCAGATCCTGCTCTTCACCTGTCAGAGCAGGGAAAAGAGATACCTGGAACATACGTACGGATACGAACCCGTACAGGGAGGATAAAACCTTGGCCCGACCGATCATTCTGGCCCCGGCGGGGACGCGGGAGGCGGTGACCGCCGCGGTGCGCTGCGGCGCCGACGCCGTCTATCTGGGTGCGAAGAACTTCAACGCCCGCCGAAACGCGGAAAACTTTGACGAGTCGTCTCTGGCGGAAACCGTGCGTTTTTGCCATGAGCGCGGCACGCAGGTCTTCGTCACCGTGAATACCCTGGTCATGGACAGCGAGATGCCCGCGCTGGAGGAGACCGCCGACGAGATCGCGGACGCAGGGGCGGACGCCGTTATCGTGCAGGACATGGCGGTGATGGGCCTTTTCGCGCGCAGGTATCCGGAGCTGCCCCGCCACGCCTCCACGCAGACGGCGGTCCACGACCTGTACGGCGCCCGTTATCTGGAGGACCTGGGATACAAAACCATCGTGCTGGCGCGCGAGCTCTCCCTCCGGGAGATGGAGTATATCTGCTCGCATATATCCGCCCGGGCGGAAGCTTTCGTCCACGGCGCCCACTGCATGAGCGTATCGGGCATGTGCTATCTCTCCGCCATGCTGGGCGGACGGAGCGGGAACCGGGGCCTGTGCGCCCAGCCCTGCCGTCTGGACTGGCGCTGCGGAGGAGGAGAATACTCGCTCTCCCTGAAGGATATGTCGCTGATCTCCCGGCTGAAGGATATGGAGTCGGCGGGCGTCGGCGTATTCAAGATCGAGGGCCGCATGAAGCGCCCCGAGTACGTCGCCTCGGCGGTCACGGCCTGCCGGAAGGCCATGGCGGGCGAGCCGTGGGACGCTGAGCAGCTTCGCGCCGTCTTCTCGCGCAGCGGCTTTACCGACGGATATCTGCGGGGCGAACGGAACGCGGACATGTTCGGGTTTAGAACGAAGGAGGACGTGACCGGCGCGGAGAAGGTGTTCAGGGAGCTCTCCGCGCTCTATGAAAAGGAGACGCCCCGTGTGGGAGTGTCGATGGCGTTTTCCATGGATGAGCGGGGCAGCCGCCTCACGGTATCCGACGGCGAGCGCTCAGTTTCGGCCGACGGTCCGGCGCCCGAAGCGGCGCGCAGCCGGCCCACGGACGCCGCGGCAGCGGAGAAAAACCTTGTAAAAACCGGCGGGACACCGTTTTATGTCAACCAAATGGAAACGGATATCGCCCCGGGTCTCATGCTTCCGGCCTCGGCGATCAACGCCCTTCGCAGGGAGGCTTTGGACGGACTTCTCCGTCTCCGGGGCGAGCCGCGGCGATGGGAGCGGCGCGGCGGGGCGGACGAGGTCCCGGCCCCCGGGAGGACGCGCAGCGAAAAGCCCGCCCTGTGGGCGAGGTTTGCCCGCCCGGACGGGATCCCGGCGGAAGAGAGCTTTGAAAAGGTCATCCTGCCCGTCGAGACCCTGACGGAAGAGCTCATCGCGCGCTTCGCAGAGCGGCTCATAGGCGAACTGCCCGCCGTGCTCTGGCCCGAGGATGAGGAGCGTTTTGCCCGGGAGCTGGCGCGGCTGCGCGCGCAGGGACTGCGCGAGGTGTGGGGAGAGAACATATACGCGATCCCGCTCTCCCGTGAGCAAGGGCTCGCTCTTCACGGCGGAGCGGGACTCAATGCGCTCAACTCCGCCGCCCTGGAGCGGTACGAGTCCGACGCTCTCGCGAGCGTGACCGTGTCCTTCGAACTCGGCATGGGCGCGGTGCACGCGCTGCGTTCCCGGGGAAGCCTGGGGCTTATGGCTTACGGCCGCCTGCCGCTGATGCGCTTTCGGAACTGTCCGGTCAAGGCGCGTATCGGCTGCGCGGAATGCCGGGGCGCCGGGGAACTGACCGACCGGAAGGGAGTCCGATTCCCCGTGGAGTGCGGCGGGAAGAAATATTCCACGCTGCTCAACAGCGTTCCCCTGGATATCGCGGACAGGGATCCCGGCGGCGTTGACCACCTTATCCTGTGGTTCACCCGCGAGAGCGCGGAGGAAGCCGCCGCCGTGACGGAGAATTTTAAGGCGGGCAGAAAGAGCGCCCGGGAGAACACCGGCGGGCTTTACTTCCGCAAACTGCTGTAAAAGGAGGAAGAACCATGGCTGAAAAGAAAGACTCCATGCAGGAGCTCGAGGAGCGCGTCATGGGCGAGGACGACATCCCCGCTCCGGAGGACGAGTACGGCAACATACATCATCCGAAAAAGAAGCTGCTGACGGGCGCGCTGTACACTCTGGCGCTGGCGGCGGTGCTGGCCGCGGCGGCTTTCTTTACGAAGCTGTTCGGAGCCTGAAAAATCGGGCTTGACAGCCGTATGCCTCTGTGGCATTATAAGTGCATATTTATCGAACCGGCCGAATAAAGGAGAACAGTTATGCGGAACTTTGCGGCGATGACGGGCGCTGAGATGTGCATGCGAATGAGCATGTGCATGTTCGGCCATGTCCTCCGTCCGTAAGAGATCGCCGCGTGAAACCCGGACGACCGGTCCGGGATCAGAAGACTTTCCTGCCGCGGGTCTCTTGGGGAGACCCGCGGCATTTGTTTTGCCGGAAAGGAATGACAGCGATGAAAAATACCATGGAAGAACTGGTGCGGGCCAACTTCCGCTTCGGCCGAATGTGACGCCCCGCCGAAAAACCGTGAAAACAAAAACCGATAAAGAAAAAAGGAGATAATGAAAATGTCAGAGTATAAATTCGAAACGCTGCAGCTCCACGTCGGCCAGGAGCAGGCCGATCCCGCCACCGATTCCCGCGCCGTGCCCATTTACCAGACGACCTCCTATGTTTTCAAGGACTGCGCCCAGGCGGCGGCACGCTTTGATCTCTCCGAGGCGGGCAACATCTACGGCCGGCTCACCAACTCCACTCAGGACGTGCTCGAAAAGCGCGTGGCGGCGCTCGAGGGCGGCGTGGGCGCGCTGGCTCTCGCCTCCGGCGCCGCGGCGGTGACCTACACGATCCAGGCCCTGGCCCATCAGGGGGACCACATCGTCGCCCAGAAGACCATCTACGGCGGGAGCTACAACCTGCTGGCCCATACGCTCACCGATTTCGGCGTGGAGACCACCTTCGTGGACATCCATAACCTTGACGAGGTGGCGGCCGCGATCCGCCCGAACACGAAGATCCTTTACTGCGAGACTCTCGGCAACCCCAACAGCGACATCCCCGATATCGACGCGCTCGCCGAGCTGGCGCACAGCCGCGCCATCCCCCTGGTCATCGACAACACCTTCGGCACGCCCTATCTGATCCGGCCCATCGAGCACGGCGCGGACATCGTGGTCCACTCCGCCACCAAATTCCTGGGCGGTCACGGCACCACGCTGGGCGGCATCATCGTCGACTCCGGCAAATTCGACTGGAAGGCCTCGGGCAAATTCGCCGCTGTCGCCGATCCCAACCCGAGCTATCACGGCGTATCCTTTGTGGAGGCGGCCGGTCCCGCGGCGTTCATCACGTATGTGCGCGCGGTGATCCTGCGCGACATGGGCGCGTGCATCTCGCCGTTCAACGCGTTCCTGCTGCTCCAGGGCATAGAGACCCTTTCTCTGCGTCTGGAGCGCCATGCCGAGAACGCCAAAAAAGTCGTGGACTATCTGGCGAAGCACCCCAAGGTGGCAAAGGTGAACCACCCCTCGCTGCCCGACCATCCTCAGCACGATCTGTATGAAAAGTACTTCCCCAACGGCGGGGCGAGCATCTTCACCTTCGACGTGAAGGGCGGACGAAAAGAGGCCCACGCTTTCATCGACGCTCTGGAGATCTTCTCGCTGCTGGCGAACGTGGCGGATGTGAAGAGCTTGGTGATCCATCCCGCCTCCACCACCCACTCCCAGCTCACCGACGAGGAGCTGGCCGATCAGGGCATCGCCCAGAGCACGATCCGCCTGTCCATCGGCACCGAGCACATCGACGACATCATCGCGGATCTGGAAAAAGGCTTCGCCGCGCTGGACTGACGGCGGCCGGGGAGGAGGAGAGACATGCCCATTAAAATACCGGTGGATCTGCCCGCGGCAAAAACGCTGAGGGAAGAGAACATATTCGTCATGGATATACGGCGGGCCCAAAGTCAGGACATCCGCCCGCTGCGGATCCTGGTGCTGAATCTGATGCCCACGAAGATCGTCACCGAGACGCAGCTGGCCCGGCTGCTGGGAAACACGCCCCTGCAGATCGAGATGGATCTTCTGACGGTCAGCCGGCAGCCCCGTCACACCTCTCAGGAGCATATGTTCGCTTTTTACAAGCTGTTCCCCGAGGTGATGGACGAGTTTTTCGACGGAATGGTCATCACCGGCGCGCCTGTGGAGCAGATGGCCTTTGAAGAGGTGGATTATTGGGACGAGCTTTGCATGATCATGGAGTGGAGCAAGACCCATGTCTACAGCACGCTCCACATCTGCTGGGGCGCGCAGGCGGGGCTGTACTATCACTACGGCATAGAAAAGCTGCCGCTGGAAAAAAAGCTCTCCGGCGTCTATCCCCACACCGTCACCCATAAGGGTTCCATCCTGTTCCGGGGCTTCGACGATGTGTTCTATATCCCGCACTCGCGCTACACCACGGTCTCCCGTGAGCAGATCCTCGCGGAGCCCAGGCTCAAGATCCTTGCCGAGAGCGGGGAGGCGGGGGTGTTCGCCGTATCCAACAACGGCGGCCGCCACATCTTCCTCACCGGCCACGCGGAGTACGACGCGGACACGCTCGAGCTGGAGTACCGCAGGGATGTGAACGCCGGGCTGGAGATCGAGGTGCCGGCCAACTACTATCCCGACGACGACGATACCCGTCCGCCGCGGTGCACCTGGCGCAGCGGGGCCAATCTGCTTTTCTCCAACTGGCTGAACTATTTCGTATATCAGGCCACGCCGTATACGCTCAAGGACCTGAGGACCATGCCCCTCGAGCAGGACGAATAAAGCGAGACGTTTCGATTGAGACCCGCTTCGCTGGGCTCTCAATCGAGAGTACTCGCGCAATCGCACGCGGCGGCGCCGCGTTTGGTCGGCGCGAGGGCTCGCATTGCTCGCCTTATGGTGTTTTTGAAGCGGCAAAGCTGCCTCAAAAACAGATTATGATCCAATTCACCGCACAGCGGCGAGTTCAGCAAGGCGTAATAAACAGCATGGGAAAACGGCCGCCCGATGGGCGGCCGTTCTGCGTCCGTATGATCCGGGATGAGGCTCGAAAGAGAGCGGCCCGGCTTCAGCCGATCGTGTTTACGCCGAACCGGCCGCGGCGGAGATCCCGCTCCTCGTACGGGGTCTCGCTTTTCCCGAAGATGGCCCCGCATACGGGAGTAAAGCCTTCGGGCAGTCCGAGCTTCCCGGGCAGGGCGGGATCCGCCTTGATCGCGCGCACCGCGCCCCAGATATGGCAGGTCCCCAGACCCAGCTCCACAGCCTCCAGAGCCATGTTCTGCACGATAATGGCCGCGTCGGAACACAGCACGTTGAGCCAGTCGTCGTGCGGGAGAAGGGGATCCGCCATCTGCACGGAGACGAGCACGAACAGCGGCGCGTTGTACAGCGGGTGAGCGTCGGCCCGGCCCGTGTAGCGGCCGAAAGCCTCTTCGATCTCGGAGAGCAGGGCTTTGTCCGTAATGACGGTAAGATGCTTGGAGTGGAATCTGGCGCTGGCTATCGGGGCGCAGTTGGCTGCTGTGAGGAGCCTGTCCAGCTCATCGTCGGTGACGGGTTCGCCCGTGTAGGATCGTACGGATCTGCGGTTGACGATGGCTTCGAATACGTTCATGTTTATACCTCCTTAGCTGACAGGGGGAAGGTTCTCTTGTCAAACTGAGCTTATTTCGAGAGCATTTTCGAGAACTCCTCCATGATGTCCGGGATCTTTATGCCCTGCGGGCAGATGGAGGCGCAGTTTCCGCAGGCCACACAGCGGCGGGGGTCCATCGAGGGATCCGCGTCGTCGGGGTTGTAGCGGGCCATGAAATCTCCGTTTTTCACGCCGTTGTAGGCCGCGATGATCTTGGGGATTTCCAGCTCGTTCGGGCATCCCTCCGTGCAGTAGCGGCAGGCAGTGCACGGCACCCACGAGAGCATGGAATCGGCCACCTCAGAGAGAAGGGCTTTTTCCTCCTCGTTCACCGGATCGGGAGACGCGAAGGTCTCCGTGTTCTCTTTGATCTGGTCGAGAGTCGTCATGCCGGAGAGCACCACAGCCACCTCCGGAATGCTCTGCAGCCAGCGGTGCGCCCAGCGGGCGGCGGAATCCGCCTCGCGTACGGCGCGCAGCTTCGCCATCTGCTCCTCGGGAAGGGCGGCGAGCCGTCCGCCGCGCACGCCCTCCATCACCACCACCTTCAGTCCGTGACGGCCGATGACCTCCACCTTGCTTTTGGCGTCCTGCAGCTTCCAGTCCAGGTAATTGAGCTGGATCTGCACAAAATCGAATACGCCCTCATATCTTGTAAGAAATTCGTCGATGGTGGACGCCGAAACGGCGTGAGAGCTGAATCCGAGATGACGGATCTTCCCCATCTCCTTCTGCTTTTTGAAATAGCCGACGATGTCGAGCTCGGGGTCGTTGTATATCGAGATCGATTTCTCGTTGACATTGTGGAACAGGTAGAAATCGAAAAAGTCTGTTCCGCACTTTTGAAGCTGCTCATGAAAAACGCCGTCCACCGTGGAATCCGGCCATCCCGCCAGCCCGCTGACGAAGCCGAGCACGCCGTTTCCCTTCTTTTCCACCATGTGGCCGGGGAATTTGCTGGCCAGAAGATAGCTGTCCCGCGGATACTTTTTCAGCGCCTCGCCGATAAAGGTCTCCGACTCCCCCGCGTGATAGCGGTAGGCCGTGTCGTAATAGTTGATCCCGTGGCTCATGGCGTAGTCGATGATCTCCCGGGCTTTTTCACGGTCGATCTTTTCCCCTTGACCCTCCACGGTCGGGAGACGCATGTTGCCCATTCCGAGAGCGGACACCTTTACGCCGGCTATTTCCTTGTAATACACTTTCGGCCCTCCTGTTCCGCGGCTGTGCTGCCGCCCAAATCAAGTTCGTTTACGTGTTCTCCGTAAAAAAGTATACATGAGGATATGTTCGTTTTCAACGGTTTCGATCCGTGAAAGCCGCGACGCCGGCGGTCAGTCGTCCGGGTCGGGCGCGTGAGACGGCCGGGAAAAGACCACCGCGGGCTCTTTTTTCGCCTCTAAGCGCTGCCGCGCGATGATATCCGGCAGCACGGAAAGCAGGCGGTCCGCCTGCTCTTCGGTGTTGTCTCTGCCGAGGGTGATGCGAAGCGAGCCGGCCGAAAGCCGGCTGTCGAAGCCCAGCGCCAGAAGCACATGGCTGGCCTCCCGGGAGGCGGCGCTGCAGGCGGAGCCGGAGCTGACGCAGATCCCCTTTTCGTTGAGCGCATTGACCAGATGGACGCTGTGACCGACGCCGTCCACCGCGAAGGAGGCAAAACCCGGCAGACGGTTCTCGGGATCGCCCGTCAGCACCACTCCGGGAACGGCGCATAGCTCCCGTATGATCCGGTCGCGCATCGCCGAAAGCCGCGCGCTCTCCTCCTCAAGATCCGATACGGCCTCCTCCAGCGCCGCCGTCATGCCGACGATGCCGGGGATGTTTTCCGTACCGGAGCGCAGCTCCTTTTCCTGGCCGCCTCCCGTTAGGAGCGGAGGCAGCCGGTTGGGAAGGCGGCAATAGAGCGCGCCGACACCTTTGGGACCTCCGAATTTGTGGGCCGACAGCGAGAGAAAATCCACGCCAAGCTTATGCGCCCGGATCGGGATGTGCCCCGCGGCCTGCACCGCGTCCGTGTGGAACCATACACGGTGCTTTGCCGCGACCTTTGCCAGGGAGGGGATGTCCAGGATCGTGCCCACCACATTGCTGGCCAGCATGATGCTCACAAGGATCGTGTCGGGGCGGATCGCCGCCTCCAGCTGCCCGGGCGTGATCCTGCCCATCGGGTCGGGCTTCAGATAGGTGACCTCAAAGCCGTCCTCCTCCATCTGAGCCAGAGTGCGCAGCACGGCGTTATGCTCGATGGCGGAGGTGACGATATGCCGGCCCCTGGCGCCTTTGGCCCGGCAGGCGCCCCGGATGACCCAGTTGTCGCTCTCGGTGCCGCCGGACGTGAAGAAGATCTCCGTCTGCAGAGCGCCGAGACACTTCGCGACACGCTTTCGGCAGTCCTCGAGAACATTCTTTCCGCTCTGCCCGAGGCTGTAGATCGCCGAGGGATTGCCGAACTCCTCACGAAACCACGGCAGCATGGCTTCCAGCGCTTTGGGCGTGACGGGGGTCGTAGCCGAATGATCCATATAGATCCTGTCCATAGCTTCCCGCTCCTTTCTCCCGCCGTACCGGCACGGGATGAAAATCTGTCGGGTACAATAATATCATATACACAGCCTTTGTTCCACAGGGAATCGAATACAAAAACGATGCGAAAATATAAGCCCGGGGGATCCTTGCCGGATCCTCCGGGCTCTCTTGACACGATCTGCGTTACTGCGGCAGGTCCGGCATATGCCGTCCGATATGAGCTTCGTCTCCGCCCTCAACGATCTCAGAGATGCAGCCCAGCTCTCCGCATTCGAACAGCGCAAAATCCAGCACGCCTTCCGTGCTGCGTCCGGCAAAACCGTGCACGCCGAAGACATGGCGCACGTTGTCACAGCTCAGCACTTCCAGCGGAGGACCTTCCGCGTAGGTGACGCCGTCGGCCAGTACGTAAAGATAATCGCAGTAATGAGTCGCCAGCCGCAGGTCATGGATCACGATCAGAGTGGTCTTTCCTGAGTGCTTCAGGTAGTCCATCACGAACAGCTGATGGCTGATGTCCAGGTGGTTGGTCGGCTCGTCGAGAATGAACATATCCGCGCCCTGTGCCACCGCGCGCGCTATGAAAACCATCTTTCGTTCGCCGCCGGAGAGACGCTGGATGCTTCGATCCGCAAAATGTTCGATCCCCAGTTCCTTCAGAGCGGCCGAGACGATCTCCTTTTTATTCTTTTTGTTCTTGTCCTTCTGTGCGTACAGGCCCATGGCCACAACATCACGCACGGAGAAGTCGAAGGCGCAGGATGTGTCCTGGCCGACATACCCGATTTTGGAGGCGAGATCCCGGGGAGAGAAGTCGCTGATCGGGCTCCCGTCTATGAATATATTGCCGCTGTGGTACGGAACGATGCCAAAGGTAGTTTTGATCAGGGTGGATTTTCCGCACCCATTGGCTCCGATGATGCCGACGATCTTGTTCTCGTGAGAGCGGAGGCTGGTGCCCGTGAGAATATCCTTGCCGCCCAGCTTTACTCCGATATTGTTGTATTCTATTGTCATTTTCCGCTCCCCCCATATCCGTTTTTGATCATCAGGAACATGAAGAACGGTGCTCCGATAAAGGCGGTGACGATGCCCAAAGGGAGTTCCGCCGCGCCATGGACACTGCGGGCATAGGCGTCCGCCCACATGATATAGGAAGCGCCGAACAGTGTGCTCATGGGCATGATGATGCGGTTATCGCTGGTGCGGGCAAACAGGCGCACTACGTGGGGCACGACGAGGCCCACAAATCCGATGATGCCCGTGATAGACACCAGCGAGGCCACTACAACGGATACGCCGATGAACATGACCGAGCGGAACAGCCGTACGCGCAGCCCCATGGCTGCTGCGTCTTCATCGCCCATCATCATCATGTTGAAGCGTGAGCCCATCATTGTGAAGACGATCGATCCGATGACGACGATCACGGCCGGTATGGTGAGCGTCTTCCACTGAGCGGCGGCGATGGCGCCCATTTGCCAGTTGTACACGGCGGCGATACCCTCGGGACTGCGGGCCCTGAAAACCAGATAGCTGGTGACCGCGCTCATCACCGCGTTCACGGCGGTGCCGGCCAGCAGCAGCGTCACGGGCTGCAGTTTGCCGCCGCCTGCCCGTTTAGCCAGAAAATACACAATGAAGGCCGCGCCGAGCGCACCGATGAAGGCGAAAGCAGTGGTTTGGCGCTGGCCTTCCATAATGGCTATCGGGGCAAGCAGCGCAATAGCCGCGCCGGCGGACGCACCGGAGGAGACACCGAGGACGTAAGGGTCCGCAATGGGGTTGAGCACCAGCGCCTGCATGGCAGCGCCGGCGATAGCCAGACCCGCGCCGACGCACATCGCGAACAGCGTACGAGGCAGGCGGATCTGCCAGATTATCTTGTAATGACTGGTCTCAAACACGCCGGCACTGATCTGCTCTCCGCCGTGGAACAGTTTATCCAGGAGAACTCCGTAGACCTCGCTGACCGGCAGCTCCGTGGCTCCGATGCTGACCGTGGCGATCACGGAGAACACCATGAACACAGCGAGAAATATAAAAAGGAACGTATGCCATGCTTTTGTTCTCATAGATCCAACTCCTTCAACCAGTGGGAAAACGAACAGCAGCGCGTCGCGTCAATGGGTGCCGCGCACCGGCCGGACGCCCCGCTGCTCCAGATATGCCGCGGCCTCGGTGATCACGGGACATTCCCTGCCCAGGTCTTTCCGCATGGTGCAGACGCCCAGGTGGCAGGTCTCCGCTCCCTCGGATACGATCCGGTCCAGCTTTTCCCGGAAGCCCTCGTCGATCCCGACCTCGCATCCGCTGCAGCGAGCCATCGCCACGAGCTCCAGCGGTTCAGCGGCATATGGCGTAAAATGCCCTGTCCGGCTGTTCATGGCACGCAGACAGCCCGCGCCCCGCGCCGGTACACACGTCGTTGGCTTTCAGGCAATTGAGCATAGCTATTTTCATTTCATTCTCCTTTTCCCACGCTGCCCGGGAAAAACACCACATGGAGCTTTCCCGTTTTCGGATGACGCTGTACGGAGCAATCCACCTCGTACACCCGGCGGATCAAAGCCTCGGTGATGACGTCCTCCGTGGGTCCCTCGGCCACGACAGAGCCGTTTTTGAGCACATAGACATAGTCGCAGTACATCAGCGTCAGATTGAGGTCGTGAAGCGCCGCGAGAACACCCACGCCCAGGGACTTCACCACGTCCATGATCTGGATCTGGTACTTGATATCCAAGTGGTTGGTGGGCTCGTCCAGCACCAGAATCTCCACCTGCTGCGCCAGGGCACGCGCCAGCAGGATGCGCTGCTTTTCACCGCCCGAGAGCGTGAGAAAGCTCCGGTCGCGGAAATCGAGCATATCCACCCTGCGCAGCGCCTCCTCGGCGATGCGGTAATCCTCCTCCGTGTCCCGAGAGAGAGCGGTCTTGTGCGGCGCACGGCCCATGAGCACCATTTCCTCTACGGAAAAGTCGAAGCTCATACTCGTGAACTGGCTGACCACACCGGTCCGCTTGGCCGACTCCCGGTAGCTCATCCGGCGGATATCCTCGCCGTCAATGCACACAGCGCCTTCCGAGGGCTTCAAAACGCGGTAGATGCTTTTTAAGAGCGTTGTCTTACCGCTGCCGTTGGGGCCCAGCAGGCCTACAAATTGGCGGTCTTTCACCTGAACGGACACCCGGTGGACGATCTCCCTGCCCGAGAGGGTCACGGAAACGCCTTTTGATTCGATCTCCATCAGTCCGCACCTCCAAAGCCGTAGGATTTGCGCACCATCATGTACACAAAGATCGGCGCGCCGATGGCTGAGGTGATCACACCGATGGGGATTTCCGATTTGGGGATCAGTACGCGGGCGATCACGTCCGCCCAGATGAGGAAAATACCTCCGCTGAGCGCCGCGAGCGGCAGCAAAAAGCGGTGATCCGATCCGGCAAAGCCGCGGACGATGTGCGGGATCATCAGCCCCACAAAGCCTACGATGCCGCAGGTACACACCGCCACAGCCGCCATCAGCGAAGTGGCGATCATGTAGATCCTCCGCCATTTGCCGAGGTTTACACCCAGTGTGACAGCGGCCTCGTCACCGAGGAGCAGCGTATTGAGCGTGCGCGTCTGCGTCAGGAAGAAGAGCACCCCGAACCCCAGGCAGATTCCCGGCATGGCGAGCTTGTCCCACCGCGCGGAGACCATGCTGCCCAAAAGCCAGTAGGTTACGGACTTCATATTTTCCGCATCCTGGCCAATGTAGATCATCATGTTCGTAAAGGCGCCGCAGAGACTGCCCACCACGCTGCCGGCCAGCACAAGCTTGGCAGAAGTCAGCCGTCCGCCGCCCATATGGGCAAGCAGCATCACCAGCCCCATAGCCCCCAACGCGCCGCCGAAGGCCCAAAAGGCCGTCCCCATGGCGGCCAGCACGCCCGTAAAGAGTGCCGAGGCCCCAATCATGATCGAAAAGGTCGCACCGAGGGAAGCGCCTGAGGAGATGCCGAGGATATATGGATCGGCCAGCGGATTCTGGACCGTGGCCTGCATCACGACGCCGCACACGGCCAGCGTCACGCCGATGACCGCGGCCATGATGACCCGGGGCGTGCGGACGTTCCATACGATCTCGTACAAGGTACCGTGTGTGAGAGTGTCCGCGTCCCCGATGGCGAGACGCGTGGTATTGTAAAGGATGATCCGGTAGACGTCCTTCAAAGAGATCGGCACGGCTCCGATCATCACGGACAAAAGCACCGACAGCACCAGCAGGCCCAGGAAAACCAGGATCAGCGTCCCGAGCAGGACATGCCGCCGGTTGATATGTGATTTCATTTGTGCCTCTCTCCAAAAACGGTCCGCGGCAAGCCGCGGACCGCGGGTTATGCGTTTGTGCGGGCTTGGGGATCAGCCCCCGTACATGAACTCGTACATGGCCTGTACGGAGGGCACCATGCGTATGCCGCCGCCGTACACGTCTGTCAGGTTCATGGCCATGACCTTACCGTTGGCCACGGCGGGCACTTCGGCCAGGGAGGCCTCGTCCATGATCGCGGCGATGGCGGCAGCTTCACACTCCTCGGTGGTCTTGCCCTCTTCCTCCATGTAATCGACAAAGATCACATCGGGGTTGAGGACCACGATGTCCTCCAGCGACAGGTCACCGCCGTCGGGCAGGGCATACTCGGCGCCGGCGGAGACGACCAGGTTTCCGGTCAGGGTGTTGCTGCCCCAGCAGTAGAAGGTTCCGTCGTAAGGCTCGACGATGATCGCGGTGAGGGGCTTGTCGCGTTTGGCCACATTGGCGGCGATCTCTTCGCGCATGGCGTTGGCCTCGGCGATGTAGGCGTCGGTAACATCCTCAATGTCGAAAATCGCGCCGATGTCTGCAAAATCCGCCAGCACAGCGTCCAGATTGCGCTCGTCAACGGTGTTGTTCGAGCACCGCAGGATCATGGTGTTCACTCCCAGGGCATTCCATTCGGAGACGTCGCCGAGATCCTCATCACGGAAGGCGCTGCGCCACCCAAAGATGAAGTCAGGCTCCAGGGCCAGCACGACCTCCTTGGAGGGGTATCCCTTCACGGTCAGCTCCTTGCCGGCGTCAACAAGAGCCGTGTACTGCGCCTGCAGGTCGCTGCGGATCGCACCGTCCAGGTAAGACGTGCCGACGATCACGTCGTCCAGGCCCAGGTAGAGCAGCATCTCGGTCTGGGTCTGATTGGTGCAGATGACCCGCTCGGGGCGCTTGTCAAAGGTGACTTCGATGGGCTCTTTAGCATAGTTGAAGGTGTTGATGGTCACGGGATAGTGCCCGCCCTCGGCGCCGAAGCGCTCGGGGTAGAAGTACTCGGCCATAGTGCGTACGGCGCGGGCAGCGCGGATATCCTGCATTACGGCCACCAGCGGAATGACGAGAAAACGGTCGTTGACTACGGCGGGAATGTCGGAGAAGGCTTCGTTGTTCTTGATATAGGCGATCTTCTCGTCCACGGTCTGCTTGCCGTAGTCATTGATAATGATGATGTCCGGATTGGCGGCGACAAGAGTCTCCGAAGCAGCCATGAACCAGCGGGAATCCGCCAGGCCTTTGGTGGAGTTGATGCCGCCGGCCAGCTCGATCAGGTTGCTCTCCAAACCGGAGGAGGTAGTATAGATCTGGTCTTCCTTATACATATCGAAGACGAAAACACGGGGCTTTTCCTCTTCCTTTATGTCGGCGACCTTGGCGTTGGTTTCGGAGATCTCGGCTTTCATGTCAGCGATCAGCTGCTCGGCCCGGTCCTCTACCTTGAAGATCTTGCCCAGGTTGCGGATATCGGTGTAGATGTCTTCCACCGTTTCGTCGGGGACGATCGTGCCGGTGATGACCAGACAGTTGATGTCCTTGCCCTCGAGCATGTCGATGGTGCCCCAGGTGGTGTCCTTGAAGGAGCTGATCTGCCCGATAAACAGATCGGCGCCGCTGGTGATCGCGTTCTCGTGGTTGGCTTCTATCTCGGGGATCTTTTCAAAGGCGGCGCTGAGTTCCTCCAGCGGAACTTCCGCGGGATTGGTATGAACGTTCTTGCCGACGACATAGTCCCCAAGACCCAGCATGACCATGTTTTCCGCTGAGTACAGGTTCAGGCACATCACGCCCTTGGGCATTGCCGTGAAGGTGACGGTGCGGTCTCCGTTCTCAATCACTACCGTGCCGTAATCGTCCTCGGATTGGGACTCGGTGGTTTCCGCTGCTTTCGGAGCTTCCGTAGATTTCGGCGCTTCCGCGGAAGCGGGGGCGGCCGCTGTCTCGGTTTTCGGTTCCTCCGTTTTTGCTTCGCTTCCCGAGCTTCCGCAGCCGGCGACAGCCAGAATCAGAACAGCGGCGAGAAGCAGGCAGATGAGCTTCCTCGTTTTCATTGGTTTCCCTTTCCTTTCTTTAAATAATATAACGGCGCTTCGGACAGATATGCTGCCGTCGCGCCGTTTCGATAACAAAATAAAAACGCGCTCCGGAGAGCGCGAAAAGACCACATCCGCGGGATGTGTCTAAATGTACCGCTCCGGTTTCGGCAGAGGATCAGGCTACGGCCCCGTATCTGACTTATCTGCCATCCGGCAGCTTCACAGTGACCGACTCGCGGAGAATTGCACTCCATTCCGGGATATGCCATATGCCTTTTCGTATTCAGTTAGTTGGTACATCCAAAATACCAAACCGCTGCCGCTCTGTCAAGTTTCACCGGTTCAGTATCCTCTGATATTTGATATTCATTCACAAAATCAATGTGAAAGCGTCTGCACAGCGGACGAATACAGAACAGAGAACTTGTTGAGCGGGTATTTATCTGATATGATGACATACAAAGAAATACCCGCGGATCACATCGGCGGAACGGAGGGGCATCATGGAGCGGGGCAGTATTGTATATGAGACTTATCTGAAGATCCTCCGGCGCGAGCTGGTCTGCGCCATGGGCTGTACCGAACCCATCGCGCTGGCCTTCTGCGCCGCCTCGGCGCGCGCCGCTCTGGGCGCGGTGCCCGACCGGATCGTCGTGGAGGCGAGCGGCAATATCATAAAAAACGTCAAGAGCGTCGTCGTTCCGAACACCGGAGGCAGACGGGGAATGGCGGCCGCCGCGGCTGTCGGAGCGCTCGGCGGGGATGAGAAGGCCGGACTTGAGGTCATCTCCCGGATCCCTGCCGGGACAAAGGAGAAGCTGGGTGAATACCTGGAGCGGACGCCGATCGAGATCAGGCCGCTCGTCTCGGAAAACCTGCTGGATATGATCGTCACCGTTTACCGGGGTGAGGATCACGCCCGGGTCCGCATCGCCGGGGAACACACCAACATCGTGCTCATCGAGCGGAACGGAGAGACCCTTCTGAAAAAGGATCCCCGGGGAGACGCCGGTGAGGAGGACGCGCCGGACTATTCCCTGCTCACGGTGGAGGGCATCTGTGATTTCGCCTCCTCCTGCGATTTGGACGACGTGCGGGAGATCCTGGACAGGCAGATCGAATGCAATTCCGCCATAGCGGAGGATGGCCTTCGCAGCGACTACGGCGCGAACATCGGGAAGGTGCTTCTGAAGACGGGCAGCGATCTTAAGACCCGCGCCAAAGCCTATGCCGCCGCCGGCTCGGACGCGAGAATGAACGGCTCCGAGCTGCCGGTGGTCATCTGCTCCGGCAGCGGGAATCAGGGGCTGACGGTCTCGCTTCCCGTGCTCGTTTACGCCCGGGGCATGAACGCGGACAGGGAGCAGCTGTATCGCGCGCTGCTGATCTCAAACCTGATCACCCTGCACGCAAAAACGGGGATCGGCCGCCTCTCCGCGTACTGCGGCGCGGTCAGCGCCGGAGCGGGGGCGGGAGCGGGCATCGCGTACCTCTGCGGGGGAGGCCTGCGGGAGGTCGCCCACACGATCGTCAACACGCTGGCCATCTCCTCGGGCATCGTCTGCGACGGGGCAAAGTCCTCCTGCGCCGCCAAAATCGCCACGGCAGTGGAGACAGGCATCTTCGGATACGAGATGTTCAAAAACGGACAGCAGTTTTACGGCGGCGACGGCCTGGTGGTGAAGGGCGTGGAGAACTCGATCGCCAATTTCAGCCGGCTCGCCCGCGTGGGCATGCGCTCTACCGACGAGGAGATCATCCTTATGATGACGGAACAGCCATGACCGTGAAAAGGACATACGGAGAAAAAGATTTCAGCCTGTGAGCATGCTCACAGGCTGAAATAATCCCGGGAGTCCCCGATGTCTCTGTGTCTTGTTTTCCAGATAAGGCGGTCTCTTTCCGAAAGAGGAGGCGCTTCCGCGCTCAGCTCCAGCGTATACCGCTCGGATACGTTGATGATCCTGGTTTCCCCGTGGGTCAGCTCCCTGGAAACACCGGGCTGATAGCGAAGGTGCGTGTGCCCGTGCAGGAGCAGGGAAGGGCGGTACCGGTCGACGAGCTCCACGAAGGATTCAAATCCCCTGTGGGCGGGATCCTCCATATCCCCGAGACCTCTCGGCGAGGTATGGGTCGCCACGATATCCACGCCGCCGCTGCGCCACAGGGCGTATCTCAGACGGGCGATACGGCGGCGCATCTGAGACTCCGAATACTGGTGTTCGCCGGGGCAGTACCTGCGGCATCCGCCCAGACCGAGGATGCGCACGCCGTTGTATACGACCAGTTGGCCGTCGATGCAGTCGCAGCCCTCCGGAGGGGAGGAAAGGTAGCCGCCGTCGTGATTTCCGTGGACGTACAGCACACGGGCGTGGCTCATGGTGGCAAGGAACGTGAGATAGGACGCTTTCAGATCTCCGCAGGAGATGATCAGATCGTATTCGTCCAGCCGTCCGGGTACATAGTGATCCCAGAGAGCCGGGCTCTCCTCGTCCGAAACAGCCAGGATCTTCATGGCTCGCTCCCCGTTTCCGGAGGGATATTATCCCGAAATACGCCCAGCTCCCGGACCAGCGGCCGGGACACAGGCAGAAGCTCGTCATACGCGGGGATACGGCCTTCCACGATATCGCAGAGCCAGTCCATCTCCAGCAGGGAGCGGGTGTCGAGCGTACCTGTTCCGTCGTTGATCCGACGGCCGTCCTGCGCAAAGATCTCCCGGGCAAAAATGTCCAGCTCTCCGGTCCGCAGCTGAAGCGCGAGCGCCTCGGCCAGCGCCTTCACTCCCGAGGGAACTCTGTCGGTCATGGCGACCTCTATGGCGCCGCTGCTCATCCCCCACCAGTAGTTGATCGCCTCCGGGGCGGATCTGTTCTGTGTCCAGCCTCCCGAAAGCACGGAGTCCACAATATCTTCGTAAAGCTTTCCCCACATCCAGCAGGGAGAGGCCAGCGGGACCAGGGCCCCGTCGTCGTCCACAAGAAACGTTCCGTACCGGCCGTGCCGCATATACCGCATCTCGTTCGTGGGGATATCCCGGTTGGAGATCACTCTCACGTCTTTATCCTTAAGGCTGCGCACGGGATCTCCGGGCAGACAGCTCCACTCCAGCCGGACCGTCGCCCGGGGATTCGTCATACGCACCCCCAGGGCGAAGGCGTTTATCGACGCGGGCACGCCGAGGATGGGGTACGAGCCGATGTATCCCACGCGGTTATTGTCGGCCATGGCGCCGGCGATAACGCCGGTGATGAATTTGCCCTCATACGCGCGGCAGTAATAGCTGCGCACGCTGGAGAGCTGAGTCCCTGTGGAGCAGTTGAGGAAGCGCACGGAGGGATGCTTCACCGCGGCGCGCAGTGTGCTGCGCAGATGCGGCGGCGCCGTGGTGAACACGATCTCAGCGCCGTCGAGCACCGCCTGCTCCAGCAGAGCGTCCGTTTCCTCCGGGGTGTCCGCGTGCATGTAGGAGCGCACGGTGACCTTCTCGCCCATGGCGCGCTCCATCTCCTCCGCTCCGAGGGCATGGCCTCTCGTCCATGAGCTCGTCTCGGGATCCCTCGCGTACAGGAACGCCGCGTTCAGGTGCCGCGCTCCGGTGCCGATGATCCTGCCCAGAAGAGAGCTTTTGCCCTCCTCCGGCCGGGTATGCACACTGGGCGCGGCCTCCGTGAAGGTCTGCACATCCCCGCGAAGCTCGGAGAGAGTCTTGCGCAGCTCGGCGGGAGTGAGTTCGCCCAGCATGTCGTAGGAGTACACCTGCAGCCAGAGAAGGAGGGCGTCCTCCGGGGACGAGGCCGCTTTCGGGCTGTTCAGAGAGAGCAGCGCCTCTTTGAAGGAATGAAATCGGGCGGAAAACGCGCGCCGTTCCATATCTGTCCAGGGTTCTCCCGGCGCCTTCCCGACCGCGGCGAGGAGCTTCGCGTATTCCCCGGGCTTCCGGAACTGAACGCCGTAGATCCGCGACGCCCGGTAGAATTCCAGAAACTCCCCGTAAGCCCGCTCCCGCGGGGTGTCGAGGCTGCGGGGGAGGACACGGCGGACTCTCGCGGGGATGGTGACGGCGCCGAACCAGCGCAGGACGCTGACGCGCTTGTTGCCCTCCTGCACATAAAAGTCCCCTAAATACTCCCAGCACTCTATGGGGTCCCGGATCCCGGTGTCCGACAGGTGGGCGCGGCACAGCGCCATCCATTTGAGAGCAAACTCGCTGTCGGCGTCCAGAAGCGGAAGAAAACCGGCGGAGAAGGCGGAGATCCGCCCGGCCGTTCTGGTGCCGACGATCCTGTCCGCGGGGATCTCCAGCACGGAGAGATCCTGCACGGAGCACAGGGAAATATCCGGCAGAAGCTCTTCAAGGACGGCCGGATACGGGTCCAGACCGGCGGCGGCGCGGTCCTTCAGCTCCTTTTGTCCCTGACGCACGGCTTTGGTATATTCTTCACGGATATTCGATCCTAACATAGCATCGTCCTTTTCCTTGCGTAAATTGTCCGGCCGCGGAGAAGCTGCGGGACAGCCGCTGCGTATCCGCAACCCGAAACCCCGGGGTCAGGGGCATACGCGCCCGACCCCGGGGTCGTGGATGTTTTTTATGCCGAAAACTCAGAACTCCAGGTTCCTGTCGTCCTTTTTGGAGAAGACATGGGCCACGTTGCCGCCGAAGGTGAAATGCACGGTGTCGCCCAGGTTGTAGTTCTCCTTCATGTCGATGGTGGGAACGATGATGATCACGTCGCGGCCGTCCGCGTTCACGTGCAGGTGCACGGAGGAGCCCATCATCTCGGCGACCTCCACCGTGGCGGTGACGCCCTTGTCGGATACGTCGGTGTGCTCGGGACGAACGCCCAGGGTCACGCTCTGAGACTCCACGTTGTTGTTCAGCAGACGGGCGGTCTTTTCCTCGTCCAGCTGCACTCTGATGCCGCCGAGCTCTACGAAATACTTGTCGCCCTCGCGCTTGAGTTCCGCGTCAAAGAAGTTCATGACGGGCATGCCGATGAAGCCGGCCACGAAGAGGTTGGAGGGGTGATTGAACACATCCTGAGGAGTGCCGATCTGCTGGATGTAGCCGTCCTTCATGATGACGATACGGTCGCCCAGAGTCATGGCCTCCGTCTGGTCGTGGGTAACGTACAGGAAGGTGGTGTTGATGCGCTGACGGAGCTTGATGATCTCGGCGCGCATCTCGTTGCGGAGCTTCGCGTCCAGGTTGGAGAGGGGCTCATCCATGAGCATCACCTTGGGGTCGCGCACGATGGCGCGGCCGATAGCGACACGCTGACGCTGGCCGCCGGACAGCGCCTTGGGCTTACGCTCCAGGTACTGGGTGATGTCCAGGATCGCGGCAGCCTCGCGGACCTTCTTGTCGATGACGTCCTTGGGCTCCTTGCGAAGCTTCAGGGAGAACGCCATGTTGTCGTACACGGTCATGTGGGGGTAAAGAGCGTAGTTCTGGAAAACCATGGCGATGTCGCGGTCCTTGGGAGCCACATCGTTGACGACTCTGCCGTCGATGATGAGTTCGCCGCCGGAGATCTCCTCCAGTCCGGCGATCATCCGCAGGGTCGTGGATTTGCCGCAGCCGGAAGGACCGACCAGAACGATGAATTCCTTGTCGGCGATGTCCAGGTTGAACTCCTGAACGGCGACGACGCCTTCATCGGTGATCTGAAGATTGGTTTTCTTCTCCGGCTCGTCCGATTTCTTCTTTTTCTTCTTCTGTTCGCCGCTGACATAGGGGTAGACTTTCTTGATGTTTTTGAGCTGAACAGTCGCCATGTTTCTTGACTCTGCGGTTTCCGCCTCCGCGAGAAGCCGCTCGCGTCCATCCGCGGGGGATGCGACACGTTACGACAGGTCTCCACACTGCCGCAGCCCGAGCCGGGGCTTTTAACCTCCTTTTTTTTCATGTACGGCAGCCAGGATGTGGAGTGGTCTGCCGCCATGGAAATTACAGATCAGTTGTTTGCCAGAAGCTCCGTGACCTGCTCGCGCTCGGGCATGGAGCGGATGGCGCCTTTTTTGGTGGTGACGAGATACGCCGCGGCGTTGGCAAACCGGAGCATGCGGCGCAGGCTGTCCTCGTCGAGCCCGTCGATCCCGTTTTCCAGCGCGAAGCCGAGTACACACGCGCAGAACGTGTCTCCCGCTCCGGTGGTCTCAATGGTGCCGCCCAGGCGGAAGGCGGGGACGAACACGCGCTTCTCACCGTAATAACAGATACTGCCGTCCGCCCCGGCGGTCACGTTCAGGATCCGGATTCCGGGATACTTCGCCTGCAGCTTCGCCGCGCCGCGGTCAAAATCCGTTTCTCCGGTCATGAACTCGATCTCGTTGTCCGCGATCTTCAGGATGTCGCAGCACTCGAGGCCCTTGGAGATCTGCTCTTTTGCTTCCTCCAGACTGCTCCACAGGGGAGGACGCAGGTTGGGATCGAAGGAGATCATCGCGCCGGCCTCCTTGGCGGCGGCGATCGCCCTGAGAGTCGCCTCCCGTACGCCGGGATGCGTCATGGACAGGGTACCGAAATGAAAGATCCGCGTATCCCGGAGGGCTTCCATGGGCAGCTCGTCCGCCGTGAGCATCATGTCGGCGCCGGGATCCCTGTAAAAGGAGAAGTCCCGGTCCCCGTTGGGAAACGTTTTGACGAAAGCCAGCGTCGTGTGCACCTTTTCGTCCCGCAGAAGATAATCCGTGCATATGCCCGCCTCTTCCGCGGTACGGCAGAGCTGGTCGCCGAACATGTCCCGGCCGACCTTGCCCACGAAGGCGGTGCGGCCCGTTTTCGGTGAAGTCGATCAGGAATTCGCCCAGCGCGATCACATCAAATCGTCTGTCCATCTCGGTCACTCCATAAGAAGTTCGTATTTTTCCACATCGACCAGCACGCTTCCGTCAGAGGAAAAGCTGATGGACCCGGCGTCCGCGGGCGTATACAGCACGAAGGAAGCGGCCTGCTCGCCGTCATTGACGAACAGCTCCATGCTGTACCGGTCCATGATGACCCGGAGCTTCAGAGCGCCGTCCTTCAGATTCACCGGGAACTCGCGGACATTCACGATGTCGTGGGGGAATCCGCTGTGCGTCCGGTCGACCTTGAGCGTGCCCGTGTCGGGCCGGTAGCGCAGGAAGGTGAAATGCTCGCCGTCTTTGGCCACATACAGGCGGAACCACCGGTACATGCTGTTTTCATTTCCCGGCCGCACCGTTACGGTCATATCCAGGCAGCGCCCGTTGATGCCGCGCAGATTGGTCTCGCCCTTGATAAGAACGTTGTGATAGTCGATCTTTACGCCGCGGTAGTTCTCCAGCTCCCGGACCGGAGTCTGGTAGAGGCGGCCGCCGCGCACGGAAAGCTCCCTGGGCAGGGTCATCTGCCCGAAAAACGGCAGCTCCCTGAGCTTGCAGGAGGAGGTCTCCCAGTTCTGCATCCACGCGATCATCACGCGCCTGCCGTCCTCGGCCAGCAGCGTCTGGGGCGCGTAGAAGTCCATGCCGTAGTCGATGGCCTGCACGTTTTCCCGGTTCAGGTGATGCAGCATGCGGTCGTAGTTTCCGATCAGGCAGACGTTGGCGTTGCCGGGATGAAACTCAAGACCGATGGCGTCCATGTCCTGCGGGCTGACCAGCAGTACGCTCTTCCCGTCCAGGGGGAAGAAATCCGGGCATTCCCACATACGGCCGTACTGATTATGACAGGCGGAAAGCACGCTCACATACCGCCAGTGGAGAGCGTCCTCGCTTTCGAAAAGGAGGATCGTCCCGCTGCCGTCCGCGCAGCGGTTCCCGATGGCGGCGTAATAACGGTCGTTTTCGCGCCAGATCTTCGGGTCGCGAAAATCCTCGGTGCTTCCGCCCTCCGGGAGGAAGGACCCGTCGATCACGGGGTTGGCGTCCAGCTTCTCGTAGTCCACGCCGTCACCGATGGCGATGCACTGGGTCTGACAGGCCTCGATACGGCCGTTGCGGCGGCGGGTATTGCGCACGCCGGTATACATCAGCAGATGCCGTCCGTCCGGGAGCTCCACCGCGCTGCCGGAGAAGCACCCGTCCCGGTCGTACTCGGTGTCCGGAGCCAGAGCGGTGGGGAGACGTTCCCACTTGATAAAGTCGCGGGTCTTTACATGGCCCCAGTGCATGGGACCCCATTTTGTGTCGTAGGGATAATACTGGAAAAACAGATGGTATTCGCCCTTATACGGGGCGAAGCCGTTGGGATCGTTGATCCAGCCGATGCCCCCCGTAACGTGGAACATGGGCAGCTCGGAAACCGTATACGGAAGATATTTGCTTTCGAAATCGCGGGCGCGCTGCAGTATTTTGCTGATCATACGGCGTCCTCCTGAATATAGATGGGCACAGAGAAAGGTTTCCGGCCGGAAGCCCTTCTCTCTGCCCATTCGCGCCGCCGAAGCGGCGCGAATGGGGCTGCATGTTATTTTGCGATCAGAGATACGTCAGAAGCGGCATCCACGTACTTCTGGAAGATGGCCAGGAGCTGATCCAGCTTGTAAGCCTGCAGATCGGCCTGGAGCTGATCCCAGTCGGCATCGGAGAAGCCGTTCATGATCGCGTTGGCACGGGCGGTCTCAATGCACTTGTCGATATCGGCAAGCAGGTTGGAGACCTCCTTGGTGTCCTCAGAGGACATCAGCACGTTCGGGAAGACATACTTGGTGTGCATGTCGGGCGTGTAGATATCCTTGATCCAGTTGAGACGATACAGAGCGTCGTCAGGGCAGGTGACGTACACGCCGTAGTAGCTGTCAAGAACAGCCAGGGGGCCGTCGACCATCTCGGCCTCACGGACCTCAACAGGAGAGTGGTCGCCCAAGTCGGCGTGCTTGAGCATGGGTTCACCCTTGTCATTGGTGCTCATTACGAAGATATCGAAGCCGTCCTCTTCGCCGTAGGTGCCCCAGTTGTTCTGCGGAGACTGGATGGGATCGTACATCTGGTCGAGCCAGGCGCAGATCAGAGCGGGGTTCTTGGCGTTGGCGGTGAGAACAGCGCCGCGGCCGCGGTCAAAGCCGGAGGTGAGGGAGCCGGTGTTGGGGGTAAGGTTCACGGTGTCGGCCTTCAGCATGGGCAGCGGAGCCCAGCCGGCGGTGCCGTTCTGGATGTCAGCCATGGTCAGGCCGACAATGTTGGCCACGTCCCAGGAGAAGCAGACGCCGTAGCGGCCGGACTTGCCCTTGGCAACGTAGGTGCTCCACTCCTGCGTGAAGGAGTCGGGGTCAAACAGGTTCTCGGTGTAAAGCTTGTGGAGCCATTCCACGCCATCGCGCCAGCCCTGCGTGGTGGCAGCGCAGATGACCTTCTTGTCTTCGGTGATGACGATGTGGCGCCAGTCGTCCGGATCGCCGTAGCCCTCGCCGAAGCCGTTGCAGAGCACACGGCAGTCCTCATTGCCGCCGTTCACGATGCAGGCCAGGGGGATGATGTCGCCGTCGATTTTGAATTCCTGCTTCAGAGCATCGGCATTGTCGCGGAAGGCGATCAGGACCTGCTCAAACTCGTCGACGGTCTTGGGCATCTGAAGGCCCAGGAAGTCAAGCCACGCGGTGTTGATGAAGGGCATGTTGCCGATGGTCTGGATGGCGGTTTTGCCGACGCCCAGCTGCTCGATCCAGGGCAGAGTCCAGATGTGGCCGTTCTCGTCGGTGCACATGTCCTTGTATTCGGGAGCCTGCTCAAAGACCTTGGGAGCCTGCTCAAAGACCTTGGTGAGGTTAGGCATAAGCTCCGGGGTGATGTAGGACTCGAGAGGGATGATGACGCCCTGCTTGGCATACTTCAGGATATCGGCGTCGCCGAGACCGGCAGGGGAGATAAACTCGGGCAGAGTCTTGATGTTGGCCATCTCGAGCGCGATCTTGTCGCCCCACTGGTCGCTCTGGATGGCCTTCCAGTTGACATGGACGTTGGTCTTCTCCTCAAGACGCTTATAGATCGTGCGGTTGTTGGGCTCAGACTCGGTGTTGGCAGGGAATCTGGTCAGGCCGGAGATTTCCACTTTCTCGGCCAGGGGGAAGGTGTAGCCGCCCTC
>CACXMX010000037.1 GCA_902768805.1 Oscillospiraceae bacterium
CTCCATGGATCTCTGTTTGGGTAAGGCCGCTTAACACAGTAAATATATCACGTTTTTACAGGTTTGTATATCTTATTACAAAACGGATGCTAACCGTTCCGTATAGATTTTTCCGTATGGCTGAAGTATAATGGATTTATCGCCGGTTAACCGCGGTTTGGCGCCGGCGAGAACAGCCGGTGTGTGATACGCCGTTTCCGGACAAAAGGACCCATTACGGTGGGATCGCGTTTTAGGCAAAGAAACTCAGTATGAGGAAGAAAAATGGGCGCAGATGTACAGAGAGTAAAGCCCTATGAAGGGCCGGATCCCTATATATTCGTCAGCTATGCCCACCGCGACTACGAGCGCATAGACCCCATTCTTCGGGAGTTGAAGGCACGGGGATATCGCTTCTGGTACGACGAGGGGATCGATCCGGGAACGGAGTGGCCGGAAAATATCGCCCGGCACCTGGAGAACAGCAGTGTCTGTCTCTCCTTCCTCTCGCCGTATTCGGCCGCATCAAACAACTGCCGCCGGGAGATCAATTTCGCGCTTTCCAGAAACATTCCGATGCTCACGGTATTTCTGGAGGATACGAAGATCAGCCCGGGGCTGGAGATGCAGATCTCCACATACCAGTCGATCATGGGGTACAAATATCCGGACCTTCCGTCTCTGATGGAGCGTATCGTATCGGTGGACGTGACGGAGCCCTGCCGGGGGCCGGCGGGAACGGCCTCCTCACCCGGAAAAAACTCCGTAAAGTGGGCGCCGGCGGCGCCTAAGAAGAGGCGGACCGCCCCGCTGGTCGCAGCCGCCGTGCTTGTTCTCGCGGCAGCCGCTGCGGTCTTCTGGTTCCGCAATGGGGGCAGTCGGGACGGAAACACCGGCACCGCCGCCGAGCCGGCGGAATCCGCAGGGCCTGCGGCGGAGACGGCCGCATCATCTGCCTCTGCCCCGGAGTCGGGACCGGGGCAGATCCCGGAGGGGTTCAGCGCCATGATCCTCGGAAAATGGGATGACGGCTCGGTCCTTTTATGCGGAGATGGGGACAAAAACGTTTACATTGAACTGACGGATGACCGTATACCCTACGCCTATTCCTTTTCGGAGCAGCCGGGGAACGACAATGCGGAATGGCATGTTGTGATCACTTTCGGGGAAGGATACAGCCTCTCTTTTGATATCAGTCCGATACCGTCCAATCCTTCGTTCAGCGGCCTGCATACCGAAAAGAGTCAGACAATGCGGCAGGAGCGTAAAAATCTCGGCAGTTTCCGGTACACCTTTACGGGAAACACATTCTGTTTTAAATCTCTCCTTCCTGCGGATTTTATGACAGAGGATATCGACAGCATCAACGTTTTTATAGGGTCGTACACTGACGGGTATTACTTTTTCCTTAAGGAATAATTCTGTCCGCTGTCGTCACCCGGAGCGACGCAGTGACTGATGAGGAGTACAAAATGGGTGCAGATGTACAAAGAGTGAAGCCCTATGAAGGGCCGGATCCATATATCTTCGTCAGCTACGCCCACCGCGACTACGAGCGCATAGACCCCATTCTTCGGGAGCTGGCCGCGAGAGGATACCGCTTCTGGTACGACGAGGGGATCGACCCGGGAACGGAGTGGCCGGAATCCATTGCAAGGCATCTGGAGAGCAGCAGTGTATGCCTCTCCTTCATCTCGCCGTATTCAGCTGCCTCAAAGAACTGCCGCCGGGAGATCAATTTCGCTCTGTCCAGAAACATAACGCTGCTTACGATATTTCTGGAGGATACGAAGATCAGCCCGGGGTTGGAGATGCAGATCTCCACATACCAGTCGATCATGGGGTACAAGTATCCGGATCTGCCGTCGCTGATGGAGCGGGTCGAATCGGTGGGTGTGATGGAGCCCTGCCGGGGGCCGGCGGGAACGGCCGCCTCATCCGGAAAGATCCCCGCACAGTGGGCGCCCGCGGCGCCGAAGAAGAAGCGGACCACCCCTCTGATCGCTGCCGCTGTGCTTGTTCTTGCGGCAGCCGCGGCGATCTTCTGGTTCCGCAGCGGGGCCGGGCCGAAAGGGGTCCCTGACAATACCGCCGAATCATCCGAAACCGCTCTCCCGGCCGAATCCGCTCTCCCGGCTGCGACTCCCTGTCCGACTTGTCCTCCGGATGTTCAGCCCCCCCCTACTCCGGAAGGTGATCTGCCAAGCTACTGGACAGATCATCTGTGGGATGAGGTGCCGATCACCGCGGCCGATCCGCTCCCGGAGGGATATCGCACCCTGTTCTTCGGAGAGTGGGAATACGGTTCTCTTCTTGTGTACGGAAATGAAGAAGGCAACATCCGGTTTTCCCTGACGGACGACAGGATCCCGGACGGGTTTCCCATGTCACAGACCCCCGGGAACAACGACCCATATTGGAATGTGATCTTTCCACTCAGCGCAGTTGATACCCTGCAGGTCATAATTGAAAAAATGAACGGGACACCGACATCCTTTGCCGATCTTGATACAGAGGTTATCCTGCTTAACAAGGATGACTTTATAGTGTATCCCCGTTTCCTCTACAGTCTGACGGGAAACACGCTCATTTTTGAGATCGACCTCCCCGAACAGTTCAAAACAGACGACCTTGTTGCGGCAAGCATCTCTCTCGGGACGGAACTGCGCGGCTATGTGGACAGTTATGAGTTTTATAATTAAATTACGGAGGCAGAAATAAATGAGTCTGATCGGCAGGCTGACGGAGCCGAAGCGGCCCCTCGCGGACCGGCAGAAGGTTTTCACCGACGCCATGCTCAAGGCGATGATCATCCCGCTGGTGACCGAACAGCTCCTGCAGATGATCGTAGGCCTGGCAGACACCATGATGGTAAGCTACGCCGGCGAGGCCGTTGTGGCCGGCGTAGGCCTGGACACCATGATCTACACCATCTTCATCTACCTGTTTACGGCGATCTCGGCCGGAGGCTCGGTGGTGGTGGCTCAGTACATCGGCAGCAGGAACCGGGAAAACGGCAACCTGGCGGCGTCGCAGATCTTTCATCTGGCGGGAATGGTCTCGCTGGTTTGCATGGCGCTGATGCTGCTGTGGGGCTCGGCGCTGCTGGAGGTCATGTATCCCACCACGGAGAGCGCTACCATGGCCGCCTGCAAAACCTACATGGGCATCGTCGCTCTCTCCTTCCCCGCCAACGCCGTTTACAACGCCGGCGCGGCCGTATACCGCACCATGGGGAAGACCTCCGTAACCATGAGAGTGTCTCTGCTGGCCAATCTGGTGAATGTGGTCGGCAACGCCGTGGGCATTTTCGTGCTGCACGCCGGAGCCGCCGGCGTGGCCTGGCCGACCACTCTGTCCTGGTATATCGCGGCCGGGGTGATGACCGCGCTCTGCTTCCGGAAGGAGCAGGAGGTGCGGGTGGAGCTTCCGAACATGCTGCGGCTTGACCCGGCCATGAGCCGGCGTATATTGGGCGTCGCCATTCCCAACTCTGTGGAAAATACGCTCTTCCAGGCCGCCAAGGTGGTGCTGGGCATTCTCGTCGCCACCTTCGGCACCTCTCAGATCGCCGCGAACTCCACCGGCCAGACCTTCTGGTCCCTCGCCGCCTGCATGGGAACGTCCATGAGCACGGTGTTCATTACCGTGATCGGGCAGTGCACGGGCGCCGGGGACATGGAGGCCGCGGAGTGGTATATGCGCAAGCTGACGCGTCTGTCCATCGTGCTGGCCGTGCTGTGGAACGCGGCGGTCATGGCGCTCACGCCGCTGCTGCTGCCGCTGTACGATCTCAGCGCGGAAACCAAGCGCCTGATCCTGATCATCGTGGCCATACACAACCTTTTCTCGGCAACGGTTCAGCCCTTTGCCATGCCTCTGTCGGCGGGACTGCGCGCCGCGGGAGACGTGAAGTTCACCATGTGGGCGTCGATCTTCTGCACGGTGCTCTGCCGGACCTTTCTCTCTTTCCTGCTGGCGAAATGGCTGGGGCTGGGCGTGATCGGAATCGCGCTGGCCATGGCTATGGACTGGTGCATCAAAGCCGCGCTGGACATCATGCGCTTCCGGAGCGGGAAATGGAAAAACCGGCAGGTCATCTGAGTCCGGAAAAAAAGCCGATTTGTATGCTGCCTGCAGAACAAATCTTTCCGGACCGGGTTAGAATAGGCTCAGCAGGCGGCCCGGTGCACAGCATGCCGGCCGGAAAAGCAAACGGGTAAACAGAGGAGCTCTCGCGAGGACGGGCTCCGGACCATACAGGGAGGACAGGACATGGAAAACAACACAAGGGGAAACGAAACGGCTCCGGCCCGCAAAAAATCCAAAGCGCCGTGGATCATCGCGATCGTGGTCGCTCTTCTCGCTGCCGCGGCGGCGATCCTCATCCCCAGGCTGATGGAGCAGAGAAGGCTCGAGAGGTACGATCAGGGGACGGAGTTCCTGTCCCAAAAGAACTATGAACAGGCCCGGGAAGTATTCCTGGCCCTGGGAGATTACAAGGACGCCTCCGACCGGGTTGTTTACGCGGAAAAGGGCATCGCCTATACCGAGGCAAAAGCGGCCATGGACAAGGGCGATTACGAAACCGCCGCAGCCGGATTTGAGAAGCTGACGGGATTTGAGGACGCCGGGGCACTCGCGGAGGAATGCCGGAACGCCGCGGCTTACGCCGAGGGCAAGGCGCTCTTCGAAGCGGGCAGCTACACGGAAGCCTCCGAAGCGTTCACCCGGGCGAACGGGTACAAGGACGCCCAAGCCCTGGCGGAGGAATCCCTGAACGCCGCGGCTTACGTTGAGGGCAAGGCGCTCTTCGAAGCGGGCAGCTTCGCGGACGCGCTCGAGGCGTTCACCCGGGCGAACGGGTATCAGGACGCCGAGGCCATGGCGGAGGAAACCCGCCGGGCGATCGCCTATGAGAGCGGCAAGGCCCTGCTCGACGAGGGCAGCTATGCCGAGGCTGTCGAAGAGCTGGAGCAGGCCGGGGATTACAAGGACGCTCAGACCCTGATCCTTCAGTGCCGCGTGCTGATGGCCGGGCAGGAGATCAAGGACGCCATGGAGAGCGGGGATTATGCCGGCGCGCTGAAGCTGCTGGACAGTCAGTACGGCAAATCCGTTGACGGCCACGACGCCCTGGTCAAGGAATGCAAGAACTGGATCAAATACGGCGAGGCCGAAGAAGCGCTGAGCAAAGGAAAGAATTACACCGCCTACAAGGCCTTCAAAGCGCTGGGCTCCTTCGAGGACGCCCGCGACCGGGCCTCCGGATGCATCGTTCCCCTCCCCTCCACCGGTGAGACCTACCGCAATCCCTCCTACAAATCCTCCGGCTGCTCCCTGAAGATCGTGCCGAACACCGCTTCCGGCACAAGCACCTACTTCAAGGTCTATAAGGTCGAGGGGGAAAAGGAGATCCTGGTATCCTGCGTGTTCATCAGGGGCGGGGCGACCGCCACCATTAAGCTCCCCGCGGGCACCTATGTGCTGAAAACAGCCAACAGCACGGGGGACTGGTACGGCGCGACGGAGATGTTCGGCGACGAGGGCTACTATCAGCGGCTGATGGTCACATCCGGAAACGACCGCTTCAAGCTCAACCGCGGCGGACAGTATGTCCTCACCATGAAGACCCAGAACGGCGACGTCACCGGGAAAAAAGAGCCCGCGTCAAGTTTCTGAGAACGGGAGCGCCATCCTTCTCCGGGAAAAAGCAATAAAAGCAGAACAGGCACGGGCTTTCCCGTGTCTGTTCTGCTTTTTCTGCCGGTTTTACGTACAGTCTCTTCGTCCGGTCCGGGATCCGTCAGCCCGGCGTTTCGGCATCCAGACAATCCGCCACCTCATGCAGATCGGCGATCACATAGTCCGGCCGGTATCCGCCGGGCACCGGCTCCCCTTCCGGGTCGTACCAGCAGGTCCTGATGCCGGCATTCATTCCTCCCAGGATATCGCTGGTCAGCGAATCGCCGACGATCAGGACCTCGGAGGGGTCCCCGGGGCGGATCTCGGCAAAAACCTTTTCAAAAAAGACTCTGCTCGGCTTTTCCGCGCCGAGCTCCTCGGAAAGGAACACTCCGTCCATCAGCGCCCCCAGGCCCGACCGGTCCAGCTTTTTCGTCTGAGCGGCAATGGTCCCGTTGGACACGGCGTACTGTTTTACCCGCCCCTTCAGCGAGCGGACGATATCCGGGCTGTCGTCCCGGAACACGATCGTGTCGCCGAGCTTCAGCTGATAGCGGTCGTTGAACTCCTTTACGATGCCGGTGTCAATGCCGTATTCCCGGAAAAATTGCTCGAACCGGCCCGTCAGGATCTGCGGCTTGGTGAGCTCGCCCCGCTCAAGCCGCTGCCAGAAGCCGGCGTTGACAGCGGAATAGCGCGCAAGCATGGAGTCCGTGCACTCCCCCAGTCCGTACTCCGAAAACAGAGAGCGGATCGCGGCCCGTTCCGCGGCGCCGAAATCCAGCAGCGTTCCGTCAACATCCCACAGTACGATCTTTATCATGCGCGCGCCTCCTCATTTCCGTTCCGGGTCTGTTTCCTCACTCTTCCCTTTTCCGGTTCAGCACAACGACGGCGGCGAGGATCAGAAGGATGCCGGCGCCGGAGAAGACCGTAAGGGGCTCGGAAAACACCGTGATGCCGATGAGCGTCGCCACCATGGGCTCGACCGTGGCCAGGATCCCCGCCTTGCCGGCCTCCACGGTGCGCAGGCCGAGCGTATAGGCCAGGAACGGGATCACGGCCGTGACCAGCGCGGTGAGCACGCACAGGCCGGCCAGCGCCGCGCTGTCCCCCGCGGCGGCAAACTTTGCGATCATATCCGCGGGGCGGCAGATGAGCCAGGAACCGGCCGCCGCCAGCAAAAACGTCCAGGTCGTGACCGTATAGGGGGAATACCGCCGCAGGGCCACCGTTCCCAGTATGCTGTAGAGCCCGTAGCCGATCCCGGAGCCCAGGCCGAAAAGGAGCCCTGCCGGCGTCACGCCTCCCTCTCCGGAAATGCCGGAGACCAGAACGCAGCCGGAAAACGCCAGAAGCAGCGCCAGCAGCTTTTTCCCCGTGAGCTTTTCACGGAAGAACACCGCCGACATGAGCATGATCCAGATGGGAGACGTATACAGCAGAATCGCCGCGGCGGAGAGCGTCATCATCTCGATCGCGGTAAAGTAACACACCGTAAAAAACAGGATGCTCCCGAACCCCAGAGCGAAAAACAGCGGGAGATCCCGCGCGGCCGGCCGGAAGCCGGACCGGTCTTTGAAAAACAGCAGCGCGCTGAAGGCCGCGGCGGCGAGAGTGACGCGGATCGAAACGATCTGAACGGAAGTGAATCCGCAGGCGCTGAGCTTCCGGACGAAGATCCCCATGCTGCCCCAGAAGCAGCCCGCCAGAATGATCAGAACCGGGCCGGTATTACGCTTTTCTTTTTCCATGTCCATGCCTCGCTTCGCGCCGGACGGCCGGTCCGTCCGTTTTTACGATTATAACACCGTTTTTCCGTTTGTATAGACAAAAAGCCGCTCGATCCCGCTACCGGGGATGATTGAAATCCCAAGCCAGAGATGGTACTATTTAAATCGGACCTTCTATTTGAGGAAAAAGCTCCGTGAGGCGGAAAAATCACGCGGTCTCCGCCTCCTTCCCCGCTTCGTGCCGGTGCCGCGCCGGCAGGGTGAAACACTATGGATGAAATCAGGTATCTTCCCCCTCCGCCCGATGCTCCGCCCTTCACTCTTCCGGAGCTGGACTTAAGCGACGTCAGACGCAAATATCTCGACATTCCCTACGCAGAGACGGACAATCCGGCCCAGACGCTGGACATCCTTCTCCCCGGCGAGGGAGACGGCCCGTTCCCGACGCTGATCCAGTTCCACGGTGGCGCCTTTCTGGGCGGCGACAAGCGGGACTTCCAGTGCATCTATCTGGCCAAGGGCATTCAGCGGGGCTACGCCGTCGTCAACGTCAACTACCGTCTGACAGGCGAGGCCGTCTTCCCCCTGCCGGTTTACGACGCGAAAGCGGCGATCCGCTTCCTGCGGGCCAACGCGGAGACCTACCGTCTCGACCCGGCGCGCTTCGCCGTGTCCGGCGACTCCGCCGGGGCCTATTTCGCCGCGCTCCTGGGCACCTCAGCCGGAGTGGGCGCGCTGGAGGACCTCTCGATGGGCAGTGCGGAATACGACAGCTCCGTACAGGCCGTGATCGGGATGTTCGGGGTCTACGATCTGGTGATGCAGTCGGTGTTCACGGACGACGCCCCTCCCATGCCCGGCGGCATGAAGATGGTCAATTACGCCGATACCTTCGCCGGCGTCGTCTGCCGCGAGCACCCCGGCATCGCCTCCATGGCCTCTCCCGAGCCGTATATCACGAAAAACTGTCCGCCGATGCTCATCCAGGGCGGCACCGCCGATGAGGTCGTGCCGTACAATGCCTCGGTGGAACTGGTGAGAAAGGTCAACGCCGTATGCGGCGAAGACCGCGCGATCCTCGAATCCATCGAGGGCGCGACCCACGGCCACCCGGACTATGAGTCTGAACGCTATACCGAGAGCCGCTTCGCCTTCCTTGACCGCGTGTTTGGCATGAAGAGGGACTGAAGCCCCGAAAACGCAGTGAGACCCGGCGCCGATCGGCGCCGGGTCCTTCTTTTGTATCAGGCAATATGCACGCGGTTTTCGTTTTTTTGATTGTTTTATTGATTCTCCGGCCGGTCCGCATCCCCCGGCCGGGAAGCGGCTCTGCCGTCAAAGCCCGCACCGGAAAGGGGAAGCCGGCCGCCGGAAAGGCGGCCGGCCGTATGGGGCGGGATCTCCCGGTCCGGTAAAACCGTTCTCCGGTCTTTCCGACGACTCTTACAGGGTCTTCCGCCAGACCATTTTGTTGACCACGCCGGTATAGCTCTGGATGATCTTTACGACCTTGTCCGAGACGTTCTCGTCCGTGTAGTCGGGCACGGGGACGCCGTTGTCGCCGTTTTTCACCATCTCCACGGCCAGATCCACCGACTGCAGCAGTCCGAGGGTGTCGATGCCCGACAGGACGAAGCAGCCCTTGTCCAGCGCCTCGGGCCGCTCGGTGCTGGTGCGGATGCACACGGCGGGGAACGGATGCCCGACGGACGTAAAGAAGCTGCTCTCCTCCGGCAGGGTGCCGCTGTCGGACACGACGGCGAAGGCGTTCATCTGCAGGCAGTTGTAGTCGTGGAAGCCCAGCGGCTCGTGCCGGAGCACTCGCGGATCGAGCGCGAAGCCCGACGCCTCCAGCCGCTTGGCGCTGCGCGGATGGCAGGAGTACAGAATCGGCATGTCGTATTTGGCGGCCATCTCGTTGATGGCGGTGAACAGGCTGACGAAATTGGCCTCGGTGTCGATATTCTCCTCCCTGTGGGCGGAGAGCAGGATGTATCTTCCCTTCTCCAGTCCGAGCCGGGCATGGATGTCCGAGGCGGCGATCTTCGTCAGATTGGCGCGCAGCACCTCCGCCATGGGCGAGCCGGTGACATAGGTGCGCTCCTTCGGCAGCCCGCACTCGGCCAGATACCGCCGCGCGTGCTCGGAGTACGCCAGATTGACATCGGAAATTATGTCAACTATGCGGCGGTTCGTCTCCTCGGGCAGGCACTCGTCCTTGCAGCGGTTGCCGGCCTCCATGTGGAAAATGGGGATGTGCAGCCGCTTGGCCCCGATGACGGCGAGGCAGCTGTTCGTGTCGCCCAGCACCAGCACGGCGTCGGGCTGCAGCTCCGCCATCAGCCGGTAGCTTTTGGCGATGATATTCCCCATCGTCTCGCCGAGATCCGCGCCGACCGCGTCCATGTATACCTCCGGGTCGGCCAGAGAGAGATCCCGGAAGAACACGCCGTTGAGGTTATAGTCGTAATTCTGCCCGGTGTGCGCCAGTATCGTGTCGAAATACCGGCGGCATTTCTTGATGACCTCGGACAGGCGGATGATCTCCGGCCGGGTGCCGACGATGATCATCAGCTTGAGCTTTCCGTTGTTTTTCCAGTTTGCCATGTCATGCCTCCACCGGTTCGTAGAACGTATCCGGATGCTCCGGATCGAAAATCTCGTTGGCCCACATCAGCGTGACCAGATCCTGTGTTTCGCTGAGATTGATGATGTTGTGCGTGTATCCCGGCAGCATGTGCACGGCTTGGATCCTGTCGCCGGAGACCTCGAACTCCCACACCTCGTCCGAGCCGATCCTGCGCTCCTGTATGAGCGCCCGGCCGGAGACGACGATGAAGAACTCCCACTTGCTGTTGTGCCAGTGCTGCCCCTTCGTGACGCCGGGCTTTGAGACGTTCACGCTGAACTGGCCGTGATCGGCAGTCTTGAGCAGCTCGGTGAAGCTGCCGCGCGCGTCCGCGTTCATCTTCAGGTCAAATACGGCCTTTTCCTTCGGAAGATAGCTCAGATACATGGAATACAGCTTTTTCTCAAAGCTGCCCGGGGCGATGCGCGGCATGAGCAGCGTCCGCGGCTGATCGTGAAACGCGCGCAGACACTCAACGATGTACCCGAGAGTGGCCTTATGAGTCACCGGAGCGGCGCAGTATTTCCCGCCGGGCGTCGGGACCGTCTCCGCCCCGTCGAACTCGCAGCGGTGCTCATGCCCCTCCAGGGCGTCGAGCATCTCCTCCACCAGGTCGTCGATGAACAGCAGCTCCAGCTCCACCGCGGGGTCGTTCACCGTGATGGGCAGGTCCCTCGCGATATTGTAACAGAAGGTGCCCACGGCGCTGTTGTAGTTCGGCCGGACCCATTTGCCCGCCAGATTGGGGAAGCGGTAAACCAGCGCCTTCGCCCCGGTCTTCTCGGCGTGGCCGAACACCAGCTCCTCGCCGGAGCGCTTGCTCAGGGCGTATTCCGACGCGCCGTACCGCCCGGAGAGCGTGGCCTGAATGCTGCCGGAGATCATGACCGGGCAGGTGTTGCCGTGCTTTTCCAGCGCGCCCAGCACGGCGGCCGTAAGGTCTATGTTCCCCTCCTTGAATTCCGCGGGGTCCTTCGGGCGGTTCACCCCGGCCAGATGGAATACGAAATCACACTCAGCGCAGAACCGATCCAGGTCCTGCGCCGTGTTTTCTCTGCCGTATTCATAGATCTCGTCAATGACAAGGCCGGGACGGGTCCGGTTTTTCCCGTCACGGATGTTCTTCAGGTTCTCCGTCAGGTTGCGCCCGACGAAGCCGCGGGCGCCGGTGACAAGGATCTTCATCGCTCAGGCCTCCACGGCATGGGGCCGGCCTTCCAGCTCCTCTTTGACATAGTCCGTGGTCATGATCTTGGCCACCACGCCGTCCACATCCAGGCGGCGGGTGTTGTGGCTGGTATAGGCCTCGTCGCTCTCCGTGAGCACGCTGCCCTCCACATAGTACTTGTCGTAGTTGAGCGAACGGCCGTCCGGCGCGATGCGGAAATATCCGCCCATGTCCGCCGAGCGCAGCCGCTCCTCGCGGGTCATCAGCGTCTCGTAGAGCTTCTCGCCGTGGCGGGTGCCGATGATCTTTTTCTCCGTCTGCCCGAACACCTTCATCACCCCGTCGGCCAGGTCGCCGATGGTGGAGGCGTCCGCCTTCTGGATGAACAGATCGCCCGGCTCTGCGTGCTCGAAGGCGAAGGCCACCAGCTCCACGGCCTCGTCCAGATTCATCAGGAAGCGGGTCATGTTCGGGTCGGTGATCGTGATCGGGTCGCCGCGCTTGATCTGGTCGATGAACAGCGGGATCACCGAGCCGCGCGAGCACATCACGTTGCCGTAGCGCGTGCACGCGAGCACCGTCCCGGCGCGCTCATAGGCCGTCTGCGCCCGCGACGCCACCACCTTCTCCCCCAGCGCCTTGGTCATGCCCATGGCGTTGATGGGATAGGCCGCCTTGTCCGTGGACAGAAACACCACCCGCTCCACGCGGTTCTCCACCGCGGCGGTGATCACGTTGTCCGTGCCGATCACGTTGGTCTTCACGGCCTCCATCGGGAAGAACTCGCAGGAGGGCACCTCCTTCAGGGCCGCGGCGTGGAACACATAGTTCGCCCCGTACATCACGTCGCGCACCGAATCCAGGCTGCGCACGTCGCCCACATAAAAGCGCACCTTGGCGGCGTACTCGGGATACCGGGCCTGCAGCATGTGGCGCATGGTGTCCTGCTTCTTCTCGTCGCGGGAGATGATGCGGATCTCGGCGATGTCCGAGGTGAGAAAATGCTTGAGGACGGTGGAGCCGAAGGACCCCGTGCCGCCCGTGATCACCAGTGTTTTGTCTTTGAACGCGTCTTTTATACTCGTCATGTTACGGTCCCCTGTTATTTGAATCAAGCACAATAATATCCGCGCGGCGCGCTTTCGTCAAACCCTTTTTGGCTGTCCCCCGGGACCTATCTGGTCGACAGGGCGATCAGCAGCGCCCCCACCGCGAAGAGAAGGATCTGCAGGATCCTGTCGTTTCGGTCCGCTTTTCCCTTTTTTCCGCTCGTCACCCGGAAGGCCGCGGCAAACGCGATCACCCCGAGAACAAACAAAAAGTTGATATTACCCATATGAATACCTCCCCCGGCGATCCTGAGACCGCGCCGATACCGGACGGCCGCGCGCTCACAGGCCGGCCCGGTAATACTCCTTATACCACTCGGCGAATCTCCGCAGCCCTTCGCGGATGCCGATCTTCGGCGTAAAGCCGTAATCGCGCTCCAGGGCCTCGGAGTCGGCGTAGGTCACCGGCACGTCGCCCGGCTGCATGCCCACCAGCTCGCGGTGCGCCTCGAAATCATAATCCGAAGGGAGAACGCCGGCGCGCACCAGCTCCTCCTGCAGCGTGGAGACGTAGTCGAGCAGGTTCTCCGGCGTGCCGCCGCCGATGTTGTACACCGCCGCGGGCGGGACCGGCAGGCCGTCCTCCCCGTTCCGCTTCTCCGGAGCTCCTTGCATTACACGGTAAACGCCTTCCACGATATCGTCTATATAGGTGAAATCGCGCCTGCAGTTGCCGTAGTTGAAGATCTGAATGGTCTTCCCCGCCGTGAGCTTCTGCGTGGCGGAATAATAGAACATGTCCGGCCGCCCGGCGGGGCCGTACACCGTGAAGAACCGCAGGCCCGTGGCGGGGATGTTGTACAGCTTGGAATAGCTGTGGGCGAGCAGCTCGTCGCTCTTCTTCGTGGCCGCGTACAGCGACACCGGATGATCCGTATTGTCCTCCGTGGCGAAGGGCACCTTTTTGTTGCCGCCGTATACGGAGGACGAGGAGGCGTACACCAGATGCTCCACCGGCTCGCGGCGGCAGGCCTCCAGGATGTTATAGAAGCCGATGATGTTCGACTCGATATACGCGTCGGGGTGATCGATGCTGTAGCGCACGCCCGCCTGCGCGGCCAGGTTGACGACCACCGCCGGCTTATACTCGGAAAACACCCGGTCCACCAGCGCCTTGTCCGCGATGGAGCCGCGGAGGAAAACATGCTGCACCGGGGACGTCTTCGCCGCCTCTTCGATCAGCCGCAGGCGATATTCCTTCAGCGCCGGATCATAGTAATCGTTCATGTTGTCCAGCGAGATCACCGTGCCGGACGGCATCTCCCGCAGCAGGCGCAGCACCAGGAACGCCCCGATGAATCCGGGCGAGCCGGTGACGAGAACGGTCTTCCCGCCGAGTTCCACAGGTACTTTCTTCACGGTTTCATCACCTCATAACGATTATCGCTCTCCCGCGGGAGCGTTACATGGCCCCTTTCCGGGTGAGCACGACCCACACGGTCATGAACAGGATATGGATGTCCCGCTTGAGAGACCAGTTCTCGATATATTCCCGGTCCAGCCGCACGACCGTGTCGAAGTCCCGGATCTTGCTGCGGCCGCTGACCTGCCAGAGGCCGGTGATCCCGGGCCGCGTGGACATCCTGGCGCGGTGGAAGGGCTCGTAGCGTTTCCACTCGTCCACCGTGGGCGGGCGGGTGCCGACCAGGGACATATCCCCCTTCAGCACATTGAAAAACTGGGGGAACTCGTCGATGGACAGGTCGCGGATCCATCCGCCGACGCCCTTTTTCCACTTTCCGTTCGGAAGCTGCTTCTGGCCGATGATCCGCGGGTCGTGCTCCAGCTTGAACATGAGCTCGCCCTCCTGCCCGGTCTCCCGGGCGATCTGCTGCTTGCGGGCCTCCGCGTCCATATACATGCTGCGGAACTTGTACATCTGGAACTTCTTCCCGTTTTCGCCGATGCGGGTCTGGGTGAAAAAGATGGGGCCCGGATCGGACACAAAGATGGCCAGTCCCACGAAGGGCGTGAGGATCAGGGTGATCAGCGAGCCCACCAGCCCGCCCGCGATATCCATGAGCCGCTTGAGCAGAACGTCGCGGCCGGTGATGTATCCCAGGGAGGTCGTAATGGTCAGGTGGCCGCAGATCCACTCCACGTTTTTATGCCGGGACTCGATATCGTCCAGATTCGTCAGGGCCGTATGGATGGTGATGCCCATGCGCATGAGGCTGTTGATAAGGTCCACGGGCAGGTCGGCCTTGGGCGACACGTCCAGATACACCTCGTCCACCCAGTTGTTGGTAAGGTACTGCTCCAGCGTGGCGGACGTGGCCACAATGGGGATCGTCTCCACCTCGGGATACTGCTCCCAGAGCTCACGGAGCGCCTGCTGAGCCTCCTCCTCGGAGGGGTCGGCCCCCATGATGGCGAAGCCGATGAAGCGGTAGGTCCCGTAATTGGAGCGGAGGATCCGTGGGACGACGGTGGGGATCTGCGAGGCCTCCAGCGCGATGAGCAGGGAATGCCGGTTGAGGATGTGGTGCTTTTTCTTCAGAAAGCCTTTATAGGTCTGGCGCGCGAAATAGCACAGCAGAAGGTACATGGGCAGGGCGTAGAGCGCGATCCGGGGCAGATCCCGCCCCACGTTCTGGCTCAGCAGCTGGAACACCAGAAGGATGAGGACCACGTTCCCCGTCTGGCTCAGGAGCCGGACCATCTCGTCCCAGGGCGTGTGATGCAGCACGCTGTGATAGGTGTCCATCACGATCATCACGACCAGGTTCACCAGCATGGTCTCCAGGGCGATCCTCCAGAAAAAAGGAGAGGTCAGAACGCCTTCCCTTTCCACGAGAAAGAACGCGGTCAGAAGGCTGACAAAGGCGCAGAGATTGTCCAGAAACATAAAATCGGTATGCTGGGACCAGCCGCGCACTTTTCGTTTATACATTCTCTTCCACCTGCTTTCCTTTATTCATACGGGCTTTCCGCGGGGCGTTATCCCCGGCGGCCGCCCGATCTTTTCTGCTGCAGGACCCTGGCGGCGCACAGCAGCATGGCCGGAGTATACAGCCGGCACTTGAGCAGCCGTATCACCGCGCCCGGCTTGGGGGGCAGCCCCCGGACGGATACCAGCGAGAGCATATCCGACTCGCGCAGCCCTTCCTTCAGGTGGCGAACGGCGGTGCCCAGGTCCGGGTCGGACTCGGCGAACCACTTCCCCGTGCGGATGATCAGCATGGCGGCGTATTCGTTGAGCTGGCGGTCTACGGACGGGCCCAGGCCGCTCATGTGCTCGCGCAGGTAATAGAAGCTCTTCGTAAGAAGGTTCTCGCGGCTTTTGGCGCGGATGGAGCCCTCGTTGGTCTTGTTGTACATATACAGATGCTCGTTGCATATGTACGCGCTCCGGCAGTGGAAAAGGCACTCGTAGGTCATGGGCACGTCAGTGAACACCCGGATCCTCTCGTCGCGCGTGTAGTGCTCGAGCAGCAGCTCGCGCCTGAACGCCTTGTCCCAGGTATGGGCCTGGATAACGCCCACCTGAAGCCCGCTGCGCGTATCCGTGAGCAAATACGGGAACACCTCTTTTTCCAGACGTTCCCTGTCGTAATATCCCTCGGGGACATTGTTGACGGTCTCTTCCATGCGGTCCTCGAACACGTTGTGGGCGGCGAACAGCACCATATCCGGCGGCTCGGGCGAGGCCGACACGGTATCGTGGATGAACCGAAGCATATGGACGTCGGCCCAGTCGTCTCCGTCCACGATGCATACGTAGTCGCCCGTGCAGGTGCGGATCCCCTCGTTCCGGGCCGAGATCAGGCCGCCGTTGGGCTTGTGTATCACCCGCACGCGGGAGTCGCGCTCGGCGTACTCGTCGCAGATCTGCGGGCAGCCGTCCGGCGAGCCGTCGTCGACGAGCAGCAGCTCAAACTCTCCGTAGGTCTGGGCGAGGATGCTGTCCACGCATTTTCTCAGGTATTTTTCCACATTGTAAACCGGCACGATCACGCTGATCATTTTTCTTCCCCTTTTCTTCGGCCCTTATCCCGCGCCCCTTACCTCTTCGGCAGAAGGATCCGCTTCAGATGCGAAACGCTGTCGAGAAACACGCTGTTCCGCCCGTAAACGGCAAAGTAGAGAACATTCGGGATCGCAAAGCTCACCGCGGCGTTCACAAAGAGGGTGGGCCACACGCCCAGCGAAAACAGCCCGCAGACAAACCACGACGCCCCGCAGGAGACCAGCGCGATCGCCGTCACCCCGCCAAAGAGGCGGATATACCGGCCCATGCTCTCGCGGGGGAACACCTCGCGGAACAGGTTGTGAAACAGCCACGGGATCTGAATGAACACGATGGAGACCACCGACGAGAGCAGCACGCCGTACAGCCCCAGCCACCGGACCGTGGCCAGATTCAGGCTCAGATTGGCCAGCGCCGCCGTCAGAGGCCTCCAGCGGTCGATCCGCCAGATGCCGGCCGCGTCCTTGAACATATTGATCATCTTGTTGGCGCCCATGGAATAGTAATATACGGTAAAGCTGAGCACCAGCCCGGAGGAGAGCATGTTTTCGCTGCCCATCCACAGGCGCATGAACGGCTGATACAGGCACAGCAGCATGGAGCTGCTCACGCCCAGCAGCCAGCTGAACAGAAGGCTGATCCGTTCCAGATCCCGGTAATTGGCCTCCTTGCTCTCCATCACCAGTTTGTTGCCCACGCCGGCCATGCAGGCGTTGAGGATGACCACCAGCATCATGCGCAGGGCCGTGATGATGAAGTAATAGTTCTGATAGATGGCCAGAACGGCCAGCCCCATGAACGAGGAGATCACCAGCGTATCCGCCGAATCGAAAACCGCCGCGGAAAGCTTGGACGTGAACAGGTCCCGCACCCTGCGGAAGATATCCGCCGTTTTTTCCTTCGGAAGCTTCCCTTGGGGCACGTACCGCGGGTACATTTTCGAGGCGCACACCGCTGTGAGCACGTTGACGGCGAGCTGGCACACCAGCTGCACGGCCAGATACAGGTAATAGTTTCTTGTATAGACAAGGATCAGGATCTTCAGGATGTATTCCGTCATCCGCACGGCCAGGGTGACCTTGCTGATCACGTCCCGGCGCTGGTGCGCCTGGAGCAGGCTGCTCTTGTAGGCGAACAGCCAGTACGGCACCACCGTGTT
>CACXMX010000038.1 GCA_902768805.1 Oscillospiraceae bacterium
GACAGCGTGGATCTCGGCGAGAACAGCGGCTTTTACCTGCAGACTCCCACCGATCTGTATCCGGACCGCACCGGGAGCGTGGCTCTGTTCATCAAATCCGGGGATAACGAATATACGCTGGCCAACGGCCCGGATGTCGTGGGTCTGCTGGACGAACAGTACGTTCTCTCCGGCGTAGACCTTGTGGTCCCGAGCGGATGCACGCTGTTTCTCAACAGCGGCGGCACGGTATATGAGAAGGATACCCACAACGTGGTTTTCCGCTTTTCCGGAAATGAAGGCGAGGCCCTGGCGCAGCAGCACGGCGTGACCCTCGGCATCGATGACGAGTCGAGCACCCACGGCCTGGATGAGACCTATGGGGCCCTGACGGTAGGCGACGGCGCTTCCCTGACTGTGGAGCAGGGCGGAACGGTCCAAATGGCCTCCACAAAAGGGCTGAGATTCTGGTCCGATTATTCCAAACCGCTTCTGTCGGCCCAAAACGGCGGATCACTGGTCATAGACGGAGCGGTCACCGGCGACGGCAGGATCACGCTCAACGACGGTTCCTCCATGACCGGCACCGGCAGTGCGCAGGCCGATCAGATCAATGTCCATTCCGCCGGTGCCCTGGCCGACTGCGGCGTCACCTTCCGCTCCAAAATGCTCCGCCTCTTCGGAAGCGGGACGATCCCGAAGCTGATCATCGAGGACAGCGACGTTTATCTCGGCTATTCGAACGTCTCGGCGGAGATCTCCGATCTGGCCAATTCCGGGAGCAGCCGCCTGATCATCAACGAAGGCGGGAACCTGACGCTCGGATCGATCTCCAACGAGGGGAACATTTCGGTGTATTCCAACACCGAATCCCCGAGCGCCGACAGCATATGCAATCTCACCGGCGTCGTAACCGGCGGAGCGCTCCGTCTTTCCGGCGGCATCTTCCATCTTATGGACCGGTTCGAACTGACGGAAGGAGCCGCGCTGTCTTACGACCACGTGATCGTCTACGATCACGTCGATTCTTCCCACTCCCTCGGCGCGCCGCTGATCGTGTCTCCCGGACAGGTCGTCATGCCGGAACCCGCAGGCAGCAGCTGTACGGTCCCCCTGGTCGTTTCCTTCGTCACCAACAATATCATTGCGGGGGAATTCATTGGTACGCAAATCGACAGCACGGAGTTTTCGGAGATTAGTTATATCAAAAACAGCGCCGGTGAATATGTGCTGGATCTCCGGAAAGCCGAATGCTACAAGGACGGCACGAACCTGCTGTCTCAGCTTCTGAACAGCACAGATATCCCCAGAACCAGGAGAAAAACATATATCGTTGAATTCCACTGTATGGACGAGGCGGGAAACCTCACGGTGCGATCCCGGAAGTATTTCACCGGTGAGCTTGAGGAAATACTGAGCAGTACAGACGGTGATAATGCCGCTGACCTGTCCTTTGAGCTGGGAGATACATATCTCGTCCGAATCACCGTATCCAACGATTATCCCATTCTCCCGTCCGGGACGGTCACCTCTCCCAGCACCTCGTTCACCGGAACCGGCACGCTGGGAGGCGCCGGTTCTCTCGGCAGCGGCAGCGGTACCGTTCTCTTTCGCGGATCCGCCTACTCGCACCATGATCCGCAGCCCGCTTCCGGCGGCGGGGGAAATCCCGTGGACCCCGATCCGGTTCCTTCCGATCCCGATCCCGATCCTGATCCGCCTGCTCCCGATCCCCCCGCTCCCGCTCCCGATTTTCCTGCTCCCGATCCCGATCCTGATCCCAATCCGGAAGCCTCCCTGCCGGCGGCAGCCGCAAGCGACCGGCGCGTGATCGTAAGCCCCCAAGGCAGATACTACACGGTTCACGTTTATTTCGGCACGCGCGAGGCGGACGAGCCCGGACAGAAGATAACCGTCCGGATGAAGTTCAAGCTTCCCGCCGGATGGAGCAAAAATGCCCTTTTCGCTGTGTTCCGCAACGCTGACGGGTCATTGACCGTCATTAGAGCCGATTACGATGAAGACGAAAACACGCTGAGCTTTGATACCGATCTCACCGGCACCTTCGCCCTCATTTTCTTCCCCTTCGACGAAGATTCGACCTCAGAAGACTTTTACGAAGCCATATCCGAGCTGGACGAAATCCGGCTCCTCCCTGTCCGGCGTTAAACGGACGGGACAGGAAAACTAAGGAGAATAACGCATGAAAAAGTGGGTACAGAAGACAGCCGGGCTGATCCTGAGTGTATTCCTTACGCTGGGACTCGGTGCTAAGGTCCGCGCCTCCGATGAAGAGGAGACACTGCCCGCACCCGCTCCGACGGAGGTCTCAGAGCCTGCTCCGGTGGTGCAAGAACCGGTGGAGACCGCTCCCGCTGCCGAGCCTCCCAAGCCCGCGCAGTCCGCTCCCGCCGCTGAGGCTCCCAAGCCCGCGGAGTCTGCTCCCGCTGCCGAGCCTCCCAATCCCGCGGAGACGGCCCCCGCTGCCGAGCCTCCCAAACCCGCGGAGACGGCCCCCATCGAGGCGCCCAAACCCGCGGAGACCGCTCCCGCCGCAGAGGCTCCAAAACCCGCGGAGGCCGAAATGCCCGCGCCCGTTCAGGAACCTGCGCCTGTCGAGGTGCCGGCACCCGTTGAGGACCCCGCGCCCGTTGCGGAAACCGCGCCCGTTGAGGACCCCGCGCCCGTTGCGGAGCCCGCGCCCGTTGAGGGCCCCATGCCCGTTGAGGAGCCCGCGCCCGTTGAGGAACCCGTGCTCGTTGAGGAGCCCGCGCTTGTTGAGGAGCCCGCACCTGACGAGGAACCCGCGCCTGTTGAGGAACCCGCGCCTGTTGAGGAACCCGCGCCTGTTGAGGAACCCGCGCCTGTTGAGGGGCCCGTTTCTCCGAAACGGTCACGGCTCCGCTTCCGGCGTACTCGGCTGCGCCGGCGCGCTCTGCTTCCTCTTCCTCCCCTGCCAACGGTACGATCTCGGACAACAGCGATCCCGCCGGCACTCCGGACGAAAACGCTTCCGCAGCCGGGATCACCGTCGGAGGGAAGGACGTATCCGAGGAGGACGGCTGGACCTACGACGAGGTCAGCGGTCAGGTCGGGCTGGTCAACTTTGACCATGCGGAGATAAACATCGTTTCCTCGGGCCTGAACGGGCTGAATATCGCCGCCGCCGGCTTCAATCATCTCGGCACGATCTCCAGTGAAGGAGATATCCATATCACCGGTACCGGTATCCTTCTGGTAGACGATGTTTTGCTGGGAGAGACGGGCAGCCTCTATCTTCACACACTCACGGACCTTTACGAAGAGGGTACCGGAAGCGTAGCCTTCTTTCTCCGACAGTACGATAATCTGTATCTGATGCTCAACGGGTCCGTTCCCGGCATTCTGGATGAGGACTATACCGTTCGGGGCGCCGACCTTTACGTACCCTCTGGTTCGTCGTTGCTTCTCTACACCGGCGGCGCCGTGACCGATGCGAATACCGGCGACATCGTTGCCCGCTACTCCGGTGATCAGAGCGTTGACCCGGGCGAGGGAGACTATGAGTATAATGAGGTATATTCCTCCCTGACGCTGGCAGACAACTCCTCCCTGACGTTGGAAAGCGGCGCGGAGATCTCCATGCCATCCACTCCCAGCCGTGTAACGAACAACGGACAGCTGCGCTCTTCCCTCCATATAATGGATGGCACCCGGCTGGATCTGGACGGATCTGTGAGCGGGGACGGCAAATTCACGCTCGACGGGGCCGGCGTCATGACCGGCAGCGGCAGTCTGGCAGCGCACAGTATTTCGATCGGCGATGTGTATGCCGTCGCCGACTGCGCCGTCACGATGCAGTCCCGGGATTTCTCCGTATCGGGCACGGGGTCTGTGAAAACCTTTAATATCAAGGACAGCGACGTCATTATCCACAACAATGACGCTCCGGTCAGCATCGGGAGCCTGGGCAATTCCGGGAACAGCCTTATTGTGAATAACGGCAGCATATCCATCGGATCTGTTGTGAACTCCGGCGAACTGTCACTGCGTGTCGGCGATATATACAACGCGGAGATGAACGATTCCTATTACATCGGCGGGCCCGTATCCGGAGGACAACTGGAATGCCACGGCGGTCTCTTTGAGTTTGCCCCCGAATTCCGGCTGCTGAACGGCGCGTCTGTCTCAAACCCGTCTGTGATCGCCTACGATTATTCCGATACCCTGACGCCCTCCTTTACCTTTCCTCTGGCAGTCTCTCCGACGACAGTTCAGATGCCGGTGCAGGGAGAAGACGGCAGGATCACTGTTCCCGTGGTCGTTATGACCGGAGGGGCCGGACCGACCCCGGGTCATTATTCCGAAATAAACATAGACAGTGTGATCTCCACCGAGATCTATGTGTCACCGAACGACAAGGGACAGTATATCATCGATCTGAGCAAGGCCGAGAATTATAAAGACGGCGTGAATCCCATGCCCGACCCCGAGTGTGTCGAGATCCAGGAAATGGACGGAAACGGAAGGCTCAGCACGCGTTTTCTGCTGCGGGACGGCTCTGTCTTCCCGGCCTTTGAGCTCGGGAACACCTATCTTATCCGTCTCTCCGGCTTCAGTTCCTGGCAGATAACCGCTCCGGAAACCCCGATGGCGCCACCCAACACCTCTTTCACCGGCAGCGGCATACTGGGCGGTTCGGGTTCCGCGGGCAGCGGTTCGGGATCTCCTGTCACGCTGCGCAGGATGCAGAAGCCCTCCTCGGATCCCGACAACCATTCTCCATCCGAACCCGATCCCCCTGCTCCCGATCCCGACCCGCCTGCTCCCGATCCAAATCCACCTGCTCCCGATCCGAACCCCCCTGCTCCCGATCCCGATCCCGATCCTGAAGCATCTTTGCCGGCAGCATCCAGAAATGATCGGCGGGTGATCGTAAGCCCAAACGGCAGATATTACACCGTCCGGGTCTTCATCGGCATACGCGAGATCGCCGAGCCCGGGCAAAAGATGACCGCCCGGATGAAGTTCACTCTCCCCGCGGGGTGGAACAGAAACGACATTTACGCCGTATTCCGCAATGCCGACGGTTCTCTGACCGCCATCAGGGCCGCTTACGATGAAGAGTCTAAAACGCTGAGCTTTGACACCGATCTCACCGGAACCTTCGCGCTGGTATGCTTCCCCTTTGACGAAAAACCGTATTCCGATAAGTTTTACGACGCCATATCCGAGCTGGAGGACATCCGCCTTCTTCCCGTCCGGCGCTGAGCGCTTGTCCTTTTCCTCACGAAAAACTATACGTCCCCACAAAGGAGACGAGCCATGGAAACTTACGACATCTGCATAACCGCCGTTCCCACCGACTCGGACACGGCCCGAACTCTGGCGGACAGTCTTCGCCGCTACCGGCTGCCCGGCGGCGTCACGGCCGAACCCGGCAGAGAGCGGCGCAGCGTCACGCTGGATCTCTCCGGGTCCCCGCTGGACGACGAAGTCCGCGCTCAGCTGGACGAGAGCCGCTTCCTTATCCTGCTCTGCTCACCCGAGATCCGCTCGCATCGGGGGATCCTGGACCGGCTGGACTATTTTCGTACCCGAAAGGGCGGAGACCATGTCATCGCCGTTCTGGTGTCGGGAGAGCCTGCCGAGTCCTTCCCGGAAAACTTCTCCGAGAGGAAGCTCGTGCGCCACATCATGCCGGATAAATCCGTGGTGGAACGGGAGGAGAATATCGAGCCTATAGCGGCGGATCTTCGCGGGGACAGCCCGGCACGCAAGCGGGCCGCCCTGCGCTATGAGACCGTACGCATCACCGCCCAGGTGCTGGGACTGCATCCCGACGCTTTGGAACAGCGTCATCGCGCCCGAAGGAAAAGAGCCATAGCCGTGGCGCTCTCCTTCGCTGCGGCCGTGACATTGACCGCTGCGGGGATCTTCCTCCGCCTCGGCCTCATCGCCAAAAAAGAGGGCGACATCGCGCAGGAACAGACACGGCTGAGCGCTGAGATCGCCACACGCACCATGAAAGAGCTGCCCGCCCTGTTTGAGGGTGACGAACAGGCGCTCTTCTACGTGGAAGAAGCGGTGGATACGGCCCGCTCCTCTCTGCAGGAGCTGGGGCTGGACGATCTGCTTTCCGAGGAAACGGAGGGCGGAGCATGAGCGACGGATTCAACTACGACGTTTTCATCAGCTACCGCCACCGGCCCCTCGACAATGTGATCACCAAAGCCGTATTCAACGCTTTGGAGAGCTACCGGCTCCCGAAGCCGATACGCGCCAGAGGCTGCAGGGACATTCAGAGAGTGTTTCGGGATACCGAGGAGCTGTCCGTGGGCAAGATCCTGACCGAGACCATCGACGACGCCCTTCGTTCCTCGAACTGCCTGATCGTGATCTGCACGACGGACGCGCCTCTTTCCCCCTGGGTAGACCGGGAAATCAGCATGTTCATCAACATGGGCCGGGGCGAGCACATATATCCCCTGCTTGTAAACGGCGATCCCGCAACCTCATTCCCGCCTTCGCTCAGTCTCCTGCCCGATCTGGAAGAGAGAGTGATGGATGTCCGCAGCGAGGGCAGCGATCCGAAAAAGATCATGGCCCGGGCCGAGACAGCTCTTCTCAAGGCCATCGCCGACGTGGCCGGCTGCGAAGAGGAGGAGCTTGTCCGCGAGCATACTCTGCGCAGAAACAGGCGTACGGCCGCGCGCACCGGAGCAGCGGCGGCAGTTCTGGCCGCCGTGCTGGGCGTTTCCGCCGGGCTGCTGCATCTGGCGTCCACCTACAGAGACACAGCCAAGGTGCGGGAAGAGGCCTCCATGCGGATCCTCAACGAACTGACCTATTCCCTTCCGGATCATTTGACCAATGTTCCCGGAGCCTACGCGAAGATCGCCGGTATCCTCCGGCGCAATACGGAGGACCTGAACGCCATCGCCCGCCTGTCCGACAACCGGCAGGCCGCCGAGTTTGAGGTCGCCGCCAACTATGAGAAGCTGGCCTCGGCCGGAGGCGTTCTCGGCGCGTACGAGGAGGCTCTGATCTCCGAGGAGACCGCTATCGGTCTGTTCGGAACGCTGGCGGACGAGGATTACGAGGGCAGCCGCGCCGCTCTCGCCTCCGCCTACAACAACCGCGGCGGCATCCTGAATTCCGCCGGCCGCTACTCCGAGGCGGCCGGGGACTATTCGCTCGCGATCGAACTCACCGAGGCGCTGGAGGAGCCCGATACCCTGACGCTGGGACGCATGTATTACAACGCCGGGGCTAATGCCGTGAGCTACGGCGATGTCTCCCGGGCGGCGGAACTGTTTGAGAAGAGCCTGGACCTTCTGGGCTCCGCGGAGAGGACTCCGGTCAACATTGAGTCCATGGCCAACGCCTATTACAATTACGGAGTCCTGCTGTACCGGGAAGCCGATTATACCGCGGCGGCGGAAAAGCTCTCCAATGCCTGCGACCTGATCGAAACGCTCAATGAGGTCAGCGATTCACTGCAGAACCGCAGCAGTTATACGCGTGCGCTGACCACGCTCGCGACCTGCATGTCCGACCTGGGACGCTTTGAAGACGCGGATTACTATTACGCGCAGGCCGCCGAACTGGCCGAGGAACTGGCCCGCGACGACGACAACATGGAATTCCAGCTCCTGCTTGCCAATATCTGCAATAACCGGGGCACCTGTTTCAACACCCGGGGAGATTATCTCTCGGCGGACGTATACTTCGCCCAGGCCTCCGAGGTGTACAGGCGCATCATGGAGCGCACCGGTTCCGCCTCAGACACTGCCTATTTCGCGCTCTCTTTGCTCAACACCGGAGAAAACGCCTTCAAAGCCGGGCAATATGAGCGCTCCCGCGGGTATTTCGAGTCGGGACTGGATTATTATGCCGGTGTATGTGAGTCGCTGGGCACCTACGACACGGCGCAATATTATGCCTGGCTCTCCTATTATGACCTGATACACCTTCGGGATTACGACGCCGCGCTGGACGACGCGCTGATTGGCCGGGAGTACCAGCCCGACGGTGTGCTGGTGAACATGAACCTGGCTTACGCCTGCCTGTACGCCGGATACTATGAAGACGCTCTGGATCTTTTCATCCGGATCGCGTCTTTGGGCGAGGGTCAGGCGGAAATGATCCGTCTGGACCTGGAAGCCCAGGAACGGGCCGGTCTCCATTCCGGACACGCGGAAGAGATCATAGAGACGATCCTCCCCTGATTATCTCCAAAACAGCGAAGCCCCCGGAATGTCCGTGGCATTCCGGGGGCTTCGTTTGTAAGCTATTTCTTCTTTCGGGCTTCGATGTATTCGCGCATGGTGTCGTGTTCGGTACGCAGCGCCCGATAGAGCTCGGAAGAATTCCAGAGAGCGTTGCTCTCGGTTACGACTGCTTTGAGCGTGACCGTGCAGCGTGAGGCGCGAAGGGTATCCAGCAGTGTGGAAAACTGCCGGGAGGAAAGGCCGCTCATGAGCATCATTTCTCCGGTGAAGTCCTCAACTCCGCAGTCTTCGGATGGCCCGAAGCCTTCGAGTCCGGCCAGGAACCCGATCGGATGACCGTATTCTTCGGAAGAAACAGTCCTCGCGCTCAGCCCCAGGCGGAGGAGCGCCGTGCGGATCTTCCTGAGTTTTTCTCCGACGATGTTATATAAAAGCACTACAGCCATGCCGCGCCTGCCTTTCCGATAAAGTAAGAGAGCTGCCGCTTAAGCGCGGCAGCCTCTTTGTGCTTACGGGATGGGATCACTCCTTGGGCTCTTCGTCCTCGGAAACGGTCTGCTCAAAATCCTCGGCCTCCGCCTCTTCGGGACGGAAGGTGTTCTTGACCTCGTCGACAACGCTCTGCGCGGCGGCACGGGCCTTTTCGCCGGTCTCCTCGGTGATGACGTCCACGATCTGCCCGTCGTCCTTGATGACCTCGACCGTGCAGCCGAAGCCCACAGTGGCCAGAACGCCGGCAATCAGCAGGACCTTGGACATGGCCAGTACGGCCACGCCGCCGATGATGCCCACGTTGACCGGAACATCCACAAGGATCTTATCGCCCTTGCGGACGAGAATGCGGGAAACATTGCCCTTCTTTACGAGCTCCTTGAGCTTCTCAATGATGCTGTTGTTGTCCATGGATAACTGCTCCTTTCCTTATTGCGACGCCCGAGCCTCGGCACGGGCTATTTTTCAGACCATGGCTTATTATGGCAGGTTTTCCGGAAAATTCATGGCATATTTGTAAACTTTTCTGTGATCATTTGTTATTTTCGTCCGAACAGGCCCGCGAAGAAATCCGCTGCTTTAAGGAAAAAGGTCTTCAGGGAGTCCGCCAGCGAGGATACGGTTTCTTTGACCTGTTCGGCTTTTTCTCCCGCCTCTCCGATCCTGCGGGCGGTATCCTGAAGATTGCGTATCTTCTCAACCAGTTCGCTCTCGCTCAGACCCTCCATTTTGCGGCAGAGACTGAGGAGCTGGTTGACCTGGTAATCGTTGAGCGTGACATTGTAGTCCGCCGCGACGGCCCGGATCTGTTCCCTGAGCTCGTCGTCGGTCATGTTCTTCGTCTCGCTGAGTATCGCCTTCAGGTCTCCGACGATGGCGGAGGCATCCAGATCTCCCAGCTGATCGGCAAGATCCGCCGTTGTGGTAAGCTCCTGCACGCCTACCTGCTTTGCGATCTCATCAAGAGTCTGCCCTGTCAGGGTCTCATACGCCTTGTATATGCCCGCCAGCGCCGCCGTGCCGGACACGGAGAACGGTGCGGTGACGACCGCGCGCACATCCGTGACTCCCGCCGTGGCCAGCGCGGAGCGGTACATCTCCTCGGTGCACCAGGTCACATTGCTTACCGAGACGTCGGTGCCGGCGCCCTGTTCCAGCAGTCTGATATATACACAGGAGATCGACGCGGTGCCGATCACGCTGTCGTCCACGTAGCCCTGCAGCCAGGAGCGCTCCTCGGCATTGGTCATGTACAGTTCCCGGACGCTGCCCCTCTCGATGCCGAAAATACGGTAGACCTCCTCTGTCTGCGCGTTGGTCAGGTCCGCGCCGATGACGGTGCACGCGCCGCCGTCCGGATCCGCGGCCATCGCCGGGACCGTCCCCGCGAGCAGGGCGAGGATAAGGCAGAGCGACAGGATACGGCAAATATATCGTTTCATGGTTACTTCATCTCCTTGTCCGGCGGGGCGGCTCCCGGATCATTCCGCACGGCCGCATACAGCAGCCCGCCGAAAAGACAGACGCTTTCCGGCGGGCTGAGGTTCATTTCGGGCGGCGGGTCACTTGTCCACCTTTACGGAGGAGATGACAGGCTGGTTGTCCACGGTGATATGTCCGTCGCTGCCGGTGACCGGAGCGGTGGAGGCGATAAGATCAACGATCTCCATTCCGGAGGTCACGCTTCCGAACACCGCGAACTCACCGTCGAGGTACGTGGCGCTGTTCTGCAGGATGTAAAACTGGCAGGACGCGCTGTTTTTGTTTACGCCGCGGGCCATTCCCACGGCCCCGCGCACGTTCGAGAGCGGGTTGTTGTAGCCGTTGGAATTGAATTCGCCGGTGATCGTCTCCCCGGATGTGCCGGTGCCGTTTTTGTTGGGGTCGCCGCCATAGATGGCAAAACCGTCGATAGCGCGATAGATCGTAAGGTTGTTGTAAAAGCCCTTCTTCGCCAGATTCAGGAAATTGGACGCGGTGATCGGGGCGGTATCCGCATCGACCTCCAGCGTGATCGTTCCGTAATCCTTGATGACGATCTCCACGGTGTGCTTGCCGGTCCACGTCTTCTTGCTCCCGCCGCATCCTGTCAGCGCCGCAAGCAGAAGCACCGCCGCAAGAACGATCACGAGGGTCTTTTTCATGTTCAAAACCTCCCTTGCTGTCCCGAAAAACGGGAAAGCGTTTATTTCGACAGACCGCGCGCGAAAGCGGCGACCCGCTCCGCCTTATCCGCGGCTCCCGCCGCCGTCTCGTCCCGGGCGAGGACGTACATCTTGATTTTAGGCTCCGTTCCCGAGGGCCGCACCACCAGCGCCGAGCCGTCGATCAGGTCGAAATAGAGCACGTTGCTGCCGGAAATGGCGGTTTTTTCCACCACGCCCAGTCCGGGAACCTTGATGTCGCCGCTGTCGTAATCGCGGATACGGGCCACAGCGATGCCGCCGACCTCCGTCGGGGGATCCCGGCGAAGCTTCTCCATCAGAGCGCGCATCTCTCCCAGACCGTCGACGCCGTACATGTAAAGGTTGAGCGTCGTCTCGTGATAGAAGCCGTACTTGGCGTAAAGCTCGTCCATCGCGTCGGCAAGGGTCATGCCCCGGTCGAAATACCAGGCCGCCATTTCGGCGATCATCATGGAGGCGGTGACGGCGTCTTTGTCGCGGACATAATCGCCCATCATGTAGCCGTAGCTCTCCTCGAAGCCGAGCAGATACTGATGAGAGTCGTTCTCGGCGTACTCGGCCAGCTTTTCGGCGATGAATTTGAAGCCGGTGAAGGTCTCGTCGAAATGGATGCCGTTGACCTCGCAGATCCTCCTCGCCATGCTGGTGGATACGATGGTGGTAATGGCGGCGGGGTTCGGGGGCATGGTCCCGGTGGTCCTGCGCGCGGTGATGATGTAATCGAGCAGGAGGCAGCCCATCTGGTTGCCGGTGATGGTGATATAATCATCGCCGCGGCGCACCATGACGCCGACGCGGTCGGAGTCGGGGTCGGTGCCGATGATCAGATCGCTGCCCTCCCGGCGGGCAAGATCAACCGCGATATAGAAGCCCTCGGGGTTCTCGGGGTTGGGGCTCTCCACGGTGGGGAAATTACCGTCGATCACCATCTGCTCCTTGACGGGGATGAGATGTTTGATGCCCAGACGCTTAAGGGCTTCGGGAACCAGCTTGTGTCCGCAGCCGTGGAACGGCGTATAGACGATTTTGAATCCGTCGGCCACTTTCTCCACCGCGCTGCGGTTGATGGACATGGCCATGACTTCCTTCAGGAACGCCTCGTCGGTCTCCTCACCCATATAGGTGATCAGGCCTTTGGCAACCGCCTCGTCAAAATCCATGCGTTTCGGCGAGCGGAACACATCGGAGTTCTCCATTTTCTTCGCGATCTGCGCGGCATGCTGAGGAGGAAGCTGCGCGCCGTCGGACCAGTAGACCTTGTAGCCGTTGTACTGCTTGGGGTTGTGGCTGGCCGTGACGTTGATGCCCGCCTGCGCCCCGTAATACCGGACCGAAAAGCTGAGTTCCGGCGTGGGCCGCAGCGACTCGAACAGGCGCACGCGAACGCCGTTGGCAGCCATGACGGCCGCGGCCTCACGGGCAAATGTGTCGCTGTTGTTGCGGCAGTCGTAGCAGATGCACACGCCCTTTTCCGCTGCTTCCGCTCCCTCGGAGACGATCAGCTCGGCAAAGGCCTGTGTGGCATGGCGGATGATGTGGATGTTCATACGGTTTGTGCCCAGGCCCATGACTCCGCGCAGACCCGCGGTGCCGAAAGCCAGAGGCGCATAAAACCGGTCCTCCATCTCCTTTTCATCGTCGCCGATGGCCTTGAGCTCGTTCCATTCCTCTTCGCTGAGAGCGGGGCTGTTGAGCCACTCCTCATAGGTTTCACGCCAACTCATCTGAAAGTTCCTCCCTTTCCGTTTCTTCCGGCTCACGCAGCAGTTCACAGGCATCCGCCCACAGAGAGGCGGGGACAAAAATGTCCGTGCCCGTTCCACTGACGCCGATAATCAGCCGGCCAAAATCTCCATTCTCCGGGTATTGACGCAGACAGGGTATTCCGTAGGATTCCATGCGCGACACCGTGAGCTGCTCGGCCATGCCCAGCGGCTCGCAGTGGCAGAGATATACGGGGGGTTCCGGGTTTCCTTCTTCATCCCGAGGCCAGCGTTCGAGCAGCTCGCCGGGGATATAACGCCCCCACGTCGGGGACGCTTTGTTCTGTTCGTCCATGTTTTCTCCGTTCGCTATTTATGATACTTTCCGCCCTCCAGGATCGTGAAGGCGCGGTAGATCTGCTCAAGCACCATGACCCTCGCGAGATGATGGGGAAAAGTCATGCGGGACATGGAGATACGTACGTCTGAGCGCTTTTTGACTTCCGGGGAAAGTCCGTCCGAGCCGCCGATCACAAAAGCCACGCGGCTTCTGCCGCGGTTGGCGCAGTCGCTCAGAAGCGCCGCGAGCTCCTCGCTGGAAAAGCTTTTTCCTTCTATGCAAAGCGCCGCGACGAACGTATCCGGTGTGAGCTTCCGGAGTATGGCCTCTCCGTCCCGCGCGGAATCTCCGGTCTCGGGCAGCTCCGTCCTTTCCAGGGTACAGTAACGCTCGAGCCGTTTGGCGTATTCATCGCAGGCCTCGGCATAAAAGCTCTCCTTGAGCTTTCCCGTACAGATGAGACGAACGCGCAGCATGCTTATATCTCCACGCTCAGCGCCCCGCTGACCGGGGCTATATACAGCTCCACATCGGCATACCCGTTCCGGTCCAGCGCGGTCCGCACTGCCAAGCGCGCCAATTCGGGCGTGTTGTTCTCGCGGCTCAGATGTCCCAGCACCAGCGTACGCGTGCCGCGAGAGGCGAGCGTACAGGCCAGCCCGGCGCTGTCGTCGTTGGAGAGGTGGCCCCTCTCCGAAAGGATACGTTTCTTCAGATAAAAGGGATAAGGCCCCGACCGCAGCCGCTCGGGGTCGTGATTGGCCTCGATCAGCGCGGTCCGGCAGCCGGAGAGGTTATCCAGCATAGCATCGGTGACGCAGCCCGTATCCGTGCAGAAGCCCAGCAGGCTCTCCCCCTCGGAAACGCGGTAGCCCACGCTCTGATCCGTGTCGTGGGGTGTTGGAAACGCCCGGACCGTCAGGCCGCCGACGCGGAATTCCTCGTTTTCCCGGATACGGTTCAGCCGCTCCCCCAGTTCGGGGATCTGCCCGTCCAGATACCGTATCACGGAGCCGGGAGCATAAACCGGGATACCGCAGCTACGGGACATGGTCCTGAGTGCGGTGATGTGGTCGCTGTGCTCGTGGGTGATCAGCACGCCGGAAATATCCTCGGGCGTGAGCCCTTCGCCGCGGAGCGCCTCACGGATCCGGCGCATGGAGATCCCCGCGTCGATCAGCAAGGCGGTGTGTTCGCCGCGGACCAGAGCGCAGTTCCCGCTGCTGCCGCTGGCGAAAACGACCAGCCTCATCCCGCGTTGGCGTTCAGCCGCTCGGAATGCTCGGGTTCGTCCACGATACGGATATCGGCTCCGAGAGCCTGCAGCTTGCCCACCAGGTCCTGGTATCCGCGCTCAATATACTCGATATCCTCCACCGTGGTAACACCGTCCGCGCACAGTCCCGCGATGACCAGCGCCGCTCCGGCGCGAAGATCACAGGCCTCCACCGTGGCGCCGTGGAGCCGTTCCACGCCTTCCACAACGGCCACACGCCCGTCCACCTGGAACTGGGCGCCCATCTTGCGGAGCTGATTAACGTATTTGTACCGGTTGTCCCAGACGCCCTCGGTGATGACGCTCGTGCCGTCGGCCACCGCCAGCGCCACGCCCATCTGGGGCTGCATGTCCGTGGGGAATCCGGGATAGGGTAATGTCTTGACATTGGCGCGGCGCAGCCGTCCCGAGGACCTTACCAGGACCGATTCGGGATACTCCTCCACCGTTACGCCCATCTCTCTGAGCTTCGCGCTGATGCAGTCGAGATGCTTGGGAATCACATTGGTGATGAGCACCTCTCCCCCGCACGCGGCCGTGGCGGCCATATAGGTTCCCGCCTCGATCTGGTCGGGGATGATGGCGTAGGTTCCGCCGTGGAGTCTGTCCACTCCGTTGATCTTAACGGTATCGGTGCCCGCGCCGCGGACATCCGCTCCCATGGAGTTCAGGAAGTTCGCCAGGTCCACAATGTGCGGCTCGCGCGCGGCGTTCTCGATGATCGTTCGCCCCTCGGCCAGGGTGGCGGCAAGGATGATGTTCATCGTAGCGCCTACGGAGACCTTATCCAGATAGATCTCCGCGCCGCGGAGCCGGCCGTGGATCGCTTTCGCGTCGATATAGTCGGTGACGTCCACAGTAGCGCCCAGGGCGTTCATGCCCTTGACATGCTGATCGATGGGCCGCACGCCGAAATTGCAGCCGCCGGGCATGGTGGTGCGTGCCACGCCGAACCGGCTGAGCATCGCCCCGACCAGATAATAGGACGCGCGGATCTTGCGCATCCGGTCGTAATCCGCACCTTTCCAGGTGGCGTGGCGGCTGTCTATCTCCACCGTAGAGGGATTGATCATTTTCACCCCGGCCCCGAGGGACTCAAGGATGTGCAGAAGAGTGACCGTGTCGCTGATCTGAGGCAGGTTCTCGATACGGCAGATGCCGTCGACCATCAGCGCCGCGGGAATGATGGCCACGGCCGCGTTCTTCGCGCCGCTGATCTCCACTTCCCCGTGAAGCCGGTTTCCGCCTGCGATCCTGTATTTTTCCACGTAGATGACCTCCTATATGAAAACGGGCAAAAGCAGCACTGACCCCTTATCGAGCGATTTTCATACTCATACAAGGCTACTATAGCACATCCTTCGCATGTTGGCAAACATTTTATGTAAATCTTTCTCCCGGGACGCTCTCTGACCGGAACAAACAGACGTCCCGCCCAAACCGGGACAAGCCGGGCGGGCGGGACATGTTTTTCTTTCGGAAAGCTTACAGGAATCGGCGGGCCTGAAGAACGATGACGGCGGTTTTCGCGTCGGGGATCTCTCCGTTGAGCGCGCGATCATACAGTTCGTCGTAGGGGATGCGGACCAGATCCAGGAATTCTCCCTCGTCGGGATGCGCCTCGCCCCGGCGAAGCCTGAGCGCCAGGTACAGATGCAGCTTTTCCGTGGAAATGCCGGGAGAGGAATAGTACTGTCCCAGCGGGATAAGGCGTCCCGCGGTAAAGCCCGTCTCCTCGCTCAGCTCCCTCACCACGGCTTTGTCGGGATCCTCTCCTCTCTCGAGCTTGCCTGCGGGCGCCTCGATGAGATGGGCGCCGACAGCATAGCGGTACTGGCGCACGCAGTAGGCGTATCCCTCATCGTCAATGGGCAGCACGCATACTCCGCCGGGGTGATCCACCACCTCGCGGAACGATTCCTTCCCGTCGGGGAGAAGGACCCGGTCCACGGTAAGGTCGACCACGATCCCCTCGTACCGGTTGACCCGGCGCAGTTTTTTCTCCGTATAATCCATGGATTTATGCCTCTTTTGTTCCGATTTTCAGATTGGGAGCATTATAGCACACTTATGAGCCGGACGCCACATGAATTATCTCCGCACTATTGACAAATATGGTATACTGTCATCGTACGATTTCGAGCGGAAGGGAGTGAAGCGCATGCCCAGGCAGCAGGGCGTAAAGGAGATCGCCTCCAACCGCAAAGCGTTTCACGACTATTATGTGCTCGAGCGCTTTGAGGCAGGCATAGAGCTGTTCGGAACGGAGGTCAAATCCATCCGCGGCGGCCAGGTCAATCTTAAGGACAGCTTCTGTATGATCCGCAACGGCGAGCTTTTCGTTCGCGGGATGCATGTGAGTCCTTACGAAAAGGGCAACATCTTCAACCGCGATCCGGTACGCGTCCGCCGGCTGCTTATGCACAAGAAGGAGATCCGCAAGCTGGGCGACCGGGTTTCTCAGGACGGTGTAGCCCTGATCCCTCTGAGACTGTATTTCAAGGACAGTCTGGTAAAAGTGGAGCTGGGTCTCTGCAAGGGCAAAAAGCTGTATGACAAGCGCGAATCCGACGCGAAGCGGGAAGCCGAGCGGGATATGGACCGCGCCAGAAAAGAGAGGAGCATGAGATGAGCAATCCGATCGTAACGATCGAAATGGAAGACGGCGGCATCATCAAAGCCGAGCTGTACCCCGATATCGCGCCTCAGAGCGTGCGCAATTTCGTTCACCTGGTGCAGCAGGGCTTTTATGACGGGCTGATCTTCCACCGCGTGATCTCCGGGTTCATGATCCAGGGCGGCGACCCCGACGGAAACGGCACGGGCGGCCCGGGATACCATATCTACGGTGAGTTCCGGCAGAACGGTTTTGACAACCGCCTGAAGCATACCCGCGGCGTACTGAGCATGGCGCGCGCCATGATGCCCAATTCCGCCGGCAGCCAGTTCTTCCTGATGCACGCCGACGCACCTCATCTGGACGGCGGCTATGCCGCTTTCGGCAAGGTCACGGAGGGCATCGAGGTCGTTGACCGCATCGCTTCCGTGCGCACCGGCCGCAACGACCGTCCTCTGGAGCCTCAGGTGATGAAAAAGGTCACTGTGGAGACCTTCGGCGAAGATTATCCCGAACCCAAGCATTATAAATAAGGCAAAGTCATTCCCCAATACCTTATTCCAAAAAGAAGGGGGCATCTGGGGGAACAATAACCCCGATTCTTTTCCCACCTCCTTATACCAAAGAAGAAGGGGTCCTCAAGGGGGAATATCCCCTATTCTCCTTCACTTCCTTATTCCAAAAAAGAGGGGGGCATCCGGGGGGAACATGGTTCCCGCCCGGAAGTTGCCTCGCCGCAGGCGGTTTTATGATTTCCGCAGAAATCATGGCAACCTGGGGGCGTAACGGTTTCGACGGGGATGCAGAGACCGGAATAGCGGGCGGATGCGCCTAACATCCATAAAATGGGCACTTATAAATTAAAGAACAACGATAACGCTGTTCTGGCCGCGGCCTAAGCCGTGACCCGTCCCCTCCGGGAGTGCCTCGGCCCGGATGCGGGGCGTCGATCAGAGGCGGACGTGAGTGCGCAAAGCTTTGAGCGCACCATGCATAATGAAGCTACCCGACCCGCCGGTTTGACGTTTGACCGGTGACGAAGGAAAACGGGAGCGATCCCAAAATAAGCGTCTGCGCCCGGAGAAGTTCCCTTTGAAGCGTTTTCGGACAGGGGTTCAACTCCCCTCGCCTCCACCACTTGTATTTTCAATGCTTTGCGGGTTTATTCCCATTTTTGATTAATCATAAAATTGTTTGCTCAAAAATAAAATTTGAGCATGAAATGCTAACAGAAATGCTAACGGGAAATGCTAACGGATCACTACATAAAGAATCCCGATGACGGAGGCAGCGTCACCGGGATTCTTTGTCTCTCTCCATAGTCTCATCTATTGCCCTATTGATAAAGGCATTCACGCTTTCGCCCTGTGCTTCAGCGTGAGCCTTTATAACAGCTTTCTTCCCCTTGGGCATAGTAACCTCTTGTCGATCATACACCTTCTCTTTGTACTTCCGAAGGGCTTTCTTCTGTGCTTCAGATATGGGCATCAGATTCACCTCAATGCGGTATTTTATCGTAGACAGTACCCGAATACAATTCCTCCCTTACAATCTGTAATCATCTGTAAATTGACTCTATGACCGTGAATAGATAAACTAAACTCAAATACAGGGGATCCTCCCCGGAGTAAAGGAGAATGAAGATGC
>CACXMX010000039.1 GCA_902768805.1 Oscillospiraceae bacterium
CCGCGGCCAGAAGCTGCAGGATGACATAGGCGGCGATGACGAAGCCGTAGGTAAGGAAATTGCCCCGGTTGGTCCGGCTCATTTTACTGATCTTCATATCCGGCACCTCAGACTTTCTCGTGGATCTGCTTGCCCAGCAGGCCGGAGGGCTTTACCAGCAGCACGATGATCAGCACGGCGAACACCACGGCGTCGGACATCTGGGTGGAGATGTAGGCCTTGGCCAGGATCTCGATGACCCCCAGCATGAGCCCGCCCAGCAGCGCCCCGGGGATGGACCCGATGCCGCCGAACACCGCGGCGGTAAAGGCCTTGATGCCGGGCATGGAGCCGGTAGTGGGGACCAGGGTGGGGTAGGCCGAGCACAGCAGCACGCCGGCGATGGCGGCGAGCCCGGAGCCGATGGCGAAGGTGACGGAAATGGTGGTGTCCACATTGATGCCCATGAGCTCCGCCGCGCCCTTGTCCTCGGAGCAGGCCCGCATGGCCTTGCCCATCTTGGTCCTGCCGGTGAAGATCGTCAGCGCCAGCATGATCACCAGGCAGACCAGGATCGTCACCACCGTGACATAGGAGATCCGCAGCTGTCCGCCGAAGAAGGAGAAGCTGTTGACGGCCTCGGCCGCGCCGGCCTGGGAGCGGGAGAAGAAGTTGGGGAACACCTTGGGGTTGGAGGTCCACAGCAGCAGCGCCGCGTTCTGCAGGAAATAGCTCACGCCGATGGCGGTGATCAGCACGGCCAGCTTGGGCGCCTGTCGAAGCGGCTTATACGCCAGCTTTTCTATGGTCATGCCCAGGACCGTGCACAGCGCCATGGCCAGCAGCACGCTCACCACGGGAGGCAGATTGAACTTGGTAAACGCAAAAAAGCAGATGTATGCGCCGACCATGATCACGTCGCCGTGGGCGAAGTTCAGCATTTTGGCAATGCCGTATACCATCGTATATCCCAGGGCGATGATGGCGTAGATACTGCCAAGACTGATGCCGCTGATGATAAAATTCAGAAAGCTCATAAGCAAATACCCCTTTGCTGCGGGTTGTCGGAATGATCCGGGAAATACACATCGGAAAAACACCGTACCACGGTGCTTTTCCGACATATATCTCCCCGACGCCCCGGCGGAAGACCGCCGGGGCAGGGAGTTGGGTAATGTTAAATTATAAGTGACCCTTCGGGATCAGTCAAGGCCGACGTAAGTGCCGTTCTGAATGACCATGCCCTTGGGATCCTTGGTGACGGTGCCGTCAGCGGACCAGGTCATGCCCTCGCCGGTGATGCCGTCGTAGGTCATGGTGGTGAACTGGGCGATCATCAGATCGCAGATCTGCTCGGCGCTCATATCGGGAGTGGCGCCGGCGGCCTTCAGGGCCTGAGCGTAGGCGTAGACGCAGTCATAGGCGTCGGCGGCGAACTGGTTGGGAATATCACCGAAGCGCTCCTGATACTTCTTTACGAAGGCGGCGGTACGGGCATCCTCGGAGTCGGCGCTGAAGGGGGTCAGCAGGATGACGCCCTCGGCCAGGGAGGTATCAAAGCCTTCCAGGGTCAGAATGCCGTCCATGCCGTCCACGCCGAACCAGACGGGGCTGTAGCCGATCTGCTTGGCCTGCGCGAAGATCAGGGAAGCGGGGGTGTAGTACATGGGCAGGAACACGAGCTCGGCGCCGTTAGCCTGAGCGTCGGCGACCTGAACGGAGAAGTCGGTGTCGTTGCCGTCCATGAACTGGGTGTCGCTTACGACCTCAAGGCCGAGACCGGGGGCAGCGGCCATAAAGGTGTCGTAGATGCCCTTGGAGTACACGTCGTCAGCCTTCCAGATCACGGCGACCTTGGTGGCCAGCTTCTTGTCGGCGATGTACTGAGCGGAAGCGGAGCCCTGGTTGGGGTCGGTGAAGCAGACCTGGAACTGGTTGTCCTTGCCCTCAACGACCGCGACGGAGGAGGCGGAGGGAGTCAGGGCGAAGATACGGTCGGCAAAGGTCTCGGCGGAGGTGGCCACGCAGGGAGTGGAGGTCACGGAGCCCAGAGAGATCTGCATGCCCCAGTCCTTCAGCGCGTTGTAGGCGTTAACGGCCTTCTCGGCATCGTGCGCGTCGTCCTCATACTTGAGCTCGAACTGGATGCCGCCCTCGGCGTTGATCTCTTCCACGGCGAGGGCCGCGGCGTTGGCGCAGGCGGTGCCGTAGATGGCAGCGCCGCCGGTCAGAGGACCGGTGCCGCCGATCTTGAAGGCGGCGGGAGCCGCGGCGGAGCCGGAGTCGGCTGTGCCGGAAGCGGAAGAAGAACCGCAGCCGGCGAACAGGCCGATCATCATGACGACCGCAAGCAGCAGGCACAGTGTCTTTTTCATGTTGTCATTTCTCCTTTTTTAAAAATTCTGAATCTAAAACAAACCGGCCCTGTCCGATGGGGACAAGGCCGGAACGTTTACCGGGTCATCTCATCGGAGCGGGAGAAGCGCAGGGCATCAGGGGAGCCCCGCCGATCCGTGCGAACGGAAGCAAACGGCACAGTCGTACGCCCGATACCGCACCGCGGAAAAAAACAGCGGCCACCGAAAAAACGGTGTCCGCGATCATCATCGGAATACGGGTCATGGCCGCAGTAAACCAGCCGCCGAATCCCGCGGCAGAACAGGTATTCATTTCCGTACCGGAACGGAACATACCGCAGCCTCCGAAAAAACTTTGAACGTATGATAGCATAAGCCCTGTCGGAGAGTCAATGGAAAAAATACGAATAATTTAAAGAACTAAAGAATATGTTTTCGGTGGATTTCACAAAACAGGCGCTTTTCTCTCCGAAAGCCGCGAAAAACCTTGGTTTTGCTATAGACGCAGAGACTGAAAAATGGTATATAATAAAGAAAAACAGTACCATTATTCATTATTTTTACGGAGGGTTAAATATGCCTATTGTCACCACGACCGAGATGTTCCGCAAGGCCTACGAGGGCGGCTACGCCATCGGCGCGTTCAACGTGAACAACATGGAGATCGTCCAGGGTATCACCGAGGCCGCAGCCGAGCTCAAAGCTCCCGTTATCCTTCAGGTTTCCAAAGGCGCCAGAGCCTACGCCAACCACACCTATCTGATCAAGCTGGTGGAGGCCGCCGAAGCCGAGACCGGTCTGCCCATCGTTCTGCATCTGGACCACGGCGATTCCTTTGAGCTGTGCAAGAGCTGCGTGGACGGCGGCTTCACCTCGGTGATGATCGACGCGAGCAGCAAGTCCTTTGAGGACAATATCGCCCTTACCCGGAAGGTAGTAGAGTACGCCCACGACCACGGCGTGGTGGTAGAGGCCGAACTCGGCACTCTCGCCGGCGTGGAGGACGAGGTCAGCGTCTCCGATGAAGACAGCTCCTACACCCGCCCGGAGGACGTGGAGGAATTCGTGACCCGCACGGGCTGCGATTCCCTGGCGATCGCCATCGGCACCAGCCACGGCGCTTATAAGTTCAAGCCCGGCACCAAGCCCCAGCTCCGCTTCGACATCCTCGACGAGGTCGCCCGCCGGCTTCCCGGATTCCCCATCGTACTGCACGGATCCTCCAGTGTGCCTCAGGAGTTCGTCGAGGCCATCAACGCCCATGGCGGAAAAATGCCCGGCGCCATCGGCATCCCCGAGGAGATGCTGCGCGAGGCCGCCCGCCGCGCCGTCTGCAAGATCAACATCGACTCCGATCTGCGCCTGGCCATGACCGCAACGATCCGCGAGTATTTTGACGAGCACCCCGCCGATTTCGATCCGCGCGCCTACCTCAAGCCCGCCCGCGCCGCTATCAAGGCCATGGTCGCCCACAAGATCAAGGACGTCCTGGGCTGCGACGGCAAGGCCTGATCACGGCCGGCAAAACCCGTTGTCTACGACGGACGCCTCGGGCGGACAGCCCGGGGCGTCCTTTCCGCACGGTGAAAAGAGTGAGATCATGACAAAAGAACGATCTTTCCGCGGCTTCACTCCCGAGACCTCCGAGTTCTTATGGGATCTGGCCTTCCACAATGAGCGCCCCTGGTTCAACGAGAATAAGGAAACCTTCCTCCGCGTCCTTAAGGAGCCCTTTGACGCGCTGGGGAGGGAGACGCTGGATATCCTGCAGAGCAGGTATCCCGAACTGCCGCTTCAGCTGCATATATCGCGCATCTACCGCGACGCACGCCGCCTGTTCGGCCGCGGGCCTTATAAGGACAACCTCTGGTTCACGATATGGAGCGGGGCGGAGCGGCACGACAATCCCGCCTTCTGGTTCGAGATCTCCGCGTCCTCCTACGGCTACGGCGTGGGCTTCTGGGCCGCCACATCCGCAGAGATGGAGATCTACCGCCGATTTATCGCCGGGCACCCCGCCCAAATGGAGGAGCTGGCCGTCGTCCTGCGCGATAACGGCCGGTTCCGGCTCGGCGGAGAGGATTTCAAACGCCCGAAAGGGGACGTGGGAGAGCTTCTCAACCCGTGGTACAACAAGAAGAACGTGTTCATTTCCGCGGAGTACGATTTCGGCGGAGACCTGCTCTCACCGGAGCTGCCGAAGATCCTGGCGGACGGGTATACGTTCCTTATGCCGTATTATGAGCTCTTCCGTGTCTTTGGGATCAACGCCGAAGAGGCCCGGAGCGAAGAATAGCGGCGCTCACCGAGTAACAGAAAAAACAGCCCCGCCGGATGGCGGGGCTTTTCCGTGCGCTCACGCGAATCTCCAAAGCACCCAGCGGTGGTCGCGCACGCTGTAGCGCAGCTCGAACGCGCGCTCCCGTCCGCCGATCACGGCCGTGCACAGAAAGCGCATGGTCTCCACGCCCATATAGGGGATCACCTCTGTGTCGCGCACGCTGCGGATCTTTACGGTGATGAGCTCACCTCCGTCGTCGCGCAGGCGGAACCGGGCGGGGAAGAGATTTCCCTCCGGGCTGCACACGGCGATCATTTCCACGGGCCTGTTCAGAGCGTTCATGACAAATTCTCCCAATAAGCTATTAATGACAGTATAATTCGCTTAAAAAGATAATTCAAGATGTAAAGTTCGCTTAATGAGAGAAATATCGCTTGCTTTTTTTGTATGGCTCCTATATATTGTATATATCAAATCCCGGAGGTACAGCGTATGGACAGCAGTTTCGGAAGCCGGCTGGCGGCAGCCAGAAAGGCGGCGGGACTCAACCAGACCGAGGTGGCGCGCAGACTCACCGAGGCGGGGTTTCCCGTGCGCACGCAGGCCGTGAGCAAATGGGAGACCGACACCACACTGCCCAGCGCGCGGCAGCTTGTGGAGCTGTGCCGCCTGTATTCGATCCGAGACGTGGTCGCCGCGTTCACTGAACGGGAGCGCCGCGGCCGCGTTCTGCCCCTCTACCGTCTGGCGGTCTCCGCCGGCACGGGCGAGTTTCTTGACGGCGACGCCTACGATACCGTCGAGGTGGGGGAGGAGGTCTCGCCGCTGGCGGATTTCGGCGTTCGCATCGCCGGCGACAGCATGGAGCCGAGATTCGTAAGCGGGCAGATCGTATGGGTCCGCCGGCAGGAGACTCTGCGCAGCGGCGAGATCGGGATCTTCCTTTACAACGGCTCCGGCTACTGCAAGCGGCTCGAGCGGGAGGGGAACCGCGTAGAACTGGTCTCACTCAACCGCGCCTATCCGCCCATCCGCGTATCCGCAGGAGATGAACTGCGGGTTTTCGGCAAAGTTGTCGGATGAACTGCTTCCGCCCTTGCAATGAGGCGCTCGGAAAGCTATAATAGCTCCGGTATTTGTCGGGAGGCACCCTCCGCGCGTCGGCGGTCCCGGCTCTCCCGTTACCGCGCGGCGGCACCCATCGCGTCCGCTGCGCGAATGTTAATATATGGTTTACGGAGGTTCGTTTATGGAAATGACAGCAGCCGCGCTTTGGCTCAACACCGCCTTCGCAGGGCTTGACGAGTGGGCGGCCGTCGCCGTACACAGGCTTTATGAGCTTGCGCCCGGCTTTTTCACGCCGTTTCTCACGCTGATCACCTACATGGGCAAGGGCGGCATCTTTCTCATTCTGCTGTCGTTCGCGCTGATGATGTTTCGTCCCACACGGCGTTACGGCACCGCCATGCTGCTGGCCGTCGCCATCGGAGCGCTGATCACCAACCTCACGGTCAAGCCGCTTGTAGCGCGGCCGAGACCCTATACCTGGGAGGGCAGCGTATATAAAGAATACTGGATCATGCTGGGCCGTCACACCGAGAGCGATAAGAGCTTCCCCTCCGGACACATGACCGCCGCGATGGCGGCGTCCACCGCCGTGTTTCTCTGCGGCCGGCGTAAAATCAGCTGGACGGCTTTCTTTTTCGCGTTCTTCATGGGCGTGTCGCGGATCTACCTGAGCGTGCATTACACCTCCGATGTGCTCGGCGGCGTGATCACAGGCGGTATCGGCGGCGTTGCCGGATACTTTGTCTCTCTGCGCATCCCCGGTTGGTTCTACGAGGGCGACGCGAAGGATCTTCTTCCCGGCTATAAACAGCAGGGCCGGCATCAGGCGGCGCCGCGGGATACCGTTTCACAGGATACGGCCCGGGAGGAGGCTGCGCCGGAGGAGACGAAGGAAATCGTCATCGACGGGGAGCATTTCTCGGATCTGCGAGGCTTCTACGCGGAGATCTCCTCGGCGCTCGGTCTCCCGGAGGATAAGCGCGTAGGAAATATGGACGCGCTCAGCGACGTACTGCGCGGCGGATTTGTCGAGGGCGACGCCATTGCGAAAAAGATCCGCTGGCTCCATTCAGAAAAGAGCCGCGTGGATCTCGGCTTCGATGCCACGGCCGCCCACTGGGAGCGCATGCTCCGCAAAGTGCCCGAGGCCAACCGCGAAAAGGTCCAAAAACGTCTTGACGACGCCCGGGAAGGGAAGGGGCCGACTCTGTTCGATTCCCTCACCCGCCTGATCTCACGGGCGGAGGACTGCACTCTGTCCCTGGAATAAGTATTTTGTATTTTTGTATTAAAATATCATTGAGGAGGATACGCGTATGATGACACCCAGAGAAAACGCCATGGCGATTTTCAACCGTGAGCAGCCGGATTACTACGGCGACATCATGGGAGCCGTGGCGCTGCTGCCCGACCCCATCCTGATGAGCGGCTCCGCGAAGCCGGACGGCAAGCCCTATAAGAACATGTGGGGCGTTACCTACATGTGGAAGCCCGGCGCTCCCGGCCAGCACCCGGTGATCAATGATGAGAACAAGGTCATCAAGGACATCACCAAGTGGGAATCCCAGCTCAACGTCCCCTCGCTGGAGGGACTGGACTGGACGATGGCCAAACAGGTAGAGTCCACAGTGGACCGCAAGGAGAAGATGGTCTGCATCATGTTCGGCGGCGGCCTGTTCGAGATGTCCCACTTCCTGATGGGCATGGAGGACGCGCTGTGCAACTATCTGGACTATCCGGATGAGATGAAGGCGTTCCTGACCGTTATCAAGGACTGGAAGATCGAATACATCCGCCAGATGGCCCGGGAAGTCCATCCCGACATCATCTTCTACCACGACGACTGGGGCAACAAGAAAAGCGTGTTCCTGCCGCCCCCGGTATGGCGCGACATCATCAAGCCCCTGCAGCAGGAGATCTCCGACGCGATCCATGAGTGCGGCATGATCTACATGCACCACGCCGACTGCATCTGCGAGCCCATCACGCCCGACATGGTCGATCTCGGCGTGGATATCTGGCAGGGAGCCATCGCTCAGAACGATATCGTGCACATCCAGGAGATGACAGAGGGCAAGCTGGCCATTTCCGGCGGCATCGACGGTCCCAAGATCGACATCGAGAACATCACCGAGGAGAAGATCCGCGCCGAGGTACGCCGCGCGATCGACACCTACTGCCCCCGCGGGCGCTACTATCCCGGCATCCCCAACGGTGTGTGCTTCCTCGAGTGGAACAACAAGATCTTCATGGACGAGCTCGAGAAGTACGGACGCCAGTACGCTCTTGAGCATCCGATCAATAAGTGAACCGAACAGCGGCGCGGCCCCCTCGGGGGCCGCGTTTTTGTCCGGAGAAGCATGGTTAACGGGTTGACTTTCCTTTTGCGGTATGCTACAATGCATAAGCTTTCGTTCAGAAGCGCTGGATTAGCTCAGCCGGTAGAGCACCTGATTCGTAATCATGAGGTCGCGAGTTCGAGTCTCGCATCCAGCTCCATAAAGCACCGAAAACTCCGGTTTTCGGTGCTTTATTCATATCATTCCGACATTTTGCGCCATTATTCAACAAACATGGACAAATCGTGCGCATTATGCTATGATGAGCGCATAAACCGATAAACGAAACGGAGGTTGGTTTCTATGTTCTGGAACACTCTCACCGCGCTCTGCACGACCATCGTAGGCAAAGTACTTCTCTCTATCCTGGTCTATATAGTCGGCAAAGCCATCATTGCAAAGATCCTCGTGCTCGCAGCGAAGATCCGCGGGATCGAGGCGCTCGATCCCAACGTGCGCACTTTCACGATCAGCGCCATCAAATGGACGCTCTACCTGGTCCTTGTGGTTTCCATCGTCTCTATCCTGGGCGTGCCCATGGCCAGCGTCATCACCGTTCTCGGCACGGCGGGCGCCGCTGTAGCTCTCGGTCTTCAGGGCTCTCTGGCCAACTTGGCCGGCGGCATCATGCTCGTCATCTTCAAGCCCTTCAAGGTCGGCGAGTATATCGAGACCTCCGGCGTTCAAGGCGTCGTCCACTCGATCAACCTCTTCTACACCGTGCTGACCACACTGGACAACAAGCGCGTCACCGTCCCCAACGGGGCTTTGATGAACGCCAACGTTATTGACTACTCCGCCGAGGAGACCCGCCGCGTGGACCTCACGTTCCTCACGGCCCGCAGCGAGGAGCCGGCCCGCATCCAGGCGCTTATGAAGGAAGTAATGGCCGCCAACGAGAAGGTCCTCGCCGATCCCGCGCCTTTTGCGCAGATCTCCGGAGGCACCAACGAGGCTTTGGAATTCACGGCCCGCGCCTGGTGCAAAACCGGCGACTACTGGGACGTGTATTTCTCGCTGATCCAGGCGATCTCCGAAAAGCTCGGCGCCAACAGCGTGCAGTCTCCCGCCGTGCGCGTCATCTCCGACAAATAAGTTCCCGGCAGGACAGGGCCGCGGGGTTTTTCCCGCGGCCCTTTTTCTGTCCGCACACCGGAGCGGGGTGAAGCATGACGACAGATTCAGCACACTTTTTTCGTCAAAACGCTGAAACATATGAGTTATAGTGATTTTGTATTGTACTTTCCGACAAATAAGACTACAATATATACTGACTTAAAATAGAGTCAAATAACCATCTATATGGGAAAGGAGTCAGTGTTAATGATCCGTAAAGCAACTGTAGAAGGCGGAGTCGTTGTGGGCCTTCCCGCAGCCGACCCGCGCATCACGTCGTTTAAGGGGATCCCCTTCGCGGCGCCCCCTGTCGGACAGAATCGCTGGCGCGCTCCGCAGCCCGTTGTCCCCTGGGAGGGCGAGCTCAAATGCTGGAGTTTTGCGCCCATCTCCATGCAGCACATCCCCGGCCTGGACCAGAACAATATTTACACCCGGGAATGGAATGTGGATCCCACGATCCCCATGGATGAGGACTGCCTCTATCTGAACGTATGGACTCCCGCCAAAACCGCCGATGAGCGGCTGCCCGTTTTCGTATGGTATTTCGGCGGCGGCCTTATGGAGGGTAACCCCGCCGAGATGGAATTTGACGGCGAGCGCATTGCCCGCCGCGGCATCGTTGTGGTCACGGTAAACTACCGGCTTAACGCCTTCGGCTTCCTGGCCCATCCGCAGCTGACCAAAGAGCAGCCCGACGCGCCGACCAACTTCGGCCATCTGGACCAGCAGGCCGGTACCCGCTGGGTCAAGCGCAACATCGCGGCCTTCGGCGGCGATCCGGAGAATATCACCATCGGCGGACAGAGCGCCGGCGGCGGCAGCGTCTGCGCGCAGCTCACCAGCCCGCAGAACAAGGGCCTGTTCCAGAAGGCCGTCATTCTCAGCGGCGTGTTCGGCGGCATATATCCGGGCCCGTTCGGCGACATGTTCCGCAGAGGCATGAGCCCCGAAGAGGCGGGCGTGAAGTTCTTCGAGCACATGGGCGTCAAGACCCTTGAGGAAGCCCGCGCGCTGCCGGCGGAGTTCGTCCGCGACAAGACTCTCGATTTCCCGTTCATGTTCGGAACCTCGGTGGACGGCCAGTTCCAGACCGGCGAGTCGATGCAGAACATGCTCAACGGCGGCCGCTACGACCTGCCCCTGATCGTGACGCGCACCAGCTCCGAATTCATGACCAGCATCCGCACAAAGGATCCCGAGGAACTCAAGGCCTTCGCCGACAAGAATTTCGGGCCCGACGCGGGCAAGTTCCTGGCTCTGATGGGCGACGATCCCGAGAAGTGGGAAGAGAAGACTCTCAGCAGCGGCATCGAGTGCTGCGCCAGGGCTTTCGCCCGCCACGACAGGGAAGCCGGCATCACCAGCCCGATCTATTACTCCGTATTCGACGCTGAGATCCCCGGCTGGGACAATCCGGGCACCTTCCATTCCGTGGACCTTTGGTTCTGGTTTGAGACGCTTGCCAAATGCTGGCGTCCGTTCAAGGGCAAGCACTACGACCTCGCCCGCCATATGTGCAATTACCTGGCCAATTTCATCCGCTGCGGCGATCCCAACGGCGACGACGCCGACGGTACGCCCATGCCGCACTGGGAGCCTATCACCGACGAGACACCCAACGCCATGTGGTGGGGCGACACCGTCGAGCCGAAGGTCGAGAAGCCCGACCCGATCATGGACATGCAGGTTGACGCCTGGATCAAGAACACACTCGCCTGAATCCCGGGCGCTGTGAATAACCGATGATTTGGAGGAAACGATATGAGCGCGAAAACTTACATTGAACCCCAAACCACGATCCCCGTATACGACGAGTGCGACGTGCTCGTCGTGGGCGGCGGATCCGCCGGCCATTCCGCAGCGGTCGCCGCGGCCCGCGCCGGCTGCAAAAACATCATCCTTATGGAGCGCTACGGCTACTGCGGCGGCGACGTCACCGGCGGCTATGTGCTGCTGATCCCCAACCTGTCCTTCCATGAGAAAACCTATGTCCGCGGCATCCAGGAGGAGTGGTTCACCCGCCTGAAGAAGATCCCCGGCGCCGTGGCAGGGCCCGATCCGGAACTGGCCGGAAGCCAGGATCCTCTGCTGATCAAGCACTGGGCTGCCGTGGGCGGCGCCACCTTTATCCCGCCCGCCAAGATCTGCTTCGGCTTCACCGTCGACCCGACCCAGCTGAAGATCGAGATGGACATCATGCTCGACGAGCTGAAGAATTCCATCCGCGTGATGTATCACAGCTGGGGCTGCCGGCCCATAATGGAGAACAACACCTGCAAGGGCGTGATCTTTGAGTCCAAGGAAGGCCGCAAGGCCATCCTGGCCAAGGTGGTCATCGACGCCACCGGCGACGCGGACCTGTGCCGGCTCTCAGGCGCGCCGACCTCCTCGGCCATCGACGACGACTGCCGCTGCTCCTCCACCGCACTGGTCTACCGCATCGGCGGATTCAGCATGAAGGCCTTCAGCAAGTGGCGCTCCGAGCATCCCGACGACGCGCGTACGCTGATGGCCGGACTGGGCAAGATCCACGGCTTCCGCAACGCGATGATCGCCGGACCCACCGACGAGTACGGCTGGGTCAACAACTGGCAGCCCAACCGCGACTGCTCGCTGATCGCCGACCAGACCGCCACCGAGATGGGGACCCGCCTGAAGATCCGCCAGGTCCTGGATTACTACAAGGCCGCCTGCCCCGACGTGTTTGAAAACGCGTTCATCTATGACATAGCCCCGCAGCTGGGCACCCGCGGCTCTCACCGCATCGTGGGCGAGCATGTGATCGGCGCCAACGACTGGGCCTTCCCGAAGGAGCACGAGGACTGCATCGCCTGGCACTGCACGGTGGACACCCTCAACGACAACGCCCCCATCGAGATCCCCTATCGGGCGATCCTCCCGCAGAAGGTAGAGAACATTCTGGCCCCGGGCCGCCACATCTCCGCCGACCGCATCGCCATCGACAACGTCAACCTGATCCCGCAGTGCGTGGGTACCGGCCAGGCCGCCGGCGTCGCCGCGGCTGTGATCGTGGCCGACGGCAGCACCACCCATACCGTCAACGTCTCCAAGGTCCAGGATATCCTGGCCGGCGAGCAGAACGTTCCTCTGCCGCGCAACTCTCACACCGATCCCAGCTATATGGAGAATCTGGTGGAGCATGAGTACGGTCTGTACACCGAGCCCGCCAAGAAGGCCCGCGCCAACAATGACGCCGCCGGAACCTACCGGCACTGGACTCTGTCCTCCGGCTCCGGCGCCCAGCAGAACAACAACGGAAACAACATGCCCTGACAGGGCAGGGAGCACGGAGGGCTCACGATGCTTGAGGAACTGCGATCGATCGTATGCGCCGCCAATCTGCTGCTGCCGAAGCACGGACTGGTCACCTTCACCTGGGGCAACGTAAGCGGCATTGACCGCGAGCGGGGACTCATGGTCATCAAGCCCTCCGGTGTTCCCTACGACTCCATGACGGCCGGGGACATGGTCGTCACGGACCTGGAGGGGAACGTCGTAGAAGGCCGTTGGAAACCGTCCAGCGACACGCCGACTCACATCGAACTGTACAAAGCCTTTCCCGGATGCGGGGGGATCGTGCACACCCATTCCCGCTGGGCGACATCTTTCGCCCAGGCGGGGAGGGGGATCCCGGCCATGGGGACTACGCAGGCCGACTATTTTTACGGAGAGATCCCCTGCACCCGGCCCATGACGGATGAGGAGATTCGGGGAGAGTACGAGAAAGAGACCGGAAAGGTGATCGTTGAGACCTTTGCCGGCCTGGATCCCGCCCGGATCCCCGGTGTTCTGGTCTTCTCCCACGGACCTTTCGCCTGGGGCGAGGATCCGATGGAAGCGGTGCACAACGCCGTCGTCATGGAGGAGTGCGCTTTCATGGACTGGCACGCCATGATCTTATCACCGGAGCGCGGACCCATGCAGCAGTCGCTGCTGGACAAGCACTTTCTCAGAAAGCACGGCCCCGGCGCGTATTACGGACAGAACGGCGTGTGATACGATCTCAAAGCAAAAAGAGGACTTCCCGTCTCGGGAAGTCCTCTTTTGTAATTTTGTGATGATCAGCCGGCGTTGCCGAAGGGGAACCCGCCGAAGGGGAATCCGCCGAAGATATCTCCGTAAGGATCGTCCCCGCGGCTGCTCCACTGCTGCTGATTCTGGGGTTCCGGCGTCGGGGTGGGCTCCGGACGGTCCGTAACGACCACCGTAAGCTTGATATCGCCTTCCTCGCGGCGATAGACGCTCAGTACAAGCTCGTCGCCGGGAGTGCTTCTGGAGATGATGCGCTTGAGTTCGCTGCTGTTGGACACACTCTCGCCGTTGATGGCGGTGATGATGTCGTTTTTCCGCAGTCCGGCCGCTTCGGCGGGCGAGCCCTCCGACACGGCGTTCACCACGGCGCCCAGCGGCAGACCGTAATCCTGCATTTCCGCGGTCACCGTATAGATGGATACGCCGATGTACGGCTTCACGGCGTGACCGTACTCAATGATCTCCGAGATGATGCGCTTGACGCTGTCGATGGGAATGGCGAAGCCGATATTGTCTACAGACGCTGCGGAGCTGCGGTTCGAAGAGGAGTATTTGGCATTGGTGATGCCCACGACCTCTCCGTACATGTTGAACAGCGCCCCGCCCGAGTTGCCGGAGTTGATAGCGGCGTCGGTCTGGATCAGGTCCATCGTCGTGCCGGAGGAGAGAGTGACCTCGCGATTGAGCGCGCTTACGCAGCCCTTTGTCAGACTGAAGGTGAGCTCACCCAGGGGGTTGCCGATGGCCAGCACGTCGTCGCCGACGCGCAGACTGTCGGAACTGCCCAGCGTGACCGGCTTCAGGCCCTCGGCGTCGATCTTCAGCACGGCGACGTCGTTGTCGGAGTCATAGCCCACGATCTCCGCCTTGTAGGCGGTGCCGTCGAACATGGTAACGGTCACCGCGGTGGAGTCCTCCACCACGTGATAGTTCGTCAGCACATAGCCGTCCGCACTGTAGATGAATCCCGAGCCGGAGGCTGCGCCGCTGCTCTGATAGCCCCAGTAGTTGGTGGTGATGGAGGTCGTGATGCCTACGGTGGAATTCACGTTGGCCTCGTATACATCGGCGGCGGACATCTCGCCGCGCTCGCCGGTATTGCCCTTTTCCGCGGAGGCGGGGGCGGGAGTGCTCCGGTCAGCGGAGCCGAGCTTGGCGCCGGGAGTCCCGGAGGGCTCGGCACTCGGCTCCTCCGTGGGCGCTTCGGTGGGTGCCTGCGTGGGCTCTGAGGACGAGAATTCCGCCGGAGCCTCGGTTGCGGGATCGTCAGGCAAGGCGCCGTCAGGGTCCGAACTCGCGGTTGGATCGGACGATTCGGAGACGGCCGCTTCTTCCCGGGCAGCGGGAGCGGCGGAAAGCCGGTCTTTTATCCATCCGCCGCCAGCGGAACCGACCAGTCCGCCGAGCAGTGAGAAGCACAGAGCCAGCGCGATGATCGCAGCGCCGAACATGCGCTTTTTCTCTTTCTTCCTCGGTGCGGTTGAAGCCGCAGTACTCTCCGCAGGAGAGGCCTTGGGTTCATATTCGTCGTTCATATCATTCACTCCTTATACTTACTGCATACGGATCCCAA
>CACXMX010000040.1 GCA_902768805.1 Oscillospiraceae bacterium
CACGGCGGCGCACAGCAGGGCCGCGGCGCAGAACAGATTCGACTGGACCGTGAAATATCTCAGTACTTGTCCGGGCGGACTGCGGCGCATATGGACAAGCACGGCGCCGATCGCCGCGAGCGCCGTCAGAATCTCTGTCAGCGATAGAAACAAGGCGTTTTTCCTTTCTCCGCGGAGCGGGATCGATTACTGTTTGACACGCTCTCGGACCGTATCTTATAATACGGAGTATCATAATAAGACATATGATACATGTTTTTCCGGGATTTGAAAAGCCGCAGCCGCTTAAGTCACAAGGAGAGAAGCGCATGCCATGAAAAGAATAAAAGACAGCGTCGTCATGAAGAGCCTGCTGGGGCTTATGATACTGCTTGTGCTCTACTCGGTGGTCGTGGCCTTCATCGGCTTTCGCGGCGTTACGAACGCCCTCCTCGAGCAGTATGCGGACGGGGCGTTCCGTACCGCAAGGACCGCCGCCGCGGACGTGGACGCGAACCGCATCGAAGAATACCGAGGCAGCGGCGGCGTCAGCGAGGAATATCTGCGGGTGTGGAGCCGGCTTGACGAGCTGTGCAACACACAGGACGCCACCTTTGTTTACGTGATAGAGCCCGATCGAACGGACTACGGTCACATCACGTTCCTGTTCTCCACAATCCATGCCGGCAGTCCGTATACGTATTATGAATTCGGCTATGTGCGTGAAACAACCAACGACGACTATAAGGCCAAGTACCGTCTGCTGTGCGAAGGCCGGTCGGAGCGGGAGCTTGTGATCCGGGACAAGGGCTACATAGAAACCGACGCGCATATCACCGCCATGATCCCATTGAAGGACGACACGGGAGCCACCGCGGCGATCCTGTGCGTACAGCGGCAGATGGACGCGCTGACGACCGCGCGCAAGAGTTTTATCGCTAAGGTCCTCGCCGCGCTGGTCATGATCGGATTTGCGGCGTTCGTGGTTCAGAGCCTGTATCTCAACCGCGTCTTCCTCTACCCCGTCCGTACGATCACCGATGAGGCGAACCGGTTCGCCCGGGAGAATATCACCGTAGGGAAAAAGCTGACGGAGCGGATCAGGAACACCGACGAGATCGGGCAGCTTGCCGAGTCCATAGACAGCATGGAGGATCAGATCAAAAGCTATGTACGCAACCTGACCCGTATCACCGCGGACAGCGAGAGAATGGCCACGGAGCTGTCGCTGGCTTCCAGGATCCAGGAAGACATGCTCCCCAATATCTATCCGGCGTTTCCGGACCGGCATGAATTCGATATTCACGCCTCCATGGATCCGGCGCGGGAGGTCGGCGGCGATTTCTATAACTTCATTCTGGTCGACGATGACCATCTGGCTCTCATGATCGCGGATGTCTCCGGAAAAGGCGTGCCGGGCGCGCTGTTCATGATGGCGTCGATGATCCTTATGACCAACAGCGTACGGATGGGCCGGCGCCCCGGTGAAGTGCTTGAGTACACCAATAACGTGATCTGCTCCAGGAACCGGGAACAGATGTTCATCACCGTATGGCTCGGCATCCTGGAAATCTCCACGGGCCGCCTTACGGCAGCGAACGCAGGGCATGAGTACCCCGTCCTGATGAGAAGCGGCGGGAAATATGAACTCATCAAGGACAAGCACGGCTTTGTGATCGGCGGCATGGAGGATATGAAATACAGGGAATATGAGCTGATCCTGCGCCGCGGAGACAAGCTTTTCCTGTATACCGACGGGGTCCCGGAAGCTGTCGACACGGAGAACAGGATGTTCGGCACGGAACGCATGCTCTCCGCGCTGAACTCCGATCCGGACGCCGCTCCCCGGTCCACGATCCGGAATGTCCGGCGTGAAATGGATGCCTTTACCGGCAGCGCGGAGCAGTTCGACGATATCACGATGCTGGCTCTCTCCTATTTCGGGCCGGACGCAGAGGAATAAAAGAAAAGAAAAAAGGATCCGGAACGTCTTCGTCGGACGCTCCGGATCCTGTGTCATTTGTCAAGGTTTTCGATCGCTTCTACGATATCTGCGAAATTCGGACCGTGAGACGCCTTTACCAGCACCACGTCTCCGGGAAGGATCAGATCGGCAAGGGCTGCGAGCAGGTCCGCGCGCCGGTCAAAGTGAACGGCGATCCCGCCGGCGCCCTCGGCGATGCGGCGCGCTTCCTCTCCGTGCGTGATAACGGCGGAGACGCCGCGCTCGGCGGCGTATCGTCCGATCTCCCTGTGTACCTTCTCCGAAACCGCTCCCATCTCGCGCATATCCCCCAGGATGCATACCTTCCGCCCGGGAAAAGCGAACATCGAGTCGATGGCGGCTCTGTTGGACGTGGGGTTGGCGTTGTAGCAGTCGTCGATCAGCGTGCAGCGCGGAGTTTTCACCACCCGGGACCGGTGGCCTACCGTGCTGTAGGTCGTAAGGCCTTCGGCGATCTCGCTGCCCGACATGCCCAGCTCAAGCCCCACCGCCGCGGCGGCGAGAACGGAGTATACCATGTAATTCCCGTAGGCGGGAACCCGTACCCGAAAAGCGGCACCCGGCGCCGTGATACGGCAGGTGAACTCTTCCTGCTCATGCCGGATATCCTCGGCGCGTATATCGCAGTTTTCCCCCAGTCCGAAACGGACGGTCCTTCTGCCGAAGGAAGCCGCGGAGAGCAGCGCATCGTCCCCGTTGACGAATACGGCTCCGTTCGGGGCCATACGGTCGATAATGTGCGCCTTTTCCCGGAGGATGCCTTCCCGGTCGCGAAACGCCTCCAGATGAGCGTCTCCGATGTTTGTGATCACCGCGTGATCGGGCCGGACAAGCTCGGACAGACGGCTCATCTCCCCAAACAGGGACACTCCCATCTCCACCACGGCGGCTTCGGTACCGGAACGCAGCTGCATCATAGACACGGGCAGTCCTATCTGTCCGTTCAGACTGCCGGGCGTTCGAAAGGTATCAAACCGGGCCGAGAGGGCGGCGGCGATCATTTCCTTGGCCGTTGTCTTGCCTACGCTTCCCGTGACCCCGATAAAAGGACAGGAGAACCTTGACCGGCTGTATGCAGCGACGGAGCGCAGCGCGTCCATCACGTCGGCCGTGAGAATTCGGGACTCGCCCTCCGCGCCTTTTTCGGAGCAGAGAACGGCCAGAGCGCCTTTCGCGAACACATCGGGTATATACCGGTGTCCGTCGGTACGCTCTCCCCTGATCGCGATGAACAGGCTGCCGCGTCCGGCGTCACGGCTGTCGGTGACCACATCGGCAGGCCGGGCGGACAGCAGCGCGGGATCTCCCAGCCATTCTCCCCCGGCCGAACGGGTTATCTCCTCTATCGTCAGGTCAATCATCGTACTTCATCCGGGAAACCTCAATGATCTTCTCACAGAGTTCTCCGTAGGTCATGCCCTCTGCCGCGGCCATCTGCGGGATCAGGCTGGTGGGAGTCATGCCGGGGAGGCTGTTGATCTCCAGACAGTAGAGCTTTCCGTCCGTTTCATCCATCAGGAAATCCGCTCTTCCGTAGGCGTCCATTTTCAGCGCCGCGAAGGCCTTCTCGGCCAGTCGCTGCACCCGTTCGGTGTCCTCGAGCGAAAGCGGCGCGGGACAGATCTCTTCCGTGAGCCCGGCCTGATATTTGTTTTTATAGTCGTAGAACCCGGTCTTGGGGATGATCTCGATCACCGGCATCGCTCTGCCTCCGAGAATGCCGACCGTCAGCTCCCTGCCCTTGATGTACTTTTCCACCAGTACGGCGTCGTCGCACGCGAAAGCGGCGGCGAGGGCGGCGTCGTAATCCTCTTCCTTTTCGACGATCGCTGTCCCCACGGAGGACCCGCCGGAGCACGGCTTGACGACACAGGGAAAGCCCACGCTGGGAAGGAGCTTGCTGCCCCTGTTCAGAGTAATGCCCGGAGGCGTGGGAACGCCTGCGTTCTCAAACATTTCCTTTGTCAGTTCCTTGTTCATGGCAAGGGCGCTGCCGATGTATCCGCTGCCCGTATAAGGAATGCCGCACAGATCCAGGTAAGCCTGAAGCTTTCCGTTTTCGCCTTCCGCTCCGTGAAGAGCGAGAAACACGAAATCAGCGGCGGAGCAGACCTCCGGCACGCCGGGACCGAGCAGGCCTCTGCCTCCTCTGCTGCGGCGCAGCTCCTCAAGATCCGGCTCCGTCTCCCTTACGGAATAGAGGCTGTCTTCCCGAACGGCAGAAAAGGCGCCTTCGGGGTTGGCGCGGGCGGTTTCATCGCCGAGAAACAGATCGATGAGCGCGACCTCGTGCCCGCGGCCGCGCAGCGCCGCGGCTACGCACGTCCCCGTGCTGATGGAGACATCGCGCTCTCTGCTGAGCCCGCCGCATAATACGGCTATTTTCATATGAGCATCCTCCCGAAAAGTCATCGCGGTGTATTCATCCTTTGTATTATGGTTCATTATAAAACATGAAACGGGAAAAAGAAAGCCGTTCTTTGCTTGCTTTTTGCAAAAAATGCTCCCGACAGGCATTGTTTTTTTCCGCCCCGGTTGCTATAATGAATCGCTATCAGAAAGGTCGGTAATTAAATGTCCTATATTGTCCTCGATCTTGAGTGGAATCAGGCGATGAATTCCAACTCCTCCATCTTCAATCGGCTTCCCATCCATCTGGCGGGCGAGATCATTCAGATCGGCGCCGTAAAGCTGAACGAAGACGGGACGCCGGGTGAGGAATTTCAGTCCGATGTGCGTCCCGTTTATTTCCGAAACGTTCATTATAAGGTCAAAAAGCTGACCGGTATAGACAAGGAGAGGCTGAGCCGAAGCGACACTTTTCCGGAAGTCTTTGAGCGGTTTCGCGAATGGTGCGGAGACGGAGCGCTTTTTCTCACCTGGGGATACGACGACCGCAGGATCATGGAACAGAATATCATCATCCATGATCTGGACTGGGACTGGATCGACGACTGGATCAATCTGCAGCTGATTTACAATATCCAGACGGACGGAGACCGCAATCAGAAATCTCTCGCGACCGCCATGGAGCATTTTGATATAGAGCAGACGCGCGTGGCGCACGACGCCCTTGGCGACGCGTACAACACGGCGCTGGTTTGCTCCCGGCTGGACCTGGAAGCGGGACTGGATCAGTATGACGACGCCGCTTCCCTTCTTGCCGCCAGGATCCCTGCCGCCGGATCGGGCGGAGAGGACCGCGACGCCCTCGAGCACTGTTCCTTCGGCGGATACAGTTCGCGCAGCGAAGCCTTCCTTGACGAAGCGGTCAGCACCGTCGTATGCCCCGATTGCAAAGAACCGCTGGAGCTCAACCGCTGGGTCAACCAGGGCGACCGCCGGTATATGACCATCGGCGAGTGCCCGGACCACGGAAAAGTACTTGTCCGCCTTAAATTCCGCAAGACGGAAGACGGCATCTGGTCGGTAAACCGGATCATCTACCGCGCGGACGAAGAGATGGAGAAGTTTTACCGCGACAAGTCCACTCAGACACGCCGCAGGGGACGCGGACGCAGAAAAGGCATGCGTCCCGGAAAGTGATCCCCGACATCCCGCATTATGAAACGGCCGCCGCCGGAAAGATCCGGCAGCGGCCGTTTTGCGGTATTCTTCAGTATTCCCAGGGCGGCTTTTCGTCCGGAGGAGAGCTCTCGGTGAATTCGAGCGCCGGATCCCGGATCAGATAAAGATAATAAACGGTGTCGCACATGGTGATGAAAGGCTCGGCGAACACGGCCGTAAAGGGAAACGCCGTCAGGATCGTCCAGCCGAGCAGACTCACGCGCAGTTTGAAAAAGTCCCAGCGGTTCCCGGTCATGAGCCGTCTGCTCTCGGCCAGGCAGCGGAAAACGCCCCAATCGGAATGGTCGAACATAAGTCTCGGCGCCATGGCATAGGTGATGGCCAGATACACTCCGGGAACAATCAAGAGCAGAAGACCGATATATACCATGATCCCGGTGATCAGCCAGAGCGCTGCGGCACGGAAAAACAGCATGAAGCCGTCCATCAGATCGTAATAGGAGACGTTTTCCCGCCGGGCGGCGTGAAGATGAAAGCTCATAAAGCCGTAGCGGAGCATGGCTGCGACGATCTCCAGAGCCAGGAGGAACCCGGTCGCCTTAAGCGTGACGTTCTCGGGCGAAAAATGTATCGCGTTGGCGGTGTCGCCCGCTGCCATGGCGGTCATGTCCATCTCAAAGGGCTGTCCGCCGACCTGCAGACTGATGATCGAGATCAGCTGCAGCAGGATAACAAACAGGAAGGATATCAAATAGGGATGAGGCCGGGTCAGATACAGCAGATATGTGGACCGGGCCTTTATCTCAGGTCTGCTCAATCGGATCTCCTCCGCTCAGCCGCCGACAAGCTTTTCGCCGATCCGGTATACATCGCCCGCGCCGACCGTAAGGATGATGTCTCCCGGCGCGGCGACCGCGCGCAGCGTTTTTTCCAGCTCCGCGTTGTCGGCGAAAAACTGTCCGTTGGGTATTTTTCTGGCCAGATCCGCGGATGAGATCCCCAGCACGTTCTGCTCTCTCGCGGCGTATATCTCTGCCAGATAGCAGAAATCCGGACGTTTGAGCTGTTCGACGAACTGGTCGAAAAACTCTTTCGTGCGCGAATAGGTATGCGGCTGGAAGACCACGATGGTCCGACGGTAGCCCAGCGGCTCAACGGCGTCGAGCAGCACCTGAAGTTCGCGGGGGTGGTGGGCGTAATCGTCGTATACGTCCGCGCCGTTATACTTGCCCTTGAACTCGAAGCGGCGGTTCGCTCCGGCAAATCCGGCCAGTCCGTAGCGGATCGCCGTGGGCGAGCATCCCAGGCAGATCGTCGCGGCGGAGGCGGCGAGGGCGTTCTTTATGTTGTGGATGCCGGGGACGCGGAGACTGACGTGGGTATACACCTCTTCGCAGTAGATCACGTCAAATTCCGTACCGGCGCCCTGGCGCTGTATATTGGCCGCGTATACGTCGGCGCCCTTGTTCAGCCCGAAAGTGAAGATATCCCGGTCGAGACCCTTGAGCGCGTCCATGGTGTTCTCGTCCTCCGCGTTGGCGACGATAAACCCGCTGGGCGGAACGAGAGAGGCGAATTTTCGGAACGAGGACTTGATATCCTCCAGATCCTTGAAAAAGTCCATATGGTCCTTCTCGATGTTCAGGATCACGGCGATCGTCGGCGAGAAGGAAAGGAAGGAATTGTAGTACTCGCAGGCCTCCATCACGATGGTGTCCCCGCGTCCGACTCTGTGGTTGGCGTGCAGCATGGGCAGAGTGCCGCCGATCATGACGGTGGGATCCATCTGGGCAGCCATCAGGATGTGCGTGCACATGGAGGTCGTCGTGGTTTTGCCGTGGGTGCCCGAAATGCAGATGGAATTGCGGTAATCCTTCATGATCGCGCCCCAGGCCTGGGTACGTTCGAACACGGGGATCCCCCTGCGGTGCGCCTCGACGATCTCGGGGTTCTCGTCGTGGACCGCTGCGGTGCGCACTACGAATTCCGCGTCGGGCGGGATATTGTCGGGGCTGTGGCCGATGGCGACGGGTATCCCCCGCTGCCGGAGATGGTCGATGTTGGCGCCGTCGTTCATGTCAGAGCCGGTGATGATCAGGCCCGCTTCCGCAAGGACCTCCGCCAGCGGGGACATGGAGACGCCGCCTATGCCGATCAGGTGTCCCTTTCGGCCGCCCCAGTAATAATCAGAAAATGAAGCCATTGGGATATACTCCTAACTGTTTCCCGGATTTCCAACTTAGCATTATAATACCCGCTCGCCGGGAAAGCAAGAAACGGTCCGGTTACACAGTATTACATCGACTCCCACGCTTTGGCGCGCTCCACGGCGCGGCGCCAGTGCGCGCAGTATTCCGCGGCGGTCTCCTGCGCCATCTTGGGATGGAACACATGCTCGGATTCCCGTATTTTCGTGATATCGTCGATGCCGTTCCATACGCCGGAGCAGAGCCCCGCAAGGAACGCCGCGCCAAGAGCGGTCGTCTCCACCATGGCCGGGCGGTCTATGGGGCAGCGCAGGATATCCGACTGGAACTGCATGAGAAAGCGGTTGACCGAGGCTCCCCCGTCCACGCGCAGGATCTGCATCGGCGCGCCCGAGTCCTGCTCCATGGCGTCGATCATATCCTTCACCTGATAGGCGATGCCCTCCAGACCGGCGCGGACCAGGTGTTCCCTGGACGCGCCTCGGGTAAGTCCCACGATCGCTCCGCGGGCATACATATCCCAATGCGGCGCGCCGAGTCCCGTGAAAGCGGAAACGAGATACACGCCCCCGTTGTCCGGTACGGATTCCGCCATAGCCTGAGTCTCGTCGGCCGAACGGATCAGATGCAGCTCATCGCGCATCCACTGCACCGTGCTGCCGGCATTGAAGACGCTTCCCTCAAGGCAGTAGTTCGTCTTTCCGCCTATGTTCCAGGCGACGCACGATAGAAGCCCGTGCGTGCTCACGGGAACGACCTCGCCCGTGTTCATCATGGTGAAGCAGCCCGTGCCGTAGGTGTTCTTTGCCTCTCCGGGATGGATGCAGCCCTGTCCCAGAAGCGCCGCCTGCTGATCGCCCGCCGCTCCGCATATGGGAAGGCCCGCCAGCTCGTCCAGGCCGGGAAAATGGGCGTCCACCCTGCCGTACTCGCAGCTGTTCGGCACCGGAGTCGGCAGCATGCACATGGGGATGTCCAGCATGCGGCAGAGGTCCTCGTCCCAGGAGAGCGTGTGGATGTTGAAAAGCATGGTCCGCGACGCGTTGCTGTAATCCGTCACATGGACCTTGCCGCCCGTAAGATTCCAGATCAGCCATGTGTCCACCGTGCCGAAGAGCAGCTCACCGCGCTCGGCTCTCTCCCGCGTCCCGGGAACATTGTCCAGGATCCAGCGGATTTTGGTCCCGGAAAAATAGGCGTCGATGAGAAGTCCGGTTTTTTCCCGGATCATCTCTTCCCTGCCCTCGGCGGCAAGCTTCTCGCACAGCGACGCGGTGCGGCGGCACTGCCAGACGATGGCGTTGTATACGGGACGGCCCGTGTCCTTTTCCCAGACGATCGTCGTCTCCCGCTGATTGGTGATGCCGAGAGCCGCGATATCCTTTACGGAGAGGCCGCTGGAGCGGAAGGCCTCCGTCAAAGCTCCCATCTGGGTATACAGGATCGCCATGGGGTCGTGCTCCACCCAGCCGGGCTTCGGATAGATCTGATTGAAAGGCTGCTGGGAGACCGATACGATCTTTCCGCGCTCGTCGAATACGATGGCCCGGGAGCTGGTGGTCCCCTGATCGAGCGCGATCACATGCTGTTTCATAAGCAACCTCCTTGATTTTAACCGGAATTCGTATATAATATGGGGTTGTGATGTATTATAGCATGGGAAAGGACGTTTGGCTATGGTGCGAATGTCAGAATCCACATTTTTATCCTCCGACGGCAAATCGTCTCTGTACTGCTGCGAGTATCTTCCCGAGGGCAATCCCGCCGGCATCGTACAGATCGTCCACGGATTGGGTGAATACAGCGCGCGTTACGATCATTTCGCGCGCTTTCTGGCGGACAACGGCTTCATCGTCGTCCTCCACGATCAGCTGGGCCACGGCAGGAGCATCTCCGGCCCCGATACCGAAGACTATTTCGCCGACGAGAACGGGTGGGACATCACCGTTCAGGATATCCGCATCCTTCACAATCTGACAGCGGCGAAGTACCCCGGCAAGCCGTATTTTCTCATCGGCCACAGTATGGGATCGTTTCAGGTGCGCTCCTTTCTGATCCGCTACCGCACGGGGATCGACGGAGCCGTCATCAGCGGCACCGGTCAGCAGAACCCCGCCCTTATCCGGAGCGGAAAACTGATGGCTTCTCTGGAGATCCGTAGGCACGGCGCGCATTACCGCAGTCCCCTTCTGCTCGGCATGGCCTTCGGCAGCTACAACAAAAAAATAGAAGACCCCCGCACCGATTACGACTGGCTTTCCAGGAACCCGGACGTCGTGGACGCCTATGTCGCCGATCCTCTCACGAAATTCGACACGACCGCCGGACTGATCCGGGATATGATGGACGGGATCGCTTTCATCTCCTCCGCGAAAAACGTCGCCCGCATGAAGAAGGATCTGCCCGTCATGTTCGTATCGGGCGACTGCGATCCCGTGGGAGATTACGGAAAAGGCGTGATCCGCTCTTATAAAAGCTTCCTGAAGGCGGGCATGACGGATGTGACCATGAAGCTCTATCACGGCGGTCGTCACGAAATGCTCAACGAGATCAACAACGACGAGGTCTATCAGGATATTCTCGGCTGGATCAACGTGAAAATCGGCCGATAACGCAGTTACCTCTCATCAAATCAAACTGTAAAAGGACACGGATCATATGAGTTTTTCCCGGATCATCGGCATCGTGCTGATCGCAGCTCTGCTGATCGGCTGCGGCGTATTGTTTCTTATGCGCTCGGACGCGACACGGCTCTCCGACAAAAACGCGCTTGAGGAGGCCCTGGCCACTCCGGAACCTACCCCAACACCCGAGGGCGGCCTTCCCACTCCGGCCGCGGAGGTCACCCCCACGCCCGAGCCTACCGCCACGCCCGAACCCACGCCGACCGAAGAGCCCACTCCCGACCCGGACTCTCCCGCGGGAAGAGCCGCCGCTCTCGGTCTCCCCGCTCCCCCGGCTATCGACATCGAAAGCTGGGAGTATACGCTGGTAAACGGCGATCATTCCATCGGTCAGTACGTTCCCGAACAGCTGGCCTATCTGGACATGACCGTTTCTCAGACGGATATCCAGACCAATTACAACGCCTATCGTCTTCCCGTGGACGCGCGCATCGCCCAGCCTCTGCTGAACATGGCGCTGGCCTGCAAACAGGCGGGGCTGCCGGTGTATCTCTCTTCGGGATACCGCAGTTACACCGATCAGGCGGCCAATTTCCAGAGGATCTGCCGCAACAACGGCGTGACCGACGGCAAAGACGCCAACGGGCATTACATTACCATGCCGGCAGGATGCAGCGAGCACCAGCTGGCTCTGTGCTGCGACATCACGGATGTCCATCATGAGATCAAAAACGATTCCATCGCCTCCATCCCCACGGTTCAGTGGCTGGGCGAGCATTGCGCGGAGTACGGCTTTATTCTCCGCTTCCCCGTGGAAAAGAGAGACATCACGCAGGTCATGGGTGAATCCTGGCATTTCCGCTACGTCGGAGAGGAGGCCGCCCGCTATATCACGGACAACGGCCTGTGTCTGGAAGAATTCATAGCGCTGTACAAGGATATCTGACGCAAGTTTCGGCGCGGACAATATCACTGCGGACAGAAAGCACCGGGGCTCCGATGATTCGGGGTCTCCGGTGCTTTTGCATATCGTAAATAAGAAAAGCCGGATCGAAACCCGGCGGAGCGGTTTCGATCCGGAGAAGGAGGAAGGACCCGACGGATATGCAGTTTTCGCGGCTCTTACGCAAACCGCGGAAACAGAAATAAAAACCGGATCAGAACCCAGCGAAGCGGATCCGGTCCGGAAAGGAGGAGCAGCGGAATGAGCGCGAGATGACTTTTGGCGCGAAGCAAAAAAGTCGTCGCAAGCGATATGAAGCTTGCGACGACGCCTGGTGCCGGCGGCGGGGGTCGAACCCGCACCCTGTTGCCAGGACTGGATTTTGAGTCCAGCACGTCTGCCAATTCCATCACGCCGGCTTGTGAAGCGCGTTTATTATAATCCCGATATCGGTTTATTTCAAGTACGAATGCGGTTTGTTTCCCTCTCCGGCACTTTACGTATATATTCTGTGATTATTTTTACAGTTTCCGGCCGGATTCTCGGATAAATCAACTCTTTGTTGCATGTGTGGGATAGATGTGGTAATATAGTATTGCGTTTTTATAGACTTCTTGGAGTATGTATATGAATCGTTTTTTGCGGTCCCTTCTTCCCGCACTGCTGAGCTTGTCGGTGCTGCTGCTGAGCGGCTGTTATTCGGGCGGGATCGACCAGTATTTTTCTCCTCCCCAGCCTTCGGAGGAATATCTTCAGCTTCAGGAGCTGATCGATGAGGAGCTGTCCTCCGGATGCGAGTTTGCCGCTCCGATCCAGGGCAGCTTTCGGCAGAGCGTGCAGTTCACCGACCTGGACGGAGACGGTATGGATGAAGCCCTTGTATTTCTCCGAGGACCGGACGGCACCCTGAAGATCCACATCTATCTCTCGGTGAACAGCGTGTACCGAAAGGTACTCACCCTTACCGGCGAGGGCCGCTCCGTGGGGAGCGTGGATTACGCCGACCTCGACTCCGACGGGCGGACGGATCTGATCGTCACCTGGCAGCTGACCGGCAATATGAACATCCTGTCGGTATACAGCCTCGAAAACTGGAGCGGCGAGCTCCTGCTCAGTTCGGACTGCAGCGAATACGCTGTGGGCGATCTCACCGGCGACGGACTCAACGAGCTCCTGGTGCTGCGGAATGTGGGCACGGGAAGCTATATGGCGGATATGATCACGCTGCGCCCCGACCGCGAGCCTCAGGCCGCTTCCGCCGTGCTGTCCTCCGGGATCTACGCCCTGCAGCGCGTCTCCGTGGTGATGCTCGCCGGCGGGACCCCGGCTCTGCTGGCGGAGTCGCTTCTGGACAACGGGGATCTCGTTACGGATGTTCTCTCCTGCCGGGAGGGCTCGCTCGTGAATCTGACGCTGAACCGAAGCACCGGCGTTTCGGAAACGAGAAGATCGTACAGTCTGGTTTACGCGCAGGACATCGACGGCGACGGCATTACCGAGATCCCGCATCCGCAGCAGCTATACTCACAGGGAAACGGTATTTTCTGGTCCATAGCCTGGTACAAATACGACGCTTTCGGCCGCGCGGGACTTGTCCTCACCACCTATCACAGCGTTACGGACGGCTGGTATCTGGTCCTTCCCGACGGCTGGTCTACCGGTCTTACGGTGCGCAGGGTGGACGATGTCCCCGGCGAGCGGGCGGTGATCCTCTCCAGGCTCGATCCCGGCGGCAGCATCAACGATCTGATCGTCATATACACCATCACCGGCGAAAACCGCAGCGAACGGGCCCGTTTCGAGGGGCGGTTCGTGCTTCTGGAGGAGAGCTCCACCGTATACTCCGCTCAGATCCTGACACCGGATATGGATCCCGAAACGATCTCAAGCTGTTTTCACAGAATTTATTCCGACTGGAACGTTTGAAGTTCCGTATAAATGGAGGGAATTGCTTTGAAAAAGATCCTGGTATTGGAAGACGAAGCCAATATCCGCGCTTTTGTCGTCATCAACCTGCGGCGAAGCGGCTACGAGCCCATTGAGGCCGACACCGGCGAAATGGCTTTGGAACAGCTGCGCCGACACCCGGATATCCGCGTCGCTCTGCTGGACGTCATGCTGCCGGATATCGACGGCTTTGAGGTCTGCCGCAGGATCCGCGCCTCCAATTCCCGGATCGGCATCATCATGCTCACCGCCAAAAGCCAGGAGATGGACAAGGTCACCGGGCTGATGACCGGCGCCGACGATTATGTCACGAAGCCCTTCTCCCCCGCCGAGCTGATGGCCAGGATCGACGCTCTGTTCCGCCGTACGGGCGGAGAGCAGGACACGGAAGATACCGGCGAGATCCGTCAGGGGCCTTTCCGCCTGAACACCCGCAACCGCACGCTGGAAAAAAACGGCGAGCGCGTGCGCCTCACTCAGATAGAGTACTCCATCATCAAGTTCTTTATGGACAATCCCGGGAAGGCTCTCTCCCGCGAGGATATCCTCAATGAGGTATGGGGCCGTGATTATTTCGGAGAACTGAAGATCGTGGATGTGAACATCCGCCGTCTCCGCATCAAGATCGAGGACGATCCCACCATGCCCACATACATCACTACGGTGTGGGGCTACGGATACAAGTGGGGATTCTGATCTCATCATAAGGATCTTTGTTATTCATGAACAACCGCCAGGAGGGGCAGTCTGTCCCGAATACACCGAGCGATACCGACGATCGCAGCGATACCGGAACGCCGCGGCAGTTTCTGTCGCGGCTCAAGTCGTTTCATTTCCATTCCATCCGCACCCGCGGTCTGGCCGTGAGCACGGGTCTTGTGCTGATCGTGGTGATCGTGGCCGTCTGCGCCTATTCCCTGTCTCTGCGGGCCTACTATACCACCGCGCTGCGCGCCTCTCTGCAGGCAAAAGCGGAGACGGCTTCTTCCTTCTTTACCGACTATGTGAACCGCACCTACGCGGAATTTTACCGCAGCGCCTATAACTACGCCGAGAACTTTGAGGACCGGGAATCCCTGGAACTGCAGTTTCTTGACACGGACGGCAGGATCATGATCTCCTCCACAGGGCTCTCCACCGGAGTCATCCACGGTTCCGACGACGTGAGCACCTCCATTCAGACCCGCCGCATCAGCACCTGGCAGGGCAAGCACGGCTCCACCGGAGAGAGCGTATTCGCCGTATCCGCGCCGCTCATCTCGGCGGACGGCTCCGTTGCCGGCGTCATGCGCTATATCACCAGCATGAAGCTCGTCTCACGGGCCGTCTCTTCCGCGTCGTTGCTCGCCGGAGGCCTGGGACTGGCCATCGTGCTGATCGTTTTCTTCTCAAACCTGTACTTTATCCGCACGATCACCGTACCCATCGCCTCGCTTACCGCCATGTCGCGCCGCATCGCAGAAGGAAGCTACGGAGCCCGGGTGGAA
>CACXMX010000041.1 GCA_902768805.1 Oscillospiraceae bacterium
GCGAGAAGGGCTGAACCTCCCTTCCCCGGCTGCCCGAACCCGTAAGGAAAGGGCCGCTCCGGTCCCCCGCAGACGGATCCCGCAGGGTTCGCGGAACGAAAAGCCTCGCCGGCTGACGCCGGTGAGGCTTTTCCGTGTTTTTTCCAAATAATTCGTTGTCATTCGCTCGCACATTTGATATAGTAAGGGATACCTGTTTTGTGAGGTTGGGCGCGATGAAATTCAATAAGGATATGCTGGGTAAAAACTGGATACCGTATACTGTCGCCACCTGCTCGGCGGTAGTGGTTTATCTGCTGCTGTCCCACATCGGAAACATCTGGCACGGGATAACGGTGGTGTTCGGCTTTATATCTCCGGTCTTCGGCGGGATCATTCTCGCCTATCTGATCGACGCTCTGGTGGTTTTTTTCGAGAAGAAGGTATTCAAAAAGATCTCCTCGGACAAGCGCCGGCGTCTCGTCTCTCTCGTGGTGGCGATGCTGCTGCTGCTCGCCTTTCTGGTGACGCTGGCTTTGACTCTGATCCCGCAGGTATTTGAGAGCGTACGCGTTCTGGTGAACAACCTCGGCGGATATGTCCGCTCTCTGCAGGACACCTTTGACCAGCCTGTGCTCACCTTCGGCAAGTTTAAGCTGGACATATCCACACTGATCCAGTACGGAGAGGGCATGCTGGAAAGGCTGGCGCTCACTCTGCGGGAGAACATAGGCCGCGTGCTCGACGCCTCGGTAAACATCGGCAAGGGCTTCTTCAACGGCGTGATCTGTGTTATTCTGGCGATCTATTTCCTGATGTCCAAGGAACAGCTGCTCGAAGTCATCAAAAAAGCCATGTGGCAGCATATGGATGAGCAGAAGTTCCGCCGTCTCAGCCTTGTCGGCCGCCAGTGCAACCGGATCCTGATCAGCTACATTGCCTGCGATCTGTTCGACGGCCTCATCGTAGGCGTGGCGAATTTCATTTTCATGACCGTGTTCGGGATGCCCTATGGGGTGCTGGTATCCGTGTTTGTGGGTCTGACGAATCTGCTGCCCACCTTCGGCCCGATCATCGGCGGCGCCATCGGCGCGTTCATCCTGCTGCTGGCCAACCCCGGACACATGGTCTGGTTCCTTGTATTCACCGTTATCCTGCAGACCATCGACGGCTATATCATCAAGCCCCATCTGTTCGGTGACTCTCTGGGCGTACCCCCGCTGTGGGTGCTGGTATCGGTCATCGTGGGCGGACGCATTTTCGGCGTATGGGGCATCATGCTGGCCATCCCCTTTGCCGCGATCACGGACTTTGTGTTCCGGGACATCCTGTGGACAAAGCTCACCGTGCAGCAGGCGACGAACCAGGCAGATCAGCTGGCTGCCGAGCAGCTCAAGCAAAACGCGATAAATCAGCTGAAATAATCTGACGGACAGGAAGATCATGGGAGAAGAAAGAAGCAAAAGCCCCCGTCGGTGGGGCGACAGGCGGGACGGCCGCTGGGTCAAGGCTCCGGGGCTGCAGACCATTATGAGTTACCTGATGCCCAAGCGCACCGACTGCGAGGTATATCTGCACGACACGATCGACGCCACCGAGCTCACGGCGTGGCTGGCGGAAAGGAACGCTCTGCACCCCGAATACAAAACCACGGTGTTCCACTGCTTTGTAACGGTCATGGCGCGCATGGTTCGGGAGCGTCCCAAAATGAACCGGTTCATTCAGGGCTGGCGGATGTTCGAGCGCGATGAGGTCAGCCTGAGTTTTGTGGCCAAGCGCCGTTTTGCCGACGGAGCGGACGAATCGCTGATGGTGTTCGTACCCGGCGACGGCGACACCTTGGACGACGTGAGCCGAAAGATCGCCGGAGACGTGCGCGAGATGCGCAAAAGCGAGACCTCTACCGGCGGGATCGACGCGCTGCTGGACTCGCTGGCGAAGCTGCCGCGGCTGTTCCTTGCGGCCTTCGTGCGCGTGGTCCGCTGGCTGGACTTCTGGGGGGTCAATCCCAAAGCGCTCACCGAAGGCGATCCCAACTATTCCTCGGTGTTTCTGAGCAACCTGGGTTCGATCCGCTGCCCGGCGGTTTACCATCATCTGAACAACTACGGCACCAACAGCATCATGATCACCGTCGGCACGCTGCATAAGGAAAAGCTGCTGATGGACGACGGCAGCGAGCAGATCCGCGACGTGATCGATATCGGCGCCACACTCGACGAACGCATTGCCGACGGATTCTACTTTGCCCGCAGCCTGCGTCTGGCCAAGCATATATTCGCCCACCCCGAGCTCCTGGACCGGCCGCTGGGGGAAGAAAGCGGATTTGAATACTGATACGGATAAGGACGAACGCAAATGACACAAACCAAAAAAGCCACCATCTGGACCAGGGGATTCATCCTGATCACCCTGTGCAACGTGTTCGCCAACATGGCAATGTTCTCGGTGAACACTTATCTGACCACCTATATGACGTACCTGGGCGTCGGCGCGTCTCTGGCCGGTCTGATCGCCGGCCTGTACTATGCCGTGGGTCTGGCCATGCGGCCGATTGCGGGGCCCATGCAGGCCACGCTGAACAAGAAAAAGCTGATGACGGCCACCTACGCTCTGGGTCTGATCGTGAACGTATGCTACGGGCTGTTTCCCTCGGTGGGGCTGTTCGTGCTCTTCCGTCTGATCCACGGCATCCAGCTGGCATTCTACGGTTCTCTGTCGTTCACCATCGCGTCCGCCTCCCTGCCCAACGAAAAGATGTCTTCGGGCATCGGCATTTTCGGACTGAGCGGCATCGTGTCCCAGGCTCTCGGCCCGAGCGCCGGCGTGTGGGCGCTGAATTTCGGCAACAACCTCTGGGGCGAAGGCGGCGGCTTCAGGGCGATCTTCCTGATGAGCGCTTTCTTCAGCCTTCTGAGCGTGATCCCCTGCCTGTTCCTTCCCAATTTCGACGAGACGCGGGAGGTCAGGAAAGAAACGGGCGTATGGTATAAAAACATCATCGCTCCCCAGGCTCTGATGCCCTCCTTCGTCGTGGGCATGTTCATGCTCTCGGGCATGCTGCTCACCACCTATATCATCCCCTACGGCGCCTATAAGGGCATTGAGAACATCGGCCTTTACTTTACGGTCAACGCCTTCGTCATGGTCATCACCCGTCCGATCGCCGGCAAGCTTACCGACAAATACGGCCCCGGCGTCACGATCTGGCCGGGCATGGCGCTGTACATGACCGCGTTCCTGCTCGTATCCTTTGCCACCGATATCCGCTTTATCATCGCCGCGGCGCTGTGCGCCTCCACAGGCGGCGGTATCGTAAGTCCCGGAGCCCAGTCCATGACCATGCAGGCGGTCCCGTCCGCCCGCCGGGCCGTGGCGAGCAACACGCTGTACACCGTGATGGACATCGGCAACTTCCTCGGGCCCACGCTGGGCGGCATGATCCTGGCGCGCAGCAACTACGAGACCATGTTCCGCTGCGCCCTGATCCCCCAGTCCATGGCGCTGATCGTGTTCGCGCTGGGATGGAAGGCCTATCTGCGCAACCGCGACGCCGCGCGTGAGGCCGACCGGGCGGAAGCGGAATAAGCGCGCCCCTGCGGCGGAAAAACGCGGAGGCGGCGCCTTTGGGATGATCGTTCTCGTCCCGGAGGCGCCGCCTTCGTGCTTTTTTATTGCGGAATCTGGCGCTGTCCGCTATAATATACGCATGAAAAGTCTTACGGAAAGAGGGATGCGGAAATGGCACTGATCCAAGTCAGCATGATGGCGCAGACACTGGGGCGCACGGTCCCGGTGACGGTGATACTCCCCACCGACAAAATGGTCTTTCCCGGGCAGCCTGTGAGAGAGGACAAGCCCTATAAGACCCTGTATCTTCTCCACGGCGTGCTCGGCAGCTGCATGGACTGGGTCGCGGGAACAAGGATCCAGCGTTTTGCCGAGGACAACGATCTGGCCGTGGTGATGCCTTCCGGTGACAACATGTTTTATCTTGACCATCCCGAGAGCGGCAATTATTACGCCGAATTCGTCGGCCGGGAGCTGGTGGAGCAGACGCGCAGGATGTTCCCCCTCTCGCGGAAACGGGAGGACACCTTTATAGGCGGTCTGTCCATGGGCGGCTACGGCGCGCTGCGCAACGGACTGAAATACGCCGAGACCTTCGGCAGCATCGTGGCTCTCTCCTCCGCTCTGATCCTGGAGGAGAATCTGGAAAAAACCAACGATGTTCCGTTTTTCATTGCGCGCCGCGACTACGCGGAGGCGTGCTTCGGCGATCTGGAAGCCGCGCTGACCAACGACCGGAACCCGGAGGTCCTGCTCCGTGAGCTCAAGGCCGAAGGCTGTCCGATCCCGGATATCTTCATGGCCTGCGGGGACAAGGACACGCTTCTTCCCGCCAACGAAAAGCTGGCGGCGTTCTTCCGCGAAGAGGGCGTCCCCGTCACCTTCAAAATCGGGCCCGGCGCCCATGAATGGGATTTCTGGGACACGTGGATCCGAAACGCCATCTATGACTGGCTTCCTCTGGAGAAGGCGGAACAGGGCCGAAACAGCGGGAACGTGCTGTGACGCTCTGTCCGGCGGCCGTTCCCGGCAAAAGGAGAGAATACCGTTGAAGAAAACCTTGTTTATCCTGTATCTGCTGCTGTGCGCGATCCTTGCCGGCTGCGGTTCTTCCTCCTCTGGGGAGCCCGCGGAAGAGCCCGATCTGCCCGGGCCGGGGATTCTGGGCGGCTGGACCGTTTCGGACTCCCCCGAGATCACCGGCGAGGTCCGGACTCTGTTCAATGAGGCCATGGCACGCGTCGTCGGAGTAAACTATGAGCCCGTGGCTTATCTCGGCAGACAGCTTGTAGCCGGGTACAACCACGCTCTGTTCTGCCGGGCGACGGCGGTCGTGCCCGATGCCGTGCCCTATTACGCCGTGGTGATCCTTTATGAGGATCTGAACGCGAAGGCCACCCTCTCGGATATCAAAGCTCTGACGCCGGACGGACGGTTCGACGAAAACGGCGGAACGGCCGGGACGCTCGCGGGCGGCTGGTCTGCGCCGGAATCGCAGGACGAGGGTCTGGCCGCCTTCGGCAAAGCGACGGAAAAGCTGCTCGGCGCGGAGTACCTTCCCATAGCCGTCACCGGCCGGCAGGTGGTGTCCGGCATGAACTACTGCGTGTTCTGCCTGGCCAGGGCCGTCACGCCCAACGCCGAGCCCTGTTACTGCTTTGCCCGGATCTACCGGGATCTTAACGGGAACGCCTCGCTGACGGACGTGACTCCGCTGGGTGAGTAAAGGAGGATCCTATGCGCAAATTCGGAGGAAACAACATGGAGCTGCTGGACGGCTGCCATGAGGGCAAGCACACGCCGCGCCTCACCGAGGTTCTCTGCCCGAAATGCGGGCGCCCGGTGGAGGTGTTCGTTATGATGGAGGGCCCCCCGGGCGTGACCGGGACCCTGAAAGCCGACGAGAAATGCGCGTGCGGCTTCGTTCTCCCCGCAGGCAGTCCCGAGGAGAGCTACGAGAAATACTGATAACGGCGGGCGCCGCGGGGATCGGATCCCCGCGGCGCCCGCTGCTTCGGGTTGTTCAGTTGTCGGCTCTGTTGTAGCCGTTTTTCATATGCACGCTGGATTCCAGAAGGACCTTGTTCAATGTGTCCGTGGTCTGTTCCTTCGCCATGGCGCAGAGCTTCTCATTGGCTTCGGAGGCCAGGGAGAAGTCTCCGGTTTCGGCCATTTTCCGGTCGTACTCGAGTACGATCCGGCGGCCGTTGGTCATCACAGCGCTCTGATAGCGTTCGATCTGCTGGATGTTGGCGCCGTAATCGTGATCGGCCAGCACGTCGATCAGGCGGCTGCCCCAGTAAAAGTTCTCCGTGGAGACGTCGAGCGTGACGTCGCTGAGGTATTTGGGCATCTTAGGCACATTGGGATACACAGGCAGCAGCGCGCTGAAGGCCGTGGAGCCAAAGCAGATCCACTCCAGTCCGCGGATGGCCCCGGGCGCGTCGGAACGGATCTGGCACACGGAGGTGACGCCGGTGCGGTTGATGCCGATGGAACGGTAGACGCCCCTCTTCCCCGTGTCGTGGCTCGCGTAGGGATTGTAGGGGGTGCCCTGGTAATAGCCGGACAGCGCGTACTTCACATCCTCCACCGTGACCTTGCGGTCGGGCACCACCGACCAGGGGATGTTGTCGCTCTCGGGCGTGAATTCGGCGTTCTCCCCGTCCCAGCGGTGGGACCACGGGGTAAGATACCGTCCGATGAACCAGGCTCGGGGCGTGTTGTAGATATGGTCCATGTCGGAGTGGGACCCGAATACGTCGCGGGGATTGAAAACGCCGTTTTGGTTGCAGTCGAGCCTGTTTTCCGCGATGAACTCGCGCAGATCGGCCGAGCAGAGATTCTCCCGCTTCTCACCGAAGGCATCGTCCATATCAAAGCCGTCCATGCCGAACTGGTTGGGCATGATCACCACGCGGTCGTCCGGCACCCTCCGGGCCATCCAGTGATGGCCGCCGATGGTCTCCAGCCACCATACCTCGTTCTCGTCGTTGAAGGCTATGCCGTTGGACTCATAGGTGCCGTAACGCTCCAGCAGCGCGCCCAGGCGCTCCACGCCCTCGCGGGCGGACCGGATATAGGGGAGCACCAGCACCACGATATCCTCTTCGCCGATGCCGCCGGGCATGTCCTTTTCGCCGCGCTTTTCCGCCTTTTTATACACCACGAGGGGATCGGCCGCGAGCACCCGCGGATTGGAGGTGATGGTCTCGGTGGCGGTCATGCCCACATTGGCGGCGTTGATGCCCGTGGCTGCCCAGATGCCGTTTTTCGGGTCTACGCTGGGGCAGGCGGTGTAGCGCATCGGATCATCGGGCAGGTCGATCTCCACGTGAGAGATCACGCTTCTGTATTTCCTTTTCTGATCCTTGGGTTCCACCACGATCATCTTTTTCACGTCGAAATGTCCGTCGTCGGTACGGGAGATCATGGTGGAGTTGTCGTTGCTGGCTTTCTTTCCCACCAGCAGAGTCGTGCAGGGCATATGGGTCTCCTCCTGTCGCATTTTTGTTCCGGACAAGCATAGCACTCTTTTTCCGTTCCGACAAGGCGCGGATCGCTTTTTCGTTGCAAACGCGCCGAGCCGTCGTTATAATACAGTCGTAAACATACGGAAAGGGGGCGGGAAAAATGATCACTCTGCGCAGACCGAAGGAGATCACCGTATATATCGGCAAGGACGCGGAGGAGTTCCGCCGCGTGGAAACACGGCTTTCGGCCCTGGAACTGCGCTACCGCGTGTGGACCACGGCGGAATACCCCGTATTCGGCCATTCGCCCTGGGACCCGCGTCTGTGGGGCCGGGGAGAGAAAAAGCTTCGCAAGGTCTGGCACATCGATGTGGAGGAAAGGGACCGTCCCAACCTGATCGCCGTGAACAACGCCGTCCGCGCCGTAACGGGCAAGACCTTCAACGCCCGTCCCCTCAACGAGATTATTTAGGACAGAGAAAACGCCTGCGGGCTTGCCCACAGGCGTTTTTTCGTTCATGCGACGGTGCGGAAGGGCGGATCTCACTCGATCTCACGGGGAAGGTCCACGACGGTCGGTTCATGCCCCGCGGCGCGGACATAGCGCAGCATGTCGTCGCGGGAGAGCCGCACCGTGGACGTGGAGAAGCCGGGATGACCGCTGACCGTGTCGTCGCTGAGAAGATCTCTGTCGATAACCAGCTGCACCTTTCCTTCGGAGTCAAACAACAGCTCCAGCGCCGATACAGAGCCCGGGACCGTGCGCAGATACTCCGCCATATGTCCGGCGTCGGCAAAGGAGAGCCGCGCGCAGCCCAGTTGAGCGGAGAGATATTTGGTCTTAAACGGCTTGTCGCCCGGCATCATGAGAAGATAAAACCGAGTGCCCTGCCGGTTGCACAAAAACAGGTTTTTGCAGATCTTCCCGCCCAGCACCTTCTCGATGGCCAGGCAGTCCTCCATGGTGTCGGCGTGCTCATGGTCGACTCTGTAAAAGGGGATGCCCAGTTCGGTGAGCCGGGCGTATATGGCGTTCTCCTGTTCCGATCGCGGCTCTGCCGGCGGTCCGGAATATCGGGTCGGATCGATGGTCATGGCGGTTTTTCTCCTTTTTTATGAGAAAGCCAGCCGGCGGCAGGCCGCTCCCAGCTCTGCCAGAGTGCTGCACGAGATCATTGTGCACAGCTCCGCCATGGTCTGGCTGGAATTGAGATACTTCCAGCGGCGCTCCGGTATCGGATTGAGCCAGAATACCTTTCCGGCCCGGGACCGCGCTCTGAGCAGCTCGTGAACGGCCAGCGGCACATTCACGGTTTTGGCGTCGGACACGATAAGCAGCATGGTCGCCGGAGACAGGACCGGGGGCTTTTCCTCGTTGAGCTTGTTGAGCGCCGAGCCCAGGTCCGTCCCACGGCCGTACACGCCCGATTCCCGTACGTAGTCGCGAAACAGATCCATGTTCTGCAGATGGAAGGCGTCCGCCTCGCGCAGCTCCTCGGAAAACAGAAATACTCGGGAGCTTCCGGAGGCCTGGTTGAGCGACTGGATAAAGCGCAGCACAAACTCCGAAAACTGGATCATGGAGCCGGATACGTCGCACAGCACCACGATCTGCTTTTTTCTCATACGGCGGCGGCGATAGGCCAGACGGTAAAAATTGCCACCGGTCTCCAGGCCCTTGCGGATCGTGCGCCGGAAGTCCAGCGCGGCGGCGCGGCCCGAACGCTTTCGCTTCTGCGTAAGCTCGCCGTTGATCCGCTTGGCGATGTCCTGGATGTAATAGACGGCTTTGGGGATCTCGCTGTCCTCGAACTGCGAAATATCCCGAAACAGCAGTCCCACCTCGGGGTCGATCGCCATCTGCCCGGCAGCGGCCGCGTCCTCGAGCATCATCTGCTGTTCCATCAGCGAGCGGGCGAACACCGAGTGGATCATGTTGGCGTAGAGCTCCGGATTGCGGGAATCCGGGCCCATGAAACGGTCCTTCATGTTCTGCAGGCGCTGCTTTTCCTCCTCGGTGAGAGAGGCGTACGCCTCCTTCTGCGCCTCGTTGTAGAACAGCGAGTCCGCCTCGCCCTGAAGCTCCCGCTCCGCCTGCTCCACGGCTTTGGCGTGCTCGAGCTCCTGTTCGGTGTGCTTTTTGTCCAAAGCGCGGATGGCGTCCTCGCTGAGGAAAAAGCTGTCGAAGATGCGGTCGAAGCGCAGCTGCTCGTCCCGCGACTTGGCGTAAACGGTGCGCAGCGCGGTTTTTACAACGGTGCGGTCGTCAAAGCCCAGCTCCATCAGGATGCGCACGGCGTCGGCGGTCTCGTTGGGCGTGATGTCCAGTCCCTCCTGCCGCAGTATGCGCCCGAATAGGGCGAGCTTCTCCAGGTATACCCCTAAATCCAGATCAGCCATGGTGATGGTGATGATGGTGCTCGTGGCTGTGCTCGCAGTTTTCGTGGTCGCCGGAGCAGTCGGGATCGGAGCACTCTTCCGTGCCCAGGATCTCGTCGAGCATATCGATGTCCTCGTTGTTTTTGAGTACGAAGCCCACCGTCCCGCGCATGATCTCGGGCGTCAGCTCCCGCACGCCCAGCGCCTCCAGCGCCTGCGCCCAGTCCAGCGTCTCGGCGATGGACGGTTTTTTCAGTATGGCTTCGCTGGAGCGGAACTTCTGCACGGCGCTGACGATCTGCACAGCCAGCCCCTCATCCACATGGGGCAGCCGTGCCCGCAGGATGGCCAGCTCCTTCTCGGCGTCGGGGTATTCGATATAGAGATAGGCGCAGCGTCGCCGCAGGGCGTCGGAAATGGGACGGGCACGGTTGGACGTGAGCACCACGAAGGGGATCGAGGTTGCGCGGATCGTTCCGATCTCGGGAATGGAGACCTGCATGTCGCTCAGCAGTTCGAGCAGGAAGGCCTCGAACTCCTCGTCGGATTTGTCGATCTCGTCGATGAGCAGCACCACCGGCTCCGGAGAGCGGATAGATTTGAGCAGCGGACGCTCCAGCAGATACTCGTCGCCGAACAGCGAACGGGTCAGCTCGTCGCTGTCCTTGCGGCCCATGTTCACCTGAATGGACAGCAGCTGCTTCTGATAGTTCCACTCGTAGAGGGACTTGCTCTCGTCGAGGCCCTCGTAGCACTGCATGCGCACCAGTTCGCGGCCGAGCGCGGACGCCATGACCTTGGCGATCTCGGTTTTTCCCACGCCGGCGGCGCCCTCTATCAGCAGAGGCCGGTTCAGCCGCAGCGCCACATACAGCACCGTGATAAGCGTATCATCGTAGATATAATGCGCCTCGTCCATTTTACGTTTTAAGGTTCCCAGATCCATATCGTTCCCCATTCCCGCCCGAGGGCGTTTTTGTCGCGGTCATTGTATCCGATGGCAGGTCCAAAGTCAACCGAGCGGGCCGGGGGATTTTTCCTCTTTCGGAAGGAAAAACTTCCTCATTTTTTCTCTATGAAACGGTGCGGCGAGGTGCTATAATAATTTTATCAAACACAAAGGCATGGGACGCATTATGGATTATTTCCGCACGGAGCTGGCCCCCTGTGTGTGGCTCACGGCTCTTCGAACCGACAAATTCAAAACCGGGTGCCTGAGCGCCACGCTTCTGACTCAGTTGGACCGGGAAACTGCCGCGGAAAATGCGGCGATCCCCTATGTCCTCCGCCGGGGCACCGCTTCGCTCACCGATATGCGCGCGATCTCCGCCCGGCTGGACGGTCTTTACGGAGCGGCTGTGGAGCCGCGCGTGCGCAAGCTGGGAGAGATCCACGCGGTGGGCTTCCTCTCGGATTTTCCGGAAGACCGGTATCTGCCCGAGAGCGGCGAGCTGGAGAACGTGATCGCGCTGATCGGCGAGCTGTGGCTCAATCCCAACACCCGCGGCGGCCTGTTCCTGCCCGAGTATGTGGACAGCGAGCGGGAAAAGCTGCTTGAGAGGATCGAGTCCCTGCGCAACGACCGCAGAAGCTGGGCCGTCCGCCGGCTTATAGAGAACATGTGCGCCTACGAGCCCTACGCCGTGAGCGCTCTGGGCGGCGCGGACGAAGCGGAAAACCTCCATTATGTACGCCTCACCAAGGACTACCGCGCCACGCTGGCCTCCTCCCCCATGGAGTTTTTCTACTGCGGGAGCCGCAGCGGCGACGAGGTGGCCGAGATGATCCGCAGCGCCATGCTCCTGCTGCCCCGGGGCGATATCGACCTTGAGCTCGGTACCGATGTGCGCATGAACGCTGTGGAGGCGGAGCCCAGAGTCTTCACGGAGGAGATGGACGTCACCCAGGGCGTTCTGGCCATGGGTTACCGTCTGGGCAGCTGCATGCTCGACCCGGACGAAGCCGCCATCCGCGTGTTCAACGCCGTGTTCGGCGGATGCGCGACCTCCAAGCTGTTCACCAACGTGCGCGAACGGCTGAGCCTGTGCTATTACGCGTCCTCCTCGGCCGATCTTCTCAAAGGGATCCTGACCGTGAGTTCCGGCATCGATTTCGACAAATACGAGCCCGCCCGGAACGAGATCGACGCGCAGCTGGACGCCATGCGCGCGGGCGACATCACCGAGGCCGAGCTCTCCGCCGCAAAAAAGGCCGTAGCCAATTCCCTGCGCCAGATCCCCGACAGCCCCGCCGCTCTGGAGGATTTCTACCTTCGGCAGGTCATCCGGGGCACGGACGCCTCTCCCGACGATATGGCCGCTCTGGCGGAGGATGTCACTGCCGAGAGTGTCGCGGAGATAGCCCGGGGCGTGGAAGCGGACGCCGTATTCTTTCTCAAAGGGGAGGACGCCTGATGGAAACACTGAATTATCCCGCTCTGGGAGAGACTCTTGTCCGCCATACACTGTCCAACGGTCTGAGGATCCTTGTCGCGCCCAAGCCCGGGTTCCGGCGCGCTCACGCCATCTTCGCCACGCGCTACGGCGGGGCGGACCGCCGTTTCCGGCTTGGGGACCGCTGGATCGACACGCCGGCGGGCATCGCCCATTTTCTGGAGCACAAAATGTTCGACATGCCCGACGGCAGCAACGTTCTCGCCGAGCTCTCCGCCCGCGGCGCCTCGCCCAACGCCTACACCGGCAGCGCTGTGACCGCCTATCATTTCACCTGTACGGATAATTTTTATGTTAACCTTGACACGCTGCTGAACTACGTATCCACCCCGTACTATACCGAGGAGAGCGTACGCAAGGAGCAGGGCATTATCGCTCAGGAGATCCGCATGTATGAGAACAGCCCCGGCTCCGTGGGCTATTACCGGCTGATGGAGATCCTGTACGCGCATCACCCCGTCCGCGAGAACGTGGCCGGTACGGTGGAGAGCATCGCCTCCATCACGCCCGAGACGCTTTACAACTGCCATAAGGTGTTTTATAATCCATCCAACATGGTGCTCTGCTGCGTGGGGGACGTGGATCCCGAGGCCGTCATAGCGGCCGCGGAGCGGATCCTTCCCTCCCAACCGGGCGAACAGCCCAACCGGGATTACGGAGAGCCGGAATCTCCCCTGCCCGCCGAGCGCCGCTCCGAGCGGGAAATGGAGGTGGCTCAGCCCATCTTCTACATGGGCGTCAAGCTGGACGCGCCGAAGAGCGGGGCGGATCGGCTGCGCTTCCGTCTTTTGGCCGAGCTGGCGCTGGACAGGCTGGCCGGGCCGTCCTCCGGATTATACAACGACCTTTACGCTCAGGGCCTGCTGAGCCGCGATTTCGGCTTTGAGGTGGACGACGCAGCCGGCGCCATGACGATGCTCATCGCCGGGGAAAGCCGCGATCCCGAGGCTGTCGCCGACGCGCTGTTTGAGCGTATCGACCGCGTCTCCCATCGGGGGCCGGACGCCGCGGCCTTTGAGCGCTGCCGCCGCGCCCGCTACGGAATGGAGCTCGGAGGTCTGGACCGGTTCAGCGGTTACGCCGGCGCTCTCTTCCGCGGCTGCATGGACGGCTGGAACGCGCTGGATGTCTTCGATCTGCTGCAGGGCTTTACCGCGGAGGAGGCCGCGGAGTTCCTGTGCTCCGCCGTCACTCCGGAGCGAGCCGCCATGTCCGTTATCCGTCCGGCCGGCTGACGCGGCCGGTACAGATATATTTACGAATCATCAAATCGATCTTTTGGGAGGTTATCATTATGGCTTTCAATTTCAATCAGATCAAAGGCCTGCTCAACACCATCAAGGAAAAGGGCGCCGAGGTCGCCGGCGTCGCCGCGGACAAAACCAAGGACGCGGCCCGTCTTGCGAAACTCACCATGGATCTCAACACCGAGAAGGGCAGCCTGGAAAAGGCGTTCCTGGAGCTGGGCAAAGCCTTCTACGAAGAGAGCAAGGATTCCGCCGAGGGGCTGGCCGCTCAGCTGTGCGCCGAGATCAGCGCCATCAAGGGCAGGCTTGAGAGCATTCAGGGCGAGCTGGATGAGCTGAAGGACTCCTTCAAGCCCGCCGAGGAGCCCGATTTCGACGAGGTCGTCTCTGCCGAAGAGCCCTGCGAGAGCTGCGAGAAGGAGACCTGCGAGGGCTGCGAAAACGAGAAGAAGGACGACGGGGACTGCTGCTGCGCCGACGACGAGAAGAAGGACGGCGAGGACTGCTGCGCCGATGACGAGAAAAAGGACGGCGAAGACTGCTGCTGCGCCGATGACGAGAAGAAGGACGGCGAGGACTGCTGTGCCGAAGATAAGAAAGAAGAAGACATCACCGTAGAGATCACCGAAGAGCCCGCGGAATAATACCGCTCTCTTCGCGCATCTACGTCCCGGATCCCGGCTTTTTCAAAGCGCCGGGATCCGGGAATTTAACAGTTGACAAACCCTTTTGTTTTTGTTATTATAACGTCCGCTGGATTTCCTGCTGGTGTAGCTCAGCCGGTAGAGCAGCTGATTTGTAATCAGCAGGTCGGGGGTTCGAATCCGTCCACCAGCTCCAAACGTCGTCGCAAGCTGCGGATCGTCTCGCTTCTTCGCGGGCTCAAAAGCTCGCTCCCTCCGCTGCTCCTCCTTTTCAAATCGAACCCACTCCGTTGGGCTTCGATTTGAGGGAAACGACGGCCATATATATGGGGGTGTTCCCGAGTGGCCAAAGGGGACAGACTGTAAATCTGCTGGCAATGCCTACGGTGGTTCGAATCCACCCGCCCCCACCAAAACAAGACCTGCACCGCATGGTGCGGGTCTTGTTTTGGTATTAGGTTTCCAGACATGGATTCGAACCGAGCGGGAGTGAATGGAGTGCCGGGGGCACTCCAGAGCCGCGAGGCGGCCTGCTCCGCAGAGCAGGCGAATCCACCCGCCCCCACCAGAAAAAAGCACGCGAAAGCGTGCTTTTTTCATTGATATTCGCCTGCGGCGAGTATAATTGCTTCGCAGTGATATTCCGCTGTCGCCGAGTGAAATTG